>JAFDVP010000007.1:674379-1011569 GCA_018268895.1 Acidobacteriota bacterium | reverse complement strand
GACGACGAGATATGCAGTCTCGTAGAACACACCATCCACATCCCCAAAGCTCCTGAGATGCTGCTGCCGATACTTGAAGTTGTGCCGTTGCAGCTACTCGCTTATCACGTTGCCGTGAGGAGGGGTTGCGATGTCGATCAGCCCAGGAATCTGGCGAAGAGCGTAACTGTCGAATAAGTAAAGACGATGATTGTTTATTTTGAGAGCAGAGCGCTCCGGTTCTCTGCCTCGCGTTTCGTACGTCTCATGTCTAGCGCTTTGCTGGAGAAGCGGTAGAGCGGCGAACGATCAATTCTGTAGAGATCATGTGATTTGCCGTTCGCGTTCGCGATCCGGGAACCGTGCCGTACAGTGCCATGAAAGCGCGCCGGGCTATCTCCACTCGCGAGACACGAATCGTCGTTAGCGGCGGCTGCATGAATCCGCTCAATTGAATGTCGTCGAATCCGATGAGAGACAGATCAGACGGAACCTGTATGCCCCGCGCATGTGCGGCATTGAGCGCGCCGATCGCAGTCAGATCGTTAGAGCACATCACAGCGGTCGGGGGCGAAGGAAGATCGAGCAGCTCATTCATGGCGGTCTGCCCCCCATCCACTCCGTGATTCCCGGTGTGTATGTACTCGCGTGGGAGTGTGATGTTCCGGCGTTTGAGCGAAGCGACGAACGCGTTTCGGCGCGTCACGGCGGACTTCAAAGTTGGCGGGCCCTGGATCAAGGCGATGCGTTTGTGCCCGAGCTGCAAAAGATGATCGATGGCGAGCGCGATGCCCTGTTCATAATCAATCGTGATGTTGCTGATGTTGCGGCCGACCTTGCCGGTATCGAGGAAAACCATGGGGATGTCGCGGCGGCTGAGCACCTGGACCAGCCTTGGCTCCATCTCCGAGGTCATGATGGCGACGCCATCGACCTTGTGCTCCAGCAAACGTCGCACGCATTGCTCCATGCGCTTCAGGTCGTAGTCTGTATCGACGACAAGCGTCTCGTAGTCATATTCAAGCGCGTGTCTCTCGAAGTGCTTTACCAGGTCCGGGAAGAAGGGGTTGGTGATGTCTGAGATGATGAGGCCATAGGTATTGCTTTTGCCTGAGCTAAGTGCACGGGCATACGTATTGGGAAAGTATCCAAGCTGCTTCGCGGCCTTGTTTACCTTTCGTTCCGTCTGTGGGTCAACCGGAGCCGATCGTGTAAAGACGCGCGATACAGTAGCCGACGAGACCCCGGCCGCCTTCGCTACCTGGCGGATATTCATTCGTTCAGATCCTCCAGTCCCACGTTTCTTTCACCCTACTTTCTTACCCGGAGCAGCACAACCCCGTGGCCCGGGACGGAAGACTCGAAGCGATCACCCTTTACAGCAATGTCCTCATGCTTCCATAGATCGCGCGCGCGCAGTTTCTTTCCCGCAAACGAAGGATCGACGCTGGCCAGGTCGACGGTTTCAGGAGCAGCCTGCTCCCCACGATTGAAGATGCCTACGATGACGGAGCCATCCTTCATCTTTCGAGTAAGAACTTCGAGATTCCCATTTTTTGAGAGTTCGCTTGTCGGGAGCGCCGCGGCATCCTGATCGACAGCAATGACCTCGGCATTCAACAGTATGGATTTTGTCTCGTCCGACATATTGCGCAGATCGTTGCCGGCAATCAGCGGCGCTGAAAGCATGGACCACAGGCTCATGTGCGTTCTGTATTCGTCGGCGCTCATGCCTCCATTGCCGATCTCGAGCATATCGGGGTCGTTCCAGTGGCCGGGCCGGGTATAAGAAGCGATGGCAAGTTGCGAAAAGCCAATCTTGTCCATCGACTCCCAGGTATCGCGTATATCGCCTGTCGTCCTCCACAGGTTGCCCCCGGCTTTGGCGCCCCACTTCCATGGATCGTTTTCGCCATACTGGCAGAGGCTCAATACGATGGGCCGTCCAGTAGCCTGAAGGGCCACCCCCATCTTCTGATAGAGACCGCGGTGGTTCTGCTCAGTGGACGAATAGATGTTCCGTGCGCTGCACAGGTCGTATTTCAGGTAGTCGATGCCCCACGCGGCGTATGTCTTTGCATCCTGCTCCTCGTGGCCGAAGCTGCCTGTATATCCAGCGCAGGTCTTGGGCCCTGGAGAGGAGTAGATTCCCAGCTTGAGGCCTTTGGAGTGAACGTAATCGGCAAGCGCCTTCATGTCGGGAAACTTTGTGTTGGTGAGGATGTTGCCGTCCTTGTCGCGGCCACCTTCCCAGGTATCGTCGATGTTGATGTATACGTAGCCAAGCTTATTCATGCCACTGCTGACCATGGCGTCGGCCATCTCGCGAACATCTTTGTCAGTGATCTTGCCCGCGAATTTGTTCCAACTGTTCCACCCCATCGGCGGCGTGCGGACCATGCCGTTATCGGGAACATCGATGAGGGCGGGGAGCGGTAAAGGCGCAGGAGGCATGGCTGCTTCCCTTGTCGTGCGTTCCGCGTCGCCAGTCATCACCTGTCCACGGAAGCCGTGCGAGGTGAGCGTAATTCTGCCATCATGCAAGGTGCCGTCATAAACAACCGGGCGGCGTGCGAAGCCGCCAGCCGGAGTACCTGCCGGAGCCGGCGGCGGCACGGTCGCGATGTGCACAGCGTCGCCTTTGATGCTTCCTTCCATCGGAATTCCGTTCGAGTCGCGACCAAACCATTTGCCGGTCAGCGCCTCCCCCTTCTGCTCCAACTGGAAAAATGTTTCACGATAGGTTCCATCTCCATTGGGTACACGCAGGTTCCAGTAGCCGGTCAGGTCGCTTTGTGCAAATGCGGGCAGGCCGAACGCGATGAGTGCAAGGACAGACAACCGCAATACGACCGGCCGACCGAAAACCAGCTTTTTGCAGATAGGCGAAATCCGCATATTCAATCGTTCTCCTTTATAAGCACAATGCCCGCTTTTGACGGGAAGGGCGTGCGAGACAATGTAACCGAATTCATGAAATTCATGCAACAACTATTTCAAAACCGTCAGCCTGCTGTCCGCATCACCCAAAAGAATAAATAAATAATTGACATATTCCAAGGAATCGCTCTAGTATTTCTCGGCACTCAAGAAGTTTGATTTTCATGAAACCGATTTCGAGATGAGAAGCAAACTGTTGTCCTTTTCCGAGAGTTTACAGTTAAACGCCGCATAACTGGAGCTCGACTCATGTCAAAGGCATTTTGCCCGACGGGACGCAATACCGCTCAGCGGTACATCACACTATTCCTCGCAATTGTCTTGTGCGCCATCACAGCCTCTGCGCAGCAAGACCAGGGCACCATCACTGGCACGATCGCCGATCAGACAGGCGCCGTAGTTCCAAACGCTACCGTCACAATCCGCGAGATCAATACGGGATTTGCGCTCGACAGGAAGACCGATGCTGGGGGCACCTACACCGTATCGCCGCTTAAGATCGGCACCTATCAGGTCAAGGCGACCGCAGCGGGCTTTCAGACAGCCGTTGCCAATAATCTGCACCTGCACGCGCAGGAAAGGCTCGGCGTCAACCTTGAGCTACAGATCGGCACCAGCGAAACGGTAACGGTCACCAGCGAAGGCGCAACGATGCAGACCGAAGAAGCATCGACCGGCCAGGTTGTTTCCGCCAAAACGATCAACGACACTCCGCTCAATGGACGCAACTACCTCTACATTGCGCAGCTCACGGCGGGCGTCCTTCCGCCGACTCAGGGATCACGAGGAGAGGCGCGCGGCGACTTCTCCGCCAACGGCCAGCGGCCGGAGCAAAACAACTTCATCCTCGACGGCGTGGACAACAATGTCAATCTCGCCGACTTCCTCAACAATGCAAGCTACGTGATCAAGCCGCCGCCCGATGCGCTGCAGGAGTTCAGCGTGCAGACCTCCGACTATAGCGCCGAGCTCGGCCACAACGCCGGCGGCGTCGTCAATGCTTCCATCCGATCCGGCACCAACCAGATTCACGGCAGTCTGTGGGAGTACTTCCGCAACGACATCTTCAACAACCGCGACTACTTTCAGGCCACCAAACCTCCCTATCGTCAGAACCAGTTTGGCGCTACTCTCGGCGTTCCCCTCATCAAGAACAAGCTCTTCATCTTCGGCGATGTTGAGGCCAGCCGCATCATCTTCTACCAGACTGGTTCCTATAACGTGCCCACACTTCGTGAACGTCAAAGCGGCTATACCGACTACTCTGACCTGCTGGTAACGGGTGCGGCAGGCAATGGCAGGAACACACCGGCGTATCTCTTTCAGCCTGGCGGCCCTTCCACGCGCGATGCCTCAGGCAACGGGACCAATAACTTTCTCGCCTGCAACGGCGTGAAAAATACCCTCTGCTCAAGTCAGGTAACACCGACTTCAAAGGCAATCCTCAATCTGTTTCCGCTGCCGAACACCGGTGCATCCACGCAGTCTACGAGCAACTACTACTTTCAGCAGAAGGTCGCGGACAACACGACGCAGTACGACGTTCGCATGGACTGGAACATCAGCCAGAACGACCAGACCTTCGCTCGCTACAGCTATTCGCAGGAGCCGCGGCTTTACCAGGCTCCTCTAGGACCGATCCTCGATGGCGGGGCCTTTGGGGCCTCGGGCAACATCGAGACCGAGGGCCGCAACTTTACCTTCAGCGAGACGCACATCTTTACTCCGAAGCTCACCAACGAGATTCGCTTCGGCTACAACTGGATCCACGCGGCTTACCTGCAGGAGAACATCGGTACGAATGTTTCCGAGAGCCTTGGCTTGAACGGTATTCCCTTCGGCCCGCTAAACGGCGGTCTTGTTGGGCTCAGCATCACTGGCCTCTCCCGCGCGGGCTCGCCGTCATTCTTCCCTTCGAGCGAGTACGAGAACGTTGTGCAGTTGCTCGACAACGTGACGATGGTGCGAGGGAAGCACTCCATCAAGATCGGCGTCAATCTGCAGCGCATCCGCCCCACAACGTTACAGCCGACGAATCCCAAAGGCGCCTACACCTTCAGCGGCCGCTTTACGCAGGACCCCAACAACACGGGAACCACCGGCTCCGGTATTGCCGATTTTGCGCAGGAGCAGCTCGCCTCGTCCTCGATCAACAACATCTTCACAACGAATGACCAGCGGTGGTACGACGCGGCGTTCATCCAGGACGATTGGAAGATCACGCCCCGGCTCACGGTCAACCTTGGCCTGCGCTGGGAGTTTGCTCAACCATTGACCGAGATTCATGGCTATCAGGCCAATCTCGTTCCGTCCTTCAATTCCGGTGTTGGAGGAGCCACCTCCAACACCGCAGCCTCGGGAACCTACCTGATTCCGAAGAAGGCGCAAAACATAACCCTTCCTCCTGCGCTCATCAATGCGCTCGCCTCCAACAACATCACGCTTCAGTACAGCGACAACAACGCTCTGATTAATTCCGTATACAGCAACTTCGCGCCACGTTTCGGCTTTGCCTTCTCTCCCACCGACCGTCTCGTGATTCGCAGCGGCTTCGGCATCTTTTATGGCGGACTTGAGAACCTGGGCTATGGGTTGAACCTGGGCGGAAGCTCTCCCTTCTCCACAACCTCGAGCTCGATCGCTGCGGTCGCGTCCTGCAAGCCAGGGACCTGCTACGGACCAACCTACGGCGGTCTCAACCAGACCATTACCAGCTATCAACCCACCACGCTCCAGCCCGGCACGGGCACCTCGGTTGGCTTTAGCGCCGGAATTACAAACGGGCAACTCAATCCGCTCTTCATCGCTGCTCCTGGGTTGAAGTCCTACGACGTTCGCAACCAAACGCCTTACACCATGGGCTACAACCTCGCCTTTGAGTATCAGGTCAGTAAGACCTCCTCGGCTACGATCTCGTACGTCGGTAACGTCGATCGCCATCTTGGCCTCAACGCCGGGCTCAACAGCTATGCGGGTCTGCTTCCCGCTGGCACTTCGTACACCAAATATCTCCCGTTCCCATCCTTCGGTTCGGGAGGTAGTTATGTCGTCTTCTCGGGAATGTCGAACTACAACTCCTTACAGGCTAAGTTCGAGAAGCATGCCACGCAGAACCTCTCCTTCCTTGCCACGTATACCTACTCGCACGCTCTCGACAATGCGCGTCCTCCGCTCGGTGGAACAGGTCAGTCGAGCTATCGCCTCGTTCGATATCTCGGCGCGGGATTCGACTACGGAAGCGACCTTCAGGACATTCGGCAGCGCGCGACACTCAACGGGCAGTACACCTTGCCATTCGGTAAGGGACAGGCACACCTCAACGGCGGCGGCTTCTCAGACATCGTCGCCGGAGGATGGGCGGCTGCTCTGACCTTCCGCGTGCAGACCGGACAGCCCGTCGATCTGGCTGCGAACAACACGCTCGGCAACGGCAACGCCTATCCGTTAAAAGTGGCGGAGATGGGTCCATTCAGCACTGGCGGAACCGCTGTCGCAAACCCTTGTGCCACCGCGACGCGCACGGTTGCACACTGGTTCAACCCCTGCGCCTTCGTCAATCCTCCCAACGTGCCTGCCGCCTGTAGCGCCACGGTGACGACAAACTGCATTCCTCTCGGCTCTCCCGTCCCCGCGATCTACTATGGCGCCCAGGGAACGACGCAGGTCCCGGGGCCTGGCTATAACCGCGTCGATATGTCGTTGTTCAAAAACTTCACCCTCTATCGCGAATCGCGGCTGCAGTTCCGCATCGATGGCTTCAACATCATGAACACACCGGCCTATGGGCAACCGGCTACCAACGTTGGCGGCGGCGGCGGCAACGTCAACGGCTCTACCGAGACCGGAACCTTCGGCCAGATCACTCACCTGCGCTTCAACGGAATCCAGCCAGACTCCCGGCTCTTCCAGTTTTCGTTGAAGTTTATCTACTGATCGCATACCCTGCGGAAGCACCTGTCAGAGGACAGGTGCTTCCGTCATCTCAGGAGAAGTATCCTGTGATCACCGCACAAAGCCTCAGCGTAAGCCGGCGCGACTTCCTTCGCGAAGCCATCGGCCTCGGCGCATCGGCTTCGTTCTTCGGAGCCTCTTCTTCTCGCGCCTTCGCCTCGGGAACGCGCGGCAGTTCGCGTAAGGTGATCATCGTTACCTTCGGTGGAGGAGCGCGCGATGATGAGACCTTCTCGGTTCACGGCCATCGCAATATACCGTGCCTTCTAAACCAACTCGCGCCGCAGAGCACCTTCTTTACTCAGGTGGTCAATCGCGGAATCCTTGGTCACTATGTTGCCACGGCAAGCATTGCCACCGGCGCCTACGAGACCTTCGACAACTTTATTACGCAAAGGCCTGCAAACCCTACGCTGTTTGAATACTTCCGCTCTGGTTTGCATCGCCCTCTCGAAGACGCATGGGTCGTCGCGCCCAGCCGTAACTTCACGCAGATGAGCGCGAGTGACCACCGCCGCTTCGGCCCTGACTACGGCGCGCAGCTCGTCATGCCGAAGCAGCTTCTAGCCGTCGCGCTCGGCGAACGATTCGACGCTTCCTCTTCCGGATATCTCGATCTGCTCCGCGACAACTATGAGGATGCCGCAGGCGCCGCAATGGATTCGCGGGACCGCGACGCGGCCGCGCGGCTTATCCATCGCCTTCACCTCGACCCAGCGGACCTCACCCAACGCGCCTCATCGCTCATCAGCCCCGACGAGTTATCCATTTACACGGCACGCCAGGTCATGCAGCAGTTCGCGCCATCGCTCCTTTTTCTCACGCTGCACGACATTGACATTGCACATCTCGGTGCCTTCTCGCTGTATCTTGAGGCGATTCAGCGCACAGACAGGCTCTGCGGCGAGTTGTGGCAGACAGTTCAATCCTTGCCTGAATACAAAGATCGCACCACGCTCTTCATCCTGCCCGACTTCGGCCGCGACGGCGATGGAGAGCCGGGAGGCAACGGCTTTCAACATCACCGCACTGGAAGCGCACTTGCAAGAACCACGTGGATGATGGCTCTCGGGCCTGCGGTGCGTCAGGGGGTAGCCGTGCAACGTCCAGTGGATTCGCTCGATCTCGTTCCAACAGTCGGCCACATTCTCGGCTTCGACACGCCATTCGCCCATGGGCGCCCCATCGTGGAACTCGCATGAGAGCCGTTGAGCTTACATTACGGAGCTTCGACGCGTACCCCCCACTGGGGCGTCGGCTGGCTATTGATCATACCGAGCTTCTGCGTCGCTGCCCCATGGCGCTGCGGCCGTCACTGCTCGCTGAGCTTTCAACATTTGACTGGCAGTTTCCCGCTCAGCAAATGGAGGTTGAATCCCGGCTGCGTGTACTCGAAGCCGAACCTTCACTGCCCGATCTCTTCAGCGCGATCAATGTTCCTTTGTCCGTCGGCCCTGGTATTAACTGGGTTAACCACCCACACCTCTACCTTGAAAGTCTCACGGCATACCTATGGTCGAGCCATCAGATGGACCGCTTCCGAGAGATCTCGTCGCGCTTCGTTCAGCAGCTCGCGGCAAAGATTCCCCCAACGACGCTTTCTACACATCGCCTTGTCATGGTTGTCATAGGCCGCGACGCACAGCCTTCGCCCTACCCTCTCTTTGAACGGCTCAGGCCGCATGGCCAGATATTTACAAACCTTCAGCGCGAGAGAACCGGCGAGGTCCTCCTGGACGCGCTTCGCAAGCGTGCTGGCGAAACAGCAGCTCCTTATTCCCACTGGTATTTGGATGGCGGCGCTCCTCTCAAGCTCATTGCGGACGAAGCTGCACCGATTGCATCTCTAAGCTATCCGGGCATCGCGCCAATCAATCGCAAAATTCTCTCGTCGATGCAACAGGCCTTCGGGCAGGGCCGCGGGCCCGAGGTCCTTCGCAGCCACCTCTCATCACTCTCACCCCAGGCACTTGACGCTCCAATGGTCACGCCCGATCCGCGAATGCAACGATTCATCCTGTCAATGTTGACTGAAGCATCTGGGACCCAGTTCTTCAGCACTACGTTTGTCCAATGGACCGGACGCGAAATCCTCAGAAGGGCGCAGCCCCTCACGCTGCTTGCACGGTTCGGACCGCGCCAGCGTCAGGCAACCTTCAATCGAATGGTCGAGCTTGCAAGGCAGGCCAATTCTCCAAGTGATGCGACATCCGACCTCGATGCACAAGGCTCTCTGATCGACGCGGATATGGGTGCCTGGTATCTCTATCTGGAGATGATGCGCCTTCGGTTCTCCGAGAGCTCCCGCTTTTTTGCCTGGTTTGAAGGTCAATCCCAGGGCATCCTCTGTGCGCCTGGAATCGTAACCGGAGGAACTACAACCGACCGGGCCCTTACCCCCGCGGAGTTGTCCCTTGTCCTTGCAGGCACGAAGACAAACACTTAAACCGAAAGGAATATCAAGGGGCTTCGATCTTGCAACGTTTACGATTTCGCCGTTGCAGTCATCTTGAAAATGGCCTGCGCATTGGAACTATCAAAACTCAAATCCAATCGCTTCTCCCCTGATTCTTCCTGTGGCAACGGCAACCGGGTGATGAACTCCAGAAAGGACCCGGGAACCTCTTTCTGCTCGACGCTCCCGCCTGGCATATGGAACGTTCTCAAAACGCGCGCGGCATGAAATGCAGTCTGGCGTACTCTGCCGGACTGCGATGTCTCGACAGCCGCTTTCATCGGCTGTCCAAGCGTCTTCTGTTCGGCTGCCAGTCGATCTACATCCACCACACGATCGGTGACGTGGTTGAATGCGTTGCCCTCAGTTGAAATCCACGCCGCTTCGGAGGACTCTGCCAGCAACAGTTCATAGTCCGCCAACGCAACTTCCTTATGCTGGCGGCCAAAGCAGGAGACGAGAACCGGCAGCAGAACTACGGCGTCATCCAGCTCCAACGATTGCGTAGCTTCCAGCTCTCCCAACAGGTCGAGCGCGCTACGCGACAATGGATCTGTTGACGTCATCGCGACGCGGCCCATCGCCGCCTGAAATTCCGCGGAGAACCGCTCTGGATGAAGCTCGCTGATGAAGAACTGCGCAATCCCTTCCGGAAAATCAATCTGAGCATAGGAGCGTCCCGTCATCCGCAATCGCTCCAGCGGGTACACTCCGTTGAGCGCATAACCAAGCGGACGCAAGAGCCGTGTAATCGCCTCTTCCCCGGCAGGCAGATTCCCCATGCCCGCCAAGGCAACCGTGCGAACCGCTCCATGGTCGTGCATGATGGTTTTTCCGTGAGACAGGCAATGTTCGACGTAGTCTCTCGCTGCGGGCACGCGCTCTATCAAGTCTTCAAAGAGGAGCATATTGAGGGCCTGTGCCAGAACCGCTCTCGATATTCGCCGCCCGCCATCCCCACGCAGAGCGGGGCTGACAACGAGAACTTCGAATAATTGATCTGTCCGCGCCGCCCCAATCAACTTGTCGAGAGCCGTTCGCAAAGCCCCACCAGTTACAGATGCCATCATCCCTCTCCATTCGTTAGGCTCAGCCGCTCGTGCCGGTAGATTCCACGAGGGGCGACCCTCGAATCTATCGAGCCTTTCGCAATCCTTTATCTCTTCGTTGGGCCTCAAAGTAAAATGCTATGCTTGCAGCACTTCATGAAACTTAAGCATCGTTCGCCTGAAGGAGACGTTCATGACCGCACTTCCTTCGATTGCCTGCCTGCAATCTTTTGAGAGCGTTGCCCGACATGGGAGCGTCTCTCGCGCATCCGTCGAGTTGAACCTGACGCAAAGCGCCGTGAGCCGGCAAATTCACCAGATCGAGGAGATGTTGGACGTCGCTCTATTCGAAAGAGTGCGTCAAAGGATGGTCATTACAGACGCAGGCAGGCTTTATCTCAAAGACATCAACAGAGTGCTGGTCGATCTAAAGAGCTCTACCAGCCGGGTCATGGCGTGCGGAGGAAGCGCAAACCTTCTCAATCTTGCCGTGCTGCCCACATTTGGAACGCGATGGTTAGTGCCTCGGCTCTCCGGTTTTCTGCACATGTATCCGGATGTGACGGTAAATTTTTCCGCGCGGTCCGCGCAGTTCGATTTCGAACTTGAGCCTTTTGACGCGGCTATTCACTATGGATCGCCGAGTTGGCCAGGGGCCCTGGCCTACCATCTCATGGATGAAGAGACCGTTCCGGTTTGCAGTCCAAAGTTTGAAGCGGCACAGCGAATCAGGAAGCCCACCGATTTAAACCGTACAGTCCTGTTGCATCAATCAACCCGCACGGAAGCATGGGCGGAGTGGTTCAAAACCATGGGGATTGACAACTCGCATCCGCTTCGGGGGCCGCGCTTTGAGCAATTCGGCATGATCGCACAAGCGGCTGTTTGCGGGATCGGCGTAGCGCTTTTACCCAAAATTCTCATCGAAGATGAGCTTGTCTCGGGCCGGCTCTCTCCCTTGTTTGCTCAGCCCGTCCGGAGCGCAAACTCGTACTATGCGGTCGTGCCTGAAGCCAAGACAACTGCTCCCCTGATTGCCGCATTCATCCAGTGGCTTATCCATGAGGCAAAGACGGCCGATCAAGTGTTCATGAAAAAAACTCATAAACAATTTAAAAAATACTGATACCGGAATCAGCGATTCAGTGATATTTTGTTGGTCGACCGTAAGCGGTAACTTTCAAAGAAATCTGCATCGGAGCGTCGGCTTTACGCCGGCCCCTGAATTCCATGTTTGCGAAAGAAAGGTTGGATTCGACATGCCTTTGAAGCACACTGTACGCATATCCCTTGTCTGTCTGCTTTTTCTCTGCTCCTCTTTTGTCAGGGGGCAGGCAACAACTTCCTTAGGAGGCCGCGTAACGGATGCCGCGGGCGCTGTTGTCCCCGGAGCTTCGGTCAGGCTCACGCGTACGACGACGGGCTCCAGCCGGTCAGGCATTACGAACGGCAGTGGCGACTACCAGTTCTCGCAACTCGCTCCCGGACGCTACGAATTGACCATCAGCTCGCAGGGGTTCACCACACAGAAGAAGACCGGTATCGAGCTTCTTGTAAGCCAGCCCGCCACCATCAACGTAGCTCTAAGCGTTGCTACGGTCTCGTCCGATGTAACGGTGAGCGCCGATATTCAGCCGACCTTGAATACAACGGATGCAACGCTAGGCAATGCCTTTTCCCAGGAACAGATTGTAAATTTGCCAAGCGAAGCGAGAAACGTTCCTGACCTGCTGAGTCTGCAACCGGGCGTTACGTTTATGGGCCGCACCGATTCCGATACTGGCACCGCGTCAAACGGCAACACCAGCAGCGACTCACGTAGCGGAACGGTGAACGGAGGGCGTTCGGACCAGTCGAACATCACACTCGATGGCGTCGACGTGAATGACATCAACAACGGCTACGCGTTCACCAGCGTATTGCGCGTGTCGCAGGACGCCGTCGGCGAGTTTCGCGTAACGACGAGCAATCCGAATGCACAGGACGGCCGCTCATCCGGAGCCCAGGTTGCGCTTGTCACTCGGAGTGGAACCAACAACTTTCATGGCGCAGTCTATGCGTATAACCGGAACAACCTGTTTCACGCAAACGACTTCTTCAACAAACAAACACAACTGGCCAATGGTCAGCCAAACGTTCCGCTAAAGCTCATTCGCAATGTGTTTGGCGCATCCGTCGGTGGGCCAATCAAAAAACAAAACGCATTCTTCTTCCTCAACTATGAGGGACGGCGCGACACCCAGGGCTTTACTTCGAAGGGCACGACAGTTCCAACGCCTAGTTATCGCGCCGGTGAATTGAAGTATTGCACCGTAAATTCAAACTGCCCTCCAGCGGGTATTTACACTCTGACTCCAGCAGTTTTAAAGGCTATGGATCCCCAAGGAATCGGGGTTAACTCTGCTGTTTTGGCGTTACTGAATACATATCCTTTGCCGAATGACAAAACTGTAGGTGACGGACTTAACAATCAGGGATACAGCTTTTCCTACGTCACCAAGCGCAGCTACAACGGCTATACTGGACGGCTCGACTGGGACGTTCGAGGCAACGGGAAACACATGCTCTTCTGGCGAGGAAATCTGCAGAACGACCACGAACCCGGTGGCCCGAAATTTCCAGGACAACCAGGACAAAATACGTTGCTAACCAATAGCAAAGGGTTCGCCGCAGGCTATACGGAGCTGCTCAGCAGCAATCTGGTCAACAATCTCGTGTTCGGCCTTACACGTCAGGGCTTCAGTAATAAAGGGCTGTTGTCCGGGCCCTATGTCACGCTACAGAGCATCACGTCGTTGATTCCGACAACCTCGTCCAACTCAACGATCGCGCCAGTCTATAACCTGGCTGACAATCTCAGTTGGACGAAGCATAACCACAACCTGGCGTTCGGCACCAATATCAGGTTTATTGAGACACGCACGTCCAGCAACTCACTTTCCTATTCCAACGCAACCGGAACCTACCAGTATCTGAACCCGCAAGCAATCGCTGGCGGTGGCGGCTCATTTGACCCGGGAGCCTATGGGACTCTGTATCCTGCGGTTCCCAGTAAATATAGGGGAAACTATAACGGCAGCCTGATGGGTATCGTCGGCATCATCAACGTTGGAAATGTTACCTACAACACCACAAAAGATGGCTCCACACTGCCAGTCGGCGCTCCCGTCGCGCGAGATTACCGCTGGAACGAATACGAGTTTTTCGCGCAGGACAGTTGGAAGGTACTCAGCAACCTGACTCTCACCTATGGCCTGAGGTACTCCTACCTCCAGGCCCCGGCTGAGACGACAGGGACGCAGGTTGGCATTTGCCAGGTCGTCGGCAGCACATGTGGATCGGGTAACTTCTCGCTGACACAGTTTGTCAATCAGAGTGCTCAGTTGGCTGGTTCCGGCAAAGCGGCCAGTGGTGCAGGAGAGCTGGGGTTTCCGCTGAACGGACGCTACAACGGCAAGCCCGATTACTGGACACCCGAAAAGACAAACATCAGCCCACGCTTTGCGCTGGCATTCTCGCCTAACCCGGACTCCGGGTTCTTGAACAAGCTGCTTGGCAATGGTAAGAGCAGTATCCGGGCAGGCTACTCTCTCGTGTTCGATCACTTCGGCGCCGCCATCGTCGATAACTTCGTCAACGAGGGATCGTTCGGTCTTGCGACCACCCTTCAGACCAGCGCCGGCGCATTGAAGATCGGGAATGCACCTCGTTTCACCGGCGTCAACAATGTTCCGCAAAGCCTGCTTCCTCCTCCTCCGAAGATAGGTTTCCCCGGCATCCCGGTGCAAAGCGGCCCAACGAGCGGAGCCATCTACTGGTCTCAGGACTCGGCGATTAAGACGCCGTACTCACATGTTGTCGATTTCTCCGTCTCGCGCGAGATTCGCAATGGGTCTTCGCTTGAATTGATCTACGTCGGACGCTTCGCGCATCGTCTGCTTGAGCAGCAGGACGTAGCCATGCCCACAAACCTCTCCGTTGGAGGGACAAGCTATTTTGCCGCGGCGGCGCAGATGTCCAAGATGGCCCGCGCCAATGGCGGCAATGGCGTCGATGTCTCCACTGTCCAGCCTATCGGCTATTGGGAGCAGTTGTTCGGCGCACTTGGCGGGCAGGATATCGGGTTCGGGCCTGGCTTCACGGCAACGCAGAATATCTATCAGCTCTACCAGCAGAATCTATATAACGAAGCCAATGCGCTGTATGCCCTGGATATGCCGGACGCAGCGACAGGCGCCGGAATCAATCCCAACGGCACCTACCCCTCCAACCGCTACTATCATGACCAGTTCTCCGCGCTCTATGCCTGGAGATCGATCGGCAATTCAAACTACAACGCGCTCCAGGTGGTCTATCGCCAGCGATTTGGTCTGGGCCTGCAGGCCGACTTCAACTACACCTACTCGAAGTCGCTGGATGCAACCTCCCAGGCTGAAAGGCTTGGCTCCTCAGGCTCGACCAATAGCGCTCAGATCATCAACACCTGGGCCCCGGATCAGCTCTACGGCCCCTCGGACTTCGACCTGCGCCACCAGATCAACACAAACTATATCTGGAAGCTGCCCTTCGGCCGCGGTCAGAAGTTCGGTTCGTCCATCTCAAGGTTCGCAGATCTGCTGATAGGTGGATGGCAAACCACGGGCATCGTTCGCTGGACCAGCGGCTTTCCCTTTCAAGTCAATAATGGAAGCAACTACCCGACAAACTACGACATCCAGGGCTTTGCAACGCAGATCGGCAAAATCCCCAGTGGACGCGGAAAGTTGCAACAACGCTTTGCCGATCCTGCCGCCGTTCTTGCGGCATTCGACTTCGCGCTCCCCGGAGAATCGGGAACCAGAAATCCGCTCCGAGGGGACGGCTACTTCGAGGAGGATGCAGGATTGGAAAAAGCATTCTCCGTGAACGAGCATATGAAGGTCAAAGCTGGAATCGAATTGTTCAATGTCACCAATAGCGTGCGGTTTGATGCAAAATCGATCTCCGCTCGCATCGATAGTACAAATAGCTTCGGCAATGCAACGAGCTTGTTGACCAACCCCCGGCTTGCGCAGTTCCACGCACGAGTCGAATTCTAGATCGCATAAGTGGAACTTCTATTGCGCCCAACCTGTCGCAGGCAGGTATCGGTGCCGCAGCCAGAACAATTCCTCTTGATGTGTGAAGCGCCCTCATTGGTTGTGAGGGCGCTTCACACATTAAATCGCAAATTCAGGCGAACCCAGGGAGCGCTTCCTTCATGCCGGGAATCCTGCGCGGCCAATAGTTATGGTGGTTTTCATATTGGTGTTCGCGCCACCATGTTCGGTCTGTACCTGCGCGGCCCAAGCTCCTTAGCCAGCCTGCGCGTCATACACACCCACACCGACGCGCCCTTCGTTGAAGCCATAGGCAATGCTTCCGGGGCCACCGCCGCCAGGCCCGCCTGCGATGACATAATCCGGGCGATGAAGACTTACACGGATGAACCGGATACAACGTATCGCGCGTCTTTAGAAACTTCCGCTAAATTGTTGGATTGATTGGTGGACCTGATCGGGATCGAACCGATGACCTCTTCCATGCCATGGAAGCGCGCTCCCAGCTGCGCCACAGGCCCACATGCTGGTTGGGACAACTCTCTAATTGTCTCTGCTCAAGACTTATTCGTCAACTGTGAGGAGTCTAAAAGAAACTTGACTATGTTACGCTGACTCAACTCTTTCCCATGTAGAACCTCCTGCTTTGTGTTACGTGTGAATGTTGTTGTTGCTTTGGGCACTTCTTAGAACGTTCTGTAAGACGGTGATTGAGAACAATGACGCTGCAAACCGCCCGTGCCGAATCCTATTGGGAACAAATCAGCGGGAAGATGCCTCATTTTCCCGCCCTCGATGGATGGCGCGGAATTAGTATTTTGCTCGTTTTAGCCGGACACATGTTCCCCCTCGGTCCGAAACGGTTCGAGATGAACGCTGCCATCGCAGGTTCAGGAATGGCAATCTTCTTTACCTTGTCCGGGTTTCTTATCACCTCAACCTTGCTCTTTGATCCAAACGTGCCGAAGTTCCTTGTTCGCCGTTTTTGCCGTATTTTGCCTTTGATCTGGCTGTATACCCTCATCGTATTTCCTCTGATTAAAGCGCCGTTTGCCATGTATTGTGCGCAATTGCTCTTTTACGCAAATATTCCTCCATTCTGGCTTGGCCATTTCAATGGGCACCTGTGGAGTGTCTGCGTCGAAATGCAGTTTTATGTGGCGGTGGCACTCAATTGTCTTCTGCTCTCGCGTCGCGGCCTGCTCGGTTTGCCCCTTCTGTGTCTTGCGGTCACCATGTTTCGCATCGTCCATCATGAACCCATGTCGATCGTTACCTGGTTTCGTGTCGACGAGATTCTTGCAGGAGCCACCCTGGCTCTCTTCATGCACCTTCCAGGCAGCGAAAGACTGCGGCGTCTTCTTCTTCCACTGAACCCTTACGTGATGATCGTTCTCCTGGTGGTTGCCAGTCATGATCGTTTCACTTGGCTCCAATACGCACGACCCTATATTGCAGCTTCGCTGGTTGGCTGTACCCTGGTTCGGCCACACGGCTGGTTTTCCTCGCTGCTTGGCTCCGCACCGCTGCGTTATATGGCGAACATCTCCTACGCCCTCTATGTTCTTCATCCCATTACCATGGCGGGTTGGCTCGGTAGCGGAGGAACACTCGTCCGGTATCTCAAAAGACCACTGTGTCTAGCGCTGTCGTTTCTCTTTGCGCATCTTTCCACCCGGTACTATGAATCCTTTTGGATTCAGTTGGGTAAGAGATGGTCGAATCGATTCGACTCCAGATCAGCCCCTTTGCGGAGCCAGGCATCCGTCGTGCATCCGGATTGAGTTGTTTGCGCTCAGGGCGGACTCTGGCCTTACGTGGGCTCATCCAAATGCAACCCCTCTGGGAACATCCTCGAAGTTGCTGGTGTCTAAGCCTGTAGAGTGAAGCGAGCACTCGGCCTCCGGAGGCGCAGTTCTTCCTGTGCACACTTTGCGGTGCATGTGTTTGCCACACGTTACACAAAAGTCGTAGTGTAGAGGTCACCCGGTATGCAGGCGGGCATGTTCGTGGGAAATCTGGCAAGCGCGATCGGTATCACCACCGAAGAAGCAGCGCTCGTCGCCGACCTCAAGGCTGGCAGCGAGGACGCCTTCGCCATCCTCATCGCGCAATATCATCAGCCGCTCTACTCGCTGATTGCACGCAGCCTTACCGACCCGCATGACGCGGCCGATATCACCCAGGAAGTCTTCATCAAGGTCTTCCGCAGCATCCGCGGTTTTCATGGTGAATCCAGCCTGCGGACCTGGTTGTACCGCATCGCTCTGCACGAGGCTTCCAACCAGCGCCGCTGGTGGTCGCGCCATAAGAAACAGGAGCTTACGATCGACTCTTCGGCCGAGTCGGCAGACCCCGGCGATGACGGCACCCTGATGGCGACCCTCGCCGACTCCGGCGACTCGCCCTTCGATCATGCCGCGCAATCGGAGCTGCGCCATCGCGTGGAAGACGCGCTCCGGCAGGTTCCCGAAGCCTTTCGTACCGTTGTCGTCCTTCGCGAGATAGAAGGTTTTACCTACGAGGAGATCGCAGAGATCCTCAACGTCAATATAGGTACGGTGAAATCGAGACTCACCCGGGGGCGTTCCGCCCTGCGCGCGTTGCTGGTCTCTGAGGCGCCGGCAAAAAATTCCGCTTCTTTCACGGCAACAGCTCCATCCAACCATAGGTCCGGGGTAAAGTTCGATCCGGAGACGGTGACGCGATGACATCTGGCTGCGATAAAGTTCGTTCATCCTTCTCGGCATACCTCGATGGAGCGATCGATGGCAGGCAGATGCAGAAGATCGCGCGTCATCTTGAGGGCTGCGAGAGCTGCCGGAAGGAGTTCAGCGCTCTGCGTCAGATGCAGCGCTCCCTGGCGATGCTCGGTCCGGCAAGGGCGCCGGAAGACATGAGCATGCGCCTGCGTATCGCGATCTCCCACGAGGTTGCAGCGAAGAAGTCCAGTTGGCGCGACACCCTGGCGGTCAAGTGGGACAATGCCTTCCGCCCCCTGCTCGTCCAGGTCTCGGCTGGTTTTGCCAGCTCAATCGCCTTGGTGGGTGGAATCGTGCTTCTCCTCGGCGGTCTGGCAGCTCCTGCGCCAGTGATGGCGAACGACGAGCCTTTGATGGGATCCATGACTGCGCCGCACTATCTTTACTCCGCGGTTGCCCCTCGCCCGATTGTTACCGGCGGCGATTCAGTGATCGTTGTGGAGGCGATGGTCAACGACCAGGGACGGGTCTACGACTACGACATCGTCTCCGGCCCTACGGATACCTCGGTCAAGTCCCAGGTAACCGACCAGCTCATGCTCAGCGTCTTCGAGCCTGCCCGCGTCTTCGGTACGCCGGTTCGCGGAAGAGTCGTGCTGACATTCTCAGGTATCTCGGTTCAGGGATAACGCCCGTTTAGGCTCGCTTCGAGCGCTTTACCGTCACCTTCATTCCTTGTCATCCTGAGCGAAGCCGCGGAGTCGAAGGATCTGCATTTTCTGGCGATCAACCGGGGTCAATGCGACTTTCGCGTCTTCGCCACAGCCGTGGTTTGATGCAGCGAAGAGTCCTGCCATACCCGTGGTGATGGATCTCCCCAGAAATGAGTGGATGTAAGGTCAACTCGAACCGGTGCCGTTTCTGTCGCCGCTTCCACTACAGAATCCAGTCCACCGCCCAGGCACGGCAGCGCCGTTCCCAGTTGTTTCAGGCGCTCGACAGTTGCCGGCCCCGTCAGATGCAAAGCGTATCCGCTGCCATCGAGATGTCCTTCTAAAACCGCTGGATCATGCCCACCCAGGGAGAGTGCCGTCGATGACAAAATAAAGCCTTCCGGAGAGGGGAGAGTCTTCACCGGCCGCCGATGGACCTCGGTATCCGCCGTGTTCGTCTTCGACAATGAGATATCACCTTTAATTAAGGATTCGTTCGATCTGTCAGCCCCCGGCCTTAGCTCCGCATCGTGGACGGTCAGATGACCGAACCATTGGCGATCGGCAGCTTCGTTATAAGAGACGCTCCCTGTCAGGGTGCCCGCTGCCGTTATATCGTCGGCGACGCCCGGTGTGAGGACCCGCAACCAACCAAGAACGGTTGCGGCGGGAACCCCCGAAGTGCCGATCTGGATCTGCGCGTCCTCCAGCCGCCGAATGTTCGGGATCTCTCCCGTCGCCGCGACAGTTGGTACGCCGGAGGAGGCGTTGGGTGGCCACGAGCAGCGCACGTCCTGAAAGCTGTGAAAGACCGAGGTTGCGGTAGCGAAGCACTCGATCTCTGCGGTCAGCGGCTGTTGCGGAACAAAATCGGCCCTGCGCGCGCCGATCAATCGAAGACGCGCAGTGACCGCGCCCTCGCCGATCGTTCCGCGAATGTTCGTCGTGAGCGCCAGGTTCCCGCGCCATCCTGCGTCGTGACTGGCCAGCACACGGCTGGTCTCGCCCAGTGGAGCGTCGCGCCATTGCCCTGTCAGGTTCAGCGGGATGTGCGCCAGCGAGTCTCCCCGCCCCAGCGTCGCCTCCAGCTCTACGATGCCGGCGTTCGAGATGCTGGTGTCCGTTCGCGTGGGGTGTGCGCGCAGCCGCAGTCGCCACTGCTCTGGGTCCGGCGACCACAGCGCAAACTCCGAATCGACCAGCGAGAAGGGCAACTTCTCCTGCTCCATCTTGAAGTTCAGGCGCGCCCCGGTGGCTTCAATGTACGGGAACCGCGGCGCAGATCCTGCCTTCCGCTGCGTGGTTGGAGCGGCGTCAATCCGCGAGGCCTGCATCAGCACCTCTTCGATGTTCCACTTTCCGGCTGAGGTATGCACCAGGTTCACGCTCGGCTCGGTAAAGCTGATCGTCGAGAACTCGACCCGCCTGCGCCACAGCGAAGAGAGCCGCAGCGTCGCGCGCACCGTGTTGGCGCGAATGATCGGTTCGGAGCCGAAGGCCGGGTCTTCGTCGACGACCAGGTTCTCAATCACGAAGCCGGGTAGCGGAAAGACGCTCATCGACACGTTATCCAGGTGTACCGGCCGGCCGAGGCTTCCCCCAATGCTGGTTGCAATCCGCCGACGGAAACGGTTCACGTTGACCAGCGGCGGCAGCATGGCCAGCCCCAGCACAAGAGCGAGCAGAGCGTAGACAATCCAGAAGCGACGCAGATGAGCGGCCATGCGACGCCGCGTGCCTGAGCGGGCAGGGCGAGCGTCGTGGCTTTCGTGGTCTTCGGCGTGAATAGAGTCCATCTGCTGCATCAAAAGTTATCTATTAATTAAGGAGCTGAGGGGCCAGACCTTCTCTATCGCACAATGTGGAACGTCCGCTTCCACCGCGTCTGATCGAAGATGTGGATCAGGATATGCCCCATGAACGAGAGCCTCTCGCCGATGGTCTGCTTGTTGATCTGGTCGGCAGGCGTCTCGAACGACCAGTAGACAAACATCGGCCGGCCCACGATATTTTCACGCGGCACAAATCCCCAGAAGCGCCCATCGAGCGAGTCGGGCCGGTTGTCGCCCATGGCGAAGACCTTGCCCGGAGGGACCACCAGGTCGTCGCCCTGAATATGTGTCGGCATCTCATACTGCCAGCTCGCAGTCACCTGGTACATCGGGTCCGGCGGGATGCTGGGAAAATCATCGCGATACGGCACGTACTCATGTTGCGGGTTGCCGTCTGCGGTTGGCATGGCGGCGTAAGGCTCGTTCTGCGCAACGCCGTTCAGGTACACCACGCCGTTGCGCAGGTGGATGCGGTCGCCCGGGATGCCGATGGCGCGCTTCACCAGGAACAGGTCAGGCTCACCCGGCTTCAGGAAGACGATGATGTCGCCCCGGCGCACGTCCCTGTAATAAGTAAACGGTGCCCACTTTGTAGGGGGAGCCAGCGTGATGCGATCGACCAGCACATGGTCGCCGATCAGCAGCGTCTTCTCCATCGAGGCCGAAGGAATCTCGAAGTTCTGAAAGACGAAGGTCATCACGAAGAGGCCCACGGCAAGCACACTGGCAATGGACGCCAGCGATTCGAGCGGGGTCTCTGCCCTCTCCGCCTCTGCCGGTTTCGTCGCCTCTTCTTCGTTCTGAACCGAATCTATCGTCTTCATCGATACATCTCTCCGCAAGTGCCTCTTGTCAGTGTATCGCCTGAAGCGGCCCGGCCTCCAGATTCCCTACCGGATCACCCGCATCATCCTGTCCCAGCGGGCAAATCCCGACAGCCCGGCGGCCAGCTCGCCGCTATGAGGAAGGACGGCTGTGCTGTCGTCGTCATCCTGGCGAAGCGAGAAATAGATCACCAGCGGACGGCCAACGATGGCGTCCTGTGGAACGAACCCCCAGTACCGGCTGTCCTCGCTGTCGTTCCGGTTGTCCCCCAGCACGAAGTAGTTCCCTGCCGGAACGATCAGTTCGCCGTTGTCGACCAGCTTGCGCATCCGCATCCACCAGCGGGAGTCGATCTCCGGGTCCGCGCTCTCAAGCCGGGGGAAGTTGTCGCGGAAGTTGTCCGGCCCTGAAGGACGGTAGACGGCGTATGGCTCGTCGATGCCGCGGCCATTGATCTGCACATGCCCGTTACGCAGGCGGATGTGGTCCCCCGGCACCCCTACCACCCGCTTCACCAGGTGCATTCCCGGATCAACAGGAAAGTGAAAGACGATGACGTCTCCACGATGGATCGAGGGAGCAGGAAGAAGGAAGTTTGAGCCACCAGGATCGATCTGAACCTGCTTGTCGACCAGCAGGAAGTCCCCGATCATCAGCGTCGGCTCCATCGAACCCGAGGGAATACGGAACGGCTGCACGGTGAAGGTGACGATAAAAACAGCCACAACAATGATCATCGTCAGCGACTGAACCGCCGGCAGGAACCCGTGCCGCTGATATCGAATATGCACCCTGTGATGCGGCGTCTTCAGGGTCTTGTCTTCTGTGGCGAGAGCCGGAGGGGGCGAAGGTACAGATTCCTGCGTCGTCGTTGAAGCCGTAGCAGCCGGGGAGACAGGGCCGCTCATTGCACTGCCTCCATCGTGCTGTGTCCGCCGGAGCCAGTGACCGCCCTCTTCGCCTTACGGGCAATTTTTCCCTGCAACGGCTCCGGCGGGGCCGCAGAGGACTCCTCAGCCAGAAGCCGCTCCACCGCGATGTGCGCCGCCTGTTGCTGCGCCTGCTTCTTGGTCGTGGCCTCGGACTCGCCCAGTGCGCGTGTGCCGCCTTGACCGTCGGGAATCCGTACCTCGACGCGGAAGAGCTTCTTGTGATCGGGGCCGCTCTGAGCCGTCAAAACGTACTGCGGCTGCCCCGCGCCAATCGCCTGCAGATGCTCCTGAAGCGCCGATTTATGGTCGCCGATCGCGCCGCTGAACGTCACTCCCGCGCTCAGCGCGCCATGCAGCTCCGGCAGCGAGGGCTCGACGATGTGGCGTTCGATAAAGTTCCGCGCCGCCTCCAGTCCGCCATCGAGATAGAGCGCCGCAATCACTGCCTCAAGCGCGTTGGCCAGCAGCGCGGGCTTCTGCCGCCCGCCGCTCTGTTCCTCGCCGCGGCCCAGTAGCAGCATCTCCCCAAGCCCGATGCGGGCGGCTACCGCGCCCAGATGCCGGCGGCTTACCAACGAGGCGCGCAGGCGCGTCAGCTCTCCTTCGCGCGAGTGCGGAAAGCGATGAAACAGACCATCGGCGACCGCAAGCCCCAGCACCGCGTCACCTACAAACTCAAGCTGCTCATTGTCCGAGCGCGGATCGGGCAGCGTCTCCGGGCCGGTCTCGTAAGCCAGTGACCGATGCGTCAACGCCCACGTCAGCAGCTCCGGGCGCTTGAACTCGTGGCCGAAGAGGGCCGAAGGCGTCCCGATCGATTCGCGTGTGGACTTCTTTCGCCGCGTCGTCATGCTGGGCCCTCTCGGCAAATACTCTACTACCGGAATGAATGGACGAACCAACCGTCGCATTCGTCTCTCAACGAGGCGAATCTGGACGGTAAGCCTCTTTCTCTTTCTTGCCGCTGGGATCCAGCGGTTCGTCGTCTTCGTTGGGGGTCTGCGTTCTCTTCGGTAGAAGGAAGGGCTCTTTGAGTCCCTTTTCCGCTGCGGCGCGGGTGTCGGGCTGGGCGTCGCGGACTGCCAGCGCCGCCTTGTATTCCGCTAGCGCCTTGGGCCGCTCCGGATGCTCTACATCGGGGCGTTCCGGGTCGCGGGCAATGTCATACAGGCGGCCCATGTAGATGTGGGTCCAGGCCAGCGTTCGCGGGTCTTTGGCAACGGTCAGCGTCTTGTTGAAGTGCTCCATCGCCGCGCCGGGGTCGCCGCGCATCAGCTCGATGCGGCCAGCCAGGTAGTTGGCCTGCGCGTCGTTCGGATTGGCCTTCAGCGCCTCGTCGGCCATCTGCTCCGCCCCCGTGGCGTCGCCCTTGATGAGCTTCATCTCCGCCAGGTCCATCCCTTGCAGCACCCGGGGAGCGCGCTTCACAAAGTCGTTGCTTCCCTCGGGCAGAAAGTCGATGTGCTGTATGGCGCGCCGCTGGCTGTCGATGTCCATGCCGTAGACCATCGGGGCGATCTGCTCGCGCAGGCTCACGCCGTCCCTGGCCATCTCACCGATGTGGTCGAAGAAGTAGTTGGTGAGCACCCAGCCCTGCCGCATGTCCAGGTCCACCTGCTTGCGCCGGACGATCTCCGCCTCGTGCTCCCACGCCGACAGGTTGGCGTCGTAGCTGACGAGATCCGCGCGTTGGCGCACCTGGCTCGGCCTCTGTGGCTTCGGGACGCCCACATCCATCGTCTGCGCCTCAACCGCCTTGATCATGCACTCGGTAATCAGCGCTGCCGCATCCGACCGGTAGGCAAAGTCCAGCGGGGCATCCTGCACCGACTTCATCAGCGGCAGAAAGCGCTCCATCGCGCTGGCACGCGCATACACAAGCGGCTCAATCAAGTAGTGCAGATACGTGTGCCGTATCTGGTCCATGTGCACCTTGCCTTCGGCAGTAGGCGAGGTGACAACGATATAGTCGCTACCATAGATGCGGGCGTTGGTCGTCGAGGGAGCCAGCATCGGCTCCAGAAGCACCAGAAACCGGCGGCCGTCATAGCTCGAGACCGGCATCCGCAGATAGACGTTGGTGTCCAGGATCGCCTTGGTCATGGGATCGTGCACCAGCCGCACCAGTTCCTCGTACTCGGCGCGATGCTCCACCCACAGCGCATGAAGATTGACATCTTCCGCGAATGACCGCAGAAGCGGAAGGATATTGACGATCTGCGTCGAATCGGGAGGAAGCTCGTTCTCTCCCGCCGAAGGCGTGAGCTGCGGAGGCGGATTGAGATAGAGCGAGAGCGAGATGTACTGCGCCAGGTTCAGTCCGGGATCCGAGAGCGTGTGCTCGCGAACGTACTTGCACAGCGCATCGCGATGGTCCCGCGCCTCGGGCGTTCCTTTGGCCAGCGCCTCATTGATCTGCTCGCGCACCCTGCTGCGGACAGGCGCCGAGGCATCGAGATCCGCATCGTAGCCGCAGGCATTCAACGCAACGGCAAGATCGAAGAGCGGCTCGCTGGTCTCCAGAGTTACGGCGGCGCCACCGGCCTCTGGCTGCGCAACCCGCGGGCGGGCCGGAAGCGCCTGCCTGTTCTCCATCGTCGAGTCCGTTGCAGAGGACGGGTTGGAGCTGGAACTGGAGCTCGAAGACGACTGGCCCGTAGCCTGGGTGGTCAGACAAAGAGGCGCTGCCAGCGCCAGTGCGAGGGCCGTAAATGCCGATTTGCGGAGAAAGGACACGATATTTGACTCTTCCTGTGGAGTTTAGGAGAGCGATGGAGGTTGTAGCAACCCGTCCCACTGCCTACCGCGCTCTTTCGATAGAAGCCTTTTATTTTGTTGATAATAAAAGCATAGCCCATTTTCTCCACAACCCGACGATCTGTCATCACTACGCAGCTCTGTCATCATCACGCAAGAATCTGTCATAACCAGCCAACGAACTGTCATCACCCCCCAACAGTTGTCATCCTGAGCGAGCGCGAGTCGAAGGACCTGCATTTTCTTTTAGGGGTGCCTGCAAACTCCCCTCACTTCGCATCGTTCGCGGGCAAACTAAGCCGGAAGAGGTGCATGGGCGTTGTCGTCTCCGGGACCGTGCCGTCGTTGAGAATCACCTCCTGCGGTACACCCTCAAAGACGACCCGCGTGGACATCGTCGACTTCGGTGGCACACTCACCCGCACAGTCGAAGTCAGGCTGCCCGAACGCACCGTGACCGGAACGTCGGCGGTCACCGACCCGGCATTGTGCACCTCAACCGCGACCAGCCAGCTCGTGCCTTTGCCGCTGCGCGCGGACAGGTTGCGGGGGGTGACGCTCACGATCGAAAGATCGGCCAACCCGCGGTCGTGGTAGACCCAGTCGTCGAAGAGCAGCGAGAGGTCCTTGTGCGATGCCTGCTCCAATACCTGCTGGAACCCATGCGAATCTTCATGCCCGGTGTGTCGCACCTGGTCGCGGTAGGTCTTGAGAGCCTGTTTGAGGGCGGCATCGCCGACGATGGAGCGCAGCATCACCAGAACCGCAGCCGCCTTGGCCCGGTAGTAGACCTCGTCATGGGCATCGATCAGGCTCTGTCCCGGCTGGCCCGGCGGGGGAGTCTGGGACGAAGGAAGTACAGGCGCGCCGGATTCTCTTGACGTCAAGATATCCGGTTTGTCGCTGCTGGATGAGCTTGAAGACGAAGACGAGGAGTAGCTCTCCGGCGGGCCGGGAAGGATTCCCCGCAGCTTCGCCTGCAGGGCCTCCTGAAGGCTGCGTCCGGAATCTTCAGCGGCGCGGTCAGGAGGAGGGGTATCGGAGGCGGCTGCGTTCTGCCGTGCCGGTGCGATGGGCGCGTTCTCCGGCTCCATCAGGGTCAGCGGAGTGATGAGCTGGTGCAGCTCGGCCAGCATCTTGTCGCGGCCATCGACGGTCTCGCTGGCCACCAGCGACAGGAACTGCGGCACCCCCTCGTTCAGCCATGGCAGCGACGAGCGAAACCACGCATGGGTGAGGGAGTGGACCAGCGACGGCGCGATCTGGCGCGCATCTGTCAGCGTAAGAGGAAGAGCGAGGAAGGCATCGTCTTCGAAGGGTTGGCCAGGGTGATCGAGGAGCGTCAGCGGGGTAAGCGGCGCAGGCCCAAGCCAGTCCTGTAGCAGCGGCGCGACATTGTCGGCGGCGACCGCGTAAGGTGTTACTGCTTCAGGCCTCTCTGTAATCACGGAGAGAAGCTGGTTCTCCGTTGGCTTTGCGGCGTTCCATGTGACGAAGAGGCTGGGGGTACGAAAGCCGATGGGCGTAGCGGGAAACCCGGCGGTTGCGACACCGTGCGACTCGGCGACCAGCGCATTCGGCTCCTCGACGATGCGCTCGAGCGGAAGGCGCTGCCCATTGAGGAAGGCATCGGCGGGTGGCTCGCCTGCATAGTCGATGGACAGACGGACGCGCAACGTGGAGGCAGCCTGTTGGAGGCGCGACCGGCCGATGGCCTGAAAGAGCTTTGCGCCATCCCCCAGGAAGAGTGGGGGGGAACAGACCGGATACCAGAGAACGTTGCCGAAGCCGCGAAGCGCGATCGACTCCGGGGCGATCCGGTCCCAGTCGGCGCGTACAGCCTGGTCTGGCGGAGCGCCGATGCGGACAAGCCTCTGCCCCGAGGAAGGAACGTCGCCGGAGTAGAGCGCCGTCAGCGTCAACGTCTCCCCCGGTGCCAGGGGGAGGGGGAGGGCAACGACGGCCTCGCTGGCTCCGCCGGTGTGGTCGGCGTCAGTCGGGAGAGTGTGCTGCGTGAAGCCGAGGGGGGTGGGGGCACCGATGCTCTCGAAGCTCAGCGAAGAAGAGAGCTGAAGAACCAAACGCTTGAGGGGCTCCGGGGAGGTATTGCGGACGGTGAAACGCGCACGGGCGGCCAAGTGCGAGGTCGCCGGAGTTACGTGGAGGTCGAGGTCCCAGGCTGTGAACAGAAGAGCGGAACGCTCGGTCTCGGTGATGGATTCGATGGTGGTTTCAGGTGTTCGTGGCGGCTTCGCCGTGGCCTTCTGCTCTGTCTGTTGCGCGGCGTTATCTTCGTTGCGGTGAAAGAGTACCTGCCCTTGAGGCTGAGGAGAGGGTTCCACTGACGAAGGATTCTGTGAACCCACCTTAGTCTCGGGCCGGCTGTCGCCGTCCCGAGCCGAAGATGGGGCACCCGGCTGTTGGGCGAGAGAAGGTAGGACGAGGGCCAGCATGGTGATAAAGGTGGGAAAAGGTGTCATCAGATACTGCCCAGGCCCTTAGGTTTCTTCGCGGGCTTCGGGGCGGGTCTTTGTTGGACGGACGAGTTCTGGTTTTGGCCACGTCGCTGGCGCATGGCCTCGTACATGACGACAGCCCCGGCGACCGAGACGTTCAGCGATGAGACCTGTCCGGCCATGGGGATGCGGAGCAGGTGGTCGCAGGTCTTCTTGACCAGGTCATGCAGCCCTGCACCCTCCCGGCCCAGAACGAGGACGCAGTCGGTGGAGGCGAAGTCGAAGTCCGTGTAATCGGGGGTGCCACGCTCGTCGAGGCCGACCACCCAGACGTCGGCCTTCTTCATCTGCTCCAGCGAGCGGACGAGGTTGGTGACGCGAGCGATACGGACGTGCTCGGAGGCTCCGGCGGAAGTCTTTGCTACGGTGGCAGTTATGGGCGCGCTGCGGCGTTCGGGGAGGACAACGCCGTCGACTCCCGCGCCGTCGGCAGTACGGAGAAGGGCGCCAAGGTTGTGGGGATCCTCAACGCCGTCGAGGGCGAGGAAGAAGCGGCGTCCCGCTGGACCGGGGCCGGTCTCCAGCAGGTCTTCGAGGGTGAGGAACCGGCGCTCGCGCAGGAAGGCGACGACGCCCTGGTGCGCATCGGTTTTGGCAAGCCGGGTGAGCTGGTCGCGGGGTTCGAGCGAGACGCGGACGCCTGCGGCCCGGGCCAGGGAGGCAAGCTGCTCCAGCTTGCGATCGCTGCGTTCTCGGGACAGAGCAATGCGGTCGAGCCGTCCGGAGCCGGAGCGAAGTGCCTCTTCGACGGGGTGGAGGCCGTAAAGAACTTCCATCTGCCAAGTTTACCCGCTGAAAACGCTGGCGGCGGAGGTGTCCGAGACCATAAAATAACGGCATACGGGCAAACAGGGCTGAAAAGGAATTTGAGGTACGCAATTCCATGTCAGGACGAAGTTTTTTTGCGAGAAAGAGCGCGGACAGAGACTTTTTAGGCGGGGTTAGCGTCTCTACCTCTGTGAACGCCGCCTCCGCAACTCTTGCAGCCGCTCAGACCGCGACCTCGCATGACGAGAATGCAGCGGTTGCGCGTGGCCTGAAGCGCCAGGATCCCGAGCTTCTGGACCACCTGATCGAGCAGTATCAGCACCGCCTGCTGCGCTATCTGTTGTTCCTCACGGGCCGCCGCGACGTTGCCGAAGACCTCTTTCAGGAGACATGGATGCGCGTGCTGGCTCGTGGCGCGCAGTACAACGGCAAGGCCCGCTTCGATACCTGGCTGTTCACGATCGCGCGCAACCTGGTGATTGACCTTTCGCGCAAGCGCACGATGGCAAGTCTGGACGAGATGAATGAGCAGAACGAGGACGACCGCCCATTCGAGATCTCAGCCGATGGGCCGTCGCCGCTGGAGCAGTTCAAGACGAGGGAAGATTCGGCGGAGGTGGGCGAGGTCCTGCTGACGCTGGAGCCGTCGCACCGCGAGGTACTGGTACTGCGGTTCTATGAAGAACTTTCGCTGGAAGAGATTGCGACAATGACGCGGGCTCCCTTGTCGACGGTGAAGTCGCGGCTCTATCGCGGTCTCGCCTCGCTGAAGCCGGAGCTGGAAAAGTTGAGAAGTTATCGTCCCGCAGAGGCAAGAGGATGAACGACGTCTCCGAAAAGAGCCTTCTCGAAGGACGGATGAGGATTCCACTCGACCTGGACCTGGGGTCGATGAATGTGTCGGCGCATGCCACGATAGTGAACCGCACGCACCGGGTGGTGCGCGAGCGTGCCCATCAGATGTCGTCGCGCCGGAGCCGCATCCGCAGCCTGATGCTGCCGCTGACGATCAGCGCGGCGATGTTGCTGATCCTGGTGACGGCAGTGTGGAGCCTTCTCGATGGATATGATCTGACGCCTACCGGCATTGTCGACTCGAGCTATCAGTTCCTCATTCTGTTGCTCTGGTTTCTACCGGTCTCGGGAGTGTTGCTGGGCATGGTGTGGTTCACTCGGATGCGCGGCCGCCGCTCCGGAGGTGAGATGGCGAGATGAATCTGCCCTGGTCACAGAACGATCGCGGCGAGGCGCGCCGCGACCAGGCCGATGGTGAAGACCAGCTGAGCCTGATTCCGGCGTGGTCGGTGGTGCTTGCCATCGTCGTCTTCGTGTCGGTGCAGTATCTGTTCCATGGAGTCATGCCTCACCACAGACACGAGATGCTTCCCATGCGGTTGCTGATGAGCTACTCGTGGGGAACGGCCTTTGCCAGCTATGTTCTTCTGGTTGGATATGTAAGCCGCGATGTGAAGCGTCGCAGAATGCCGGCGGCGCTGTGGATGCTGATCGTGGTGCTGATGCCAGGTGGTATCGGCGCTGTGGTGTACTTCCTGCTGCGGCAGCCTCTGCTGCGTCCATGCCCTCATTGCAGAACCGAGGTTCCTTCAAGCTGCCACTTCTGCCCGCAGTGCCAGTTCCAGATGGCTCCGGTGTGTGGACGCTGCTACCGCGGCGTACAGATCACCGATGTCTACTGCACGCAGTGCGGCCACGACCTGGCCGAGGACAATGCTCCCGCGCGTCTGCGGGCGTATAGTGACTAGAAGCGGTTGTTCGTTGTCGGTTCTCCGTTGTCAGTTAACCAGAACCTCTGAGAACTGAGAACGGATAACTGAACACTCTTCCCGATGTCACTTACAGCACTGATCATCGACGACGAACCACTGGCACGGCAGGAGTTGCAGTATCTTCTGGAGCATGCCGGCGGGGTCGAGGTGCTTGCCCAGGGAACAAACGGGATTGAGGCCGTCGACCTGATCCGGACGCACAGGCCCGACGTGGTCTTTCTCGATGTGCAGATGCCCGGGCTGGATGGCTTCGGTGTGCTGAAGAAGCTGCTTGACCGCAAGGTCCCCATGCCGCAGGTGGTCTTCGCGACCGCATTCAACCAGTACGCTGTGCGTGCCTTTGAGGTGAACGCCGTCGACTATCTGCTGAAGCCGTTCGACCGCAAACGGGTGATGCAGACGATCGAGAAGGCGCAGGCGAGGCTTGTGTCGCAGGGCGAGGCGCTGTCGCCGGTAACGGGGGCCTCAGTGAATGAGGCGACGGCCAAACTCGACGCTTTGTTGAAGCTGGTGGAAGAACAGACGCAGGCTCCGGCGGCAAAGGCGACGACAGGCAAGGTGGTAGTGCGGGCGCAGAACCGCCTGCTGCTGGTGGACCAGAAAGAGATATGCTTCGCCTCCATTGAAGAAGGAACGATCACGGTGGTGACGCCGGCGGTGGAGGGCCACTCGAACTGCCGCACGATCGAGGAACTGCAAAGCCAGCTCGATGCGGAGATGTTCTGGCGGGCGCATCGCTCGTACCTGGTGAACATTCAGCACATCCGCGAGGTGGTGCCGTGGTTTAAGTCCAGCTACCAGATCAGGATGGACGACCCGAAGAAGACCGAGATCCCGGTGAGCCGGGCGCAGACCAAGCGGCTGCGCGAACTGTTCAATCTGTAAGGAAGAGATCCCCTGCAAGATTCTGTGGAACTGATTTGTGACGTCCCGCGTATTGATGCCTTGACTATCTACACAACATTTATGTAGATAGTCATAGTATGGGACGACCAAACGATCTTGTGCAGGGAACGCTGGGTCTGCTGATCCTCAAGACGATCTCGCTGGAGCCGAAGCATGGCTGGGCGATTGCGAAAAGGATCGAGCAGATCTCAAACGATGTGCTGCAGGTGCAGCAGGGCTCGCTGTATCCGGCGTTGCAGCGGCTGGAACAGCAGGGCTGGATTCGCTCGAAGTGGGGCGAGACGGAGACGGGACGGCAGGCGCGCTTCTACTCGCTGACGGCGGCGGGGCGCGCGCAGCTTGAGAAGGAGCGCGAGATGTGGACGCGACTCTCGGCGGCGATCGATCTGGTTGTGGAGAGTTAGCGCGAGGCAAACGGAGGTTTCGCGATGCGTTGGATGGACAGGTTGCAGAAGGCGTTGTCGACGCTCTTCCGTCGTGGCAGTGAGACGGCACGGCTCGATGAAGAGATGCGCTTCCACATGGAGCAGGAGATCGCGGATCGTATTGCTCGCGGGGTGTCGCCTGAGGAAGCGGGGCGCGCGGCCATGAGGCAGTTCGGCAACCCGGCGTTGCTGCGCGACGAGGCACGACGCGGATGGAGCTGGGGCTGGCTGGAGACGCTAGGGCGCGATCTACGATTTGGCACACGTGCGTTGATGCGGTCGCCGGGATTCACGATCACGGCGATAACGGTGATGGCGTTGTGCATTGGAGCGACGACATGTTTGTTCACGGTTGTGCGCTCCGTGCTGCTGGAGCCGCTGCCGTTCCATGATCCTGACAAGCTGGTGATGGTGTATGAGCACTGGCGTGCGAATACATCGGGCAATCCATACAACCCTGTTGCTCCTGGTGATTTTTATGAGTGGCACGAGCAGACGCATGGGTTCGCGGATATGGCTTCGTACCACTACTCAGGCTTAGCGGTGACGGGAGATCATGGCGAGATGCCAGAGCTGGTGGCGGCACAGAAGGGGACGTGGAATCTGTTTCCTTTGCTGGGAGTGTCGCCCGCGCTTGGGCGGAACTTTCGTGAAGACGAAGACCAGGTGGGCGATCACCATGTCGCCATCCTGACGTGGAGCTTTTTTCAGAGGCGCTTCGGCGGCGATCCCGCGATTATCGGAAAGACGATCCGGATGGCCGCAAGGCCTTACACGGTGGTTGGTGTGCTGCCGGAGTGGTTTGCATATCCCGATGCGCGAACGCAGGTGTGGGTCCCTTACTCGGACGGAGAGACATTCGAGCGCCTGCATGAGCACGACAACCATTATCCGTATGTCGTCGCGCGCATGAAGCCCGGCGTGAGTTTGAAGACGGCTACGGATGAGGTGAGCGCGCTGCAGTATCGGATGCACATGCAGTATGCGGGGAGCCCGGTGGCAGAGGATGCCATGTCGCGCCCGATGATCGACGATGTGGTGCAGGATGTGAAGACGCCGCTGCTGATGATGATGTCTGCGGTGGCGTGCATGCTGCTGATCGGATGCCTGAATGTATCGAACCTGCTTGTTGCGCGCGGAGCGGCGAGGCAGAAGGAGATGGCGATCCGTGGCGCTCTTGGGGCGGGCCGTTTTGCCTTGCTGCGCGAGCAGATGACGGAGACGGTGATTCTGTGCGGGTGTGGAGGGGTCATCGGCCTCTTACTGGCGCTGGCGGGCACTTCATGGCTGAAGGCGCACTGGCACGGCCTGCCTCGTGCCTCGGCCATTCACGTCGATCTGACGATCGTCCTGTTCACGTTTGGCATCGTGGGCCTGACTGCGATTCTGGCAGGCTTGCTGCCAGCGCTGTCTTCGACGCAGCGAGGAGTTTTGGAGGGGCTGAAAGATTCTTCGCGCGGCGCTGGAGTGGGTCTGTCGCGGGCGCGGCTGCGCAAGACGCTGCTGAGCGTCGAGATCGCGCTGACGGTCGTGCTGCTGCTCTCAGCGGGGTTGTTGCTGAAGAGCTTTGTTCAGTTGCGCACGACGGACCTGGGTATCTCGGGCGATCATCTACTGACACTGCGATACAACCTGCCCAAAGAGATCTATACCAAGCCGGAGCAGAGCGTGGCGTTCTCTCAGTCGCTTCTGGAGCGGGTGAGGCGCATTCCTGGTGTGCAGTCGGCGGGGCTGGGCTCGACGGTGCCGGGTGGGGGATATGACGGCGACCAGGTCTTTATCATTCCGGAGCGGCCGAACTACGAGTCGAATAAACAACCCGATGCGATGATCCGATATGCCGATCCAGGCTACTTTTCTACGCTTGGAATCCCGCTGGTTGCGGGAAGGGTCTTCAACGAACATGACCGGCTCGATCAATCCAAGAAGGTCGTCATCACGCAGGAGCTGGCGAAACGGTACTATCCGGGCGAGAACGTGATTGGACGCACGATCGTGTTCGGCACGGACATTACGAATAAGAAGCGGACCTACGAGATTGTCGGCGTTGTTGGCGACACGTTGTGGCGTGTGGGGCAGCGGACCAAGGCCACGGCGTATTTTCCGGTGCTTTCTGGAGACACGGGCTACAGAGCGACGCTGGTTGTTCGCACCTCCGGCGACCCATTGAGCTACGCAATTCCTGTCCAGAAGGAGATTGCTGCGCTCGATCCCCAGTTGCCGGTTGTCGATGTGCTGACGATCCCGCAGATCATTGGCGAGTCGACGGTGAACCAGAGCCTCTCCGCATCGCTGGTGCTGATCTTTGCGGGGCTCTCGCTGCTGCTGGCCGGTGTGGGATTGTACGGAGTTCTGTCGTATGTCGTTACGCAGCGGATCCCTGAGATTGGCATCCGCATTGCGCTTGGAGCGCAGCGAGGACAGGTGCTTGGTCTGGTGCTGCGCGATGGGCTGCGGCCCGTGGTGCTTGGACTTGTTGTGGGGATCGGCGGAGGCGTTGGGGTCGGGTATGTGATCCGTTCGCTGCTGTACCAGACAAAGCCCCTGGACCCGATGGTCTTTGCCGTGATGGCTGCTCTGCTGCTGGCGGTGGCTGCGCTTGCATGCGCAGCGCCAGCATGGCGGGCCTCAAGCGTTGACCCGATGCAGGCGCTGCGGACAGAGTGAGTGGGTCCTATTTTGGTGCGCTGCCGGGAGTGGAACCCTGGACGACGAGGTCGTTGTCGACGCCAAAGACGCCCGGCGCCCCATTGGCCTGGATGTATGCGATCGACGCATCACTCTGGTTGAGGACGACTCCATAGAGGGTGACGTGGCCGTTGTTCACGATGATGTGGATGGCGTGATAACCGATGGGAGGATTCTGCGTAATGCCGCCGGCCATCATGCCGAAGCTGCGTCCGCCCGGCCCCAGCGCGCGCGCGAGCGAACCCTGATTCGCGTTGTATTTGCGCAGCGCTGCCTGCGTATAGATGCGGTTGTAGACCGAGGCGCGAATGCGATCGTCGAAGTTGGACAGAGGCAGCACCTGAATCTCGTTCTCGACCTTTGCGACACCCGCGATATTTTTAACGGCATTGGCAGCATCGTCCTTAAGCGTCGGGCGCGAGGCATAGCCCTTCAGCACGAGGGTTTTTCCGTGCACGCCGAAGGTGATCCAGTCGAAGACGGAGTAGTTGACCAGTCCGCCCAGCTTCTTCTGAACATCGTGGACGATGCGTGTCGTGTCCTCCTGCGACCATGTCGGATCGGGTTGCTGTGCGAAGGCGGCGGGAGCGCCGACAGACAAGGTCAGGGTAAGTAAGGCAACTGCAAATCGCGGGCCAGCGAAACGAGCCATAAACTATCCTCCTGCAGATTTAAGAAGATTTCTCGATTCAAAAACATACTCGATACAACGAGTTGCGTCCAGCGAGAAACCTGGAAGTTGATAAAACTTTTACAACCCGTCCTTAGAACATGGCCGCTATGTTCAGCACCTTCGTAATTGCCGAGATGACGCTGGCGGCCGTCGTGACATTTCTGGTGATGTTGTTGATGTCGCCCTGAATTTTTTTCAGGGCTTCGTTGGAGTGCTTGATTTTGGGAATGAGCGCGAGATACAGGGCGGTGTTCGCCTGGAGCTTCGCAATGTTCAGGTCGGTCAGTATGTCGTAGATGGCATCGCGGGCCCCCTGAACGGTGTCCTTTGATTGCAGGTCCGATGCCTCCCAATATGCGCGGCCAAGCGTGTCGTAGAGGGCCTGATAGGTTGCGATCGCATCGGGCGTTGCAAGGGCTGGCGGGACCGTTGTTGCTGTTTGATCCGTTGGCGGAGCGGCTGGCGCGGAAGTCTGCACGGGCGCAGGCGTTGCAGCGATCTCTACCCTGGCAGATGCCAGGGGTAGAGCGCCTGGTTTCGTCTTTGATTTGGAGGGGGACATGGTTTCTCCAGTTCTTATTTGACGGGCAGCGAATAGTAATAACGAGAGAGGCGGCGGGCCGCGGCATGGAGATCGGCGAGCCTTGCGTTGAGCGACGGAGCATCCTTTGTGGTGGCTGCCGCAGCCAACGCATGATGGGCCAATGCGAGTTGTTTTACGGAATCGGCGAGATCGGCCAGCATGTCGTCGGTGGCCTGTTTGCTGGCGAGGATCTGCGGGAGCTTCTGAATCTCAGCGCGGCGGTCTATCGGAGAGAGGGCAGTGCCGGCGTGGCGAATAAAGGAGTCCTGCTGGGCGAGAAGCTGTTCGTAGTCGTGTCCCGACTGGTCGCGCAGAGTGTCGATGTCGCTGGTGAGTAAGTTGCAGATGGCCGCGACGCTGGGGTCCATCTCCTGAATGACCTTCGGCACGGAGGACTTGATCTTGCGCGCCGCAAGAAATTCACCGAGCGCCTTAAGCGCCGTGCTGGCGGCGTTTGCCTGCTGCGGCGAGATGTCGATGCCCACGGGCGTCGATTCCGAGACGGCGGTCCCCATCTTGACGAGGTTGGCTCCCGCGGCTGTCGCAGCATCGTCGAGTTGAGTGGAGGAGACGCCGCTGGCAAGGTCGGCGATGGTCTGCGCGTAGGTGCGGAGACCGTCTAGGACCTCGGCGCGGGCTTTGAGGCCTTCGGGGGCGATCAGGTGCTTCAACTGGTGGGGATCGAGCGGCTGCGCGGAGTCGTATCGAGCGACCAGCATGGAGGCCTGCGCCTGGTCATTGAGGCGCACGGCAGCGCGGTAGGCGTCTTCCGAGTTGTCGACGACGAGGCCGGTGGCGCTGGAAAAATCAGCCGTGTGCCGTGCCAGCGGCGAAAGAGAGCAGCCGGCCAGAAGGAGCACGCAGATCGAGGAGATCAAAGGGGCCCCAAATACCGGGTTACGCATAGTTGAGAGGAAAAATCGCCGGCTGCGCTTTTGTCAAGGCGCAAAGGTCGCGGTTTTGCGAAGATGCAGAGAGCGGGCGATGTGCTCGGCTGTTCGGAGGTACAGAATTGGGACGTCTAGTGGCAAGGGCCTTGATGTATCTTGCAATCGCGGTTGCAGCGGTATGGGCCGCGGACTGGCTGGTATGGCAGGGACGGGCGATCGCCGGCAGGGGCTACGGATCGATATCGGTCGACCGGATTGTGGTGGCTCCGCTGAAGGGTAACAAGGAGGAGTACTATCCCGATGGCAAGGTAGTCATCCGATGCACCCGCTCGCTGCTGCCGGAAGGGCTGCCGCAGGCGGGAGGACGGCCGTGCTGGTGGGTGGAACGGAGTCCAGTTGAGTTTGATCGATAGGGAGTGGCTACAATGCGGATCTCGCATCGCAGAAGCAGACCTGTCGCGTAGAACAGGCATCGGAGATAAATAGAGAGTGTTGAACCCGCTCTAAACTAATAGAGACACCGCCGGGCGGCGGCTAACCCATGCCAGGAGATAGCAATGAGCATCGACAAGGAGAAGAAGCCAGTCAAGACAGCGGCGAAGCCGAAGAAAGCGGCGGCAAAGGCGCCTGCGGCAAAAGCGGAAAAACCGAAGGCCGCTGCAAAGACGAAGGCCACTGCAAAGACAAAGACGGCTGCGACATCTACGACGAAGGCAGCTCCAAAGGCGGTGAAGGCAGAGGCAAGGTCTGCGGTGGCTGAGCCCCTCCAGGTGAAGCATCGTCCTACGCATGAGCAGATTGCACATGTCGCCTATGGCTACTTTCTCCAACGGCATGGGCAGCATGGTCATCATGAAGAGGATTGGCACAGGGCCGAGCAGGAGCTTCTACGGCTACTTTAGATGAGTTGGCCATATGGAGTCAGAGCCCGGCAGACGCCGGACTTTTCGCTATGGCATGATTTCTACGCCGCTTAAGGATGAGAGGACAAGCAGATGAACCGAAGATGCCGCTCTGTTGTGCCTGGAGTCGCAGTACTGGCCCTGAGTCTTTCTGCTGCCGCAAGCGACCTGACGCTGCATCTCGACGGCGGGCAGAAGTTTACTCGAATTGCCGCGAAGGTTCAGTGCGACGCCAACGGGGTGAAGATGGGCCTCCCCGCGCAGACCTTCACGGTCGAATACCTCAACAGCGCGGTCAACCATCTGGCAATCGTTCCGGTGAAGGGCAACTCGAAGATATTTGTGACCGTGCCATCGGCCGACGGGGCGAAGTATGCGGCCGAACAACTTACATGGTGGGATGCAGGTGGACGCGGGACGACATTTTCGTCGGATTTTCCGGGACCGAAGATGTCGTCTTCGTGCCATCAGGTCAGATGACACGTGCGGCTGTCTGTTTTCGTAAAGCGCTTCACCCGCAACCTGCATCAAACCGGATATGACTAGAAGCGGAAGATCTCCCCACCTTCGATCACTTGCACGCATCGCTCTTCCTGCGAGTTTGTTTGCTATCACCAGTGTTGCAATTGCGCAGGGACCTCCAGGACGCGACCCTTACAACCCGCCTCCGGGACACGGCGGTGTGCCTCCGGGGCAGGCGAAGAAGTATGACCGCGACAGGCATGATGACCGTGACAGGCATGATGATTGGCGATTCCGCGACGATGATCGCGGAAGGTTCTACTCGCACTACCGCAAAGATGCCGATCGTTGGCGCGGCCGCAAGCGCCCGGTATTTGTGCGGGGACAGGCGATTCCGAACGGCTATTATGTGCGCCCGGTGCCTCAATCTTACTGGCAGGGAGCGCCGCCTCCGCCTCCCAACTACCAGTATGGGTACTATGACGGCTACGTTGTGGCTTACAACCCGACGACGCGGATCATCGCGGACGTATTGGATCTTGTAACTGCAGCAGCGACACGCTAAACCACACGCAAATCGAACACGGCGGAGCATCGTCCCGCCGTGTTCTTTGCGTAGGTGCCCATGCGCAAGATCAGATGCGCAGGAAGATGTTTCTGCGATACATCCAATAGAGCGCATACCAGTAGATCAGCAGCGTGAGGCCACCGAGAACAAGCGGTTCGAGCCCGGCGCCGAGCAGGTAGAGGACGCGATCTCCAAGGTTTGTGCGCAGAGAGGACTCGACGAAGTCCTCCCACAGATGCGCAATCAGGTATGCCGCGATGGAGTTCATGCCGACGACGACGAGCGGAAAAGCAAGCCTGCGATGTCCGCGCTTGTCGATCAGCCATGAGAAGGCGGCGAGGAAGTAGAAACAGATGCCGCCGCTGAACAGGGTCCATGCCGGAGTCCAGATGCGTTTGACGATCGGGTTGATGCCGAGGACATGAAGTAGTATGCCGCCTGCGACAAGGCCGGTTCCCGCGATGAGGAAGCGGCGAAAGGGAATCTGCGGGGCAGCGGCGATGAGCCACCGTCCAGCGAAGAGGCCCAGCAACATGGTGCCCAGCGTGGGGATAAAGCTGAGCGTGAGATAGCCGCCGCTGTTGTAGGCAAACGGCGAAGTGCGTGGAAAGAGGTTGAGGAACCAGACGTCGAACGCTTGTCCGAGATTGGCGTTCTTGTTCCAGTGCGCGGCAAAGCCATGTAGAAGATGCGAGTGCCATTCGGGCGAAACGCCGACCGAGGCGTAGTCGAAGTTCGCAGGAGGCAGAGGATACAGCGCCCACGCCAGCCAGTAGCCGAAGAGTATCGCCGCAAACGCTGTCCACTGCCATCGCGGCTTGCAGAAGGCGAGCAGAAAGGCAAAGGTGTAGCCTAGGCCAATCTGCGTCAACGTGTCTTCAAAGGTGAAGTAGGTGATGGGGCGATGGATCGAACGCAGAAAGATTCCCAGTGCGACAAGAACGATGCTGCGCACGATGGTATGCACGAGGCTGTGGGCGAATGTTTCGCCCTTTCGTTGGCGGCTGCGGATGGAGTACGGCAGCGCCACGCCGACGAGGAAGGTGAACGACGGCTGGATCAGGTCGTGCAGCCCGAACCATGTCCATTCCACGTGAGTTTGGTTGAAGGCGAGCACGTGCCAGAAAGCGCTCTGGGGAAAGGCGCGAGCGACGGCGGAGAGGCGAAGCACCTCGGCCATCATGAGCAGCATGACGAGCCCGCGGTAGGCGTCGACCGCTACATTGCGAGGTGGCTTCAGCGCTGAGGTCTGCGTGGAAGGTTCGATATCTGCACCGCCTGATTCGATCTGCCACAGGCTACTCTAAATTCCGCGAGGCGGGAAGATCGAAGACAGATTCCGCGGCCTTTGCTTCGGCTATCTTGAAATGACGAACGACTTGAGGCGCGAGCCGTCGTAGTAGTACTGCGTCGCGGCTGAGATGATCTGCTCCGAGACGAACGAGTCACGCTTGATCGCGGCCTTCGTCCCGTAGAGCCCTCGCCAGTGGCCGGGAGGAAGTTTCCAGACGACGGCGAGAGCGGCCACCGGGGCCGCGGGAATGACATCTTCCGTTTGAAGGCGGTTCTTCTTCAACATGACGATGACGGTCCGCTCAAGCTGATGCTGCTGCTCGTCCTGTTTGATGAGTGCGATAACGAAGGACGAGTCGGCCTTGGGGTGGAAGTTGCCAACCGCGACGCCGGGGCACTCGCCGGGGTGATTTCCCTTCCAGACAGGGAGATCATTGGCTGCGAGATCCTGAGGCTGAAGAATCTTCCAGTTGTCCTGCTCGACTGCGGATCGTACGTAGTCGGGCATGACGTTGATGCAGGCTTTTGGCTGCGCATGGCAGCAGAGAGGGAGGGCTGTGAACGTCGCGATTGCGGCGCATCTCGTGAAGTTCATACCCCTATGTTGATCTGGGTCAGAGGTTTAAGCGATACATCATTTGTGGGAGAACTGCCGATCCGCGAGCCAATTTACTGAGTAAATGGTCGGCCTTAGAGGACGATTTTCGAAAAATTGACCCATTTCGACTGCAATGTCCAAATGGTGCGCCTCCGGTCGTCTCTAGCTCAATCGAAGTGCTGCAAAGGCCGCTCGAAGAGGTATTTAGGTCTTTGTGACAAGGGAGAAATAGCCTCTTGCTTCCTAAGTTCGCTCCCCCAATTTTGGAAATTGTTAAGAAACTTTAGATTAAACCCGACGGCCAGGACTTTTCCATTTAGGCATATCCGCAAGAACCTCCACAAGACCGCGAGCCACCCTTCTTTGAGCAATACCCATATCGGGGGATTAATACAGATTCTAGTTCCGACTACTTTACGGAAACGTTGTTTCCAAATCGAGTTTGTTCAATTTGATGTAACTCTGTTCCCCAGTTTGCTGAGAAAGGGACTGTTACGATGTTTATCTGCTTTGGTAATTCACGGGTGCTACGTGCGCTTTTTCCCAATAAATTTATCATAGCCTCCCCTTTTACGCGCATAGGCAAAAGGCATAGGAATAGCTGGCGCGACTACGTTAAGTATTTTGCTGTAGCGATTGCACTGTTGGCTGGCCTGCCATGCTCTGGTTGGGCACAGTATGATTTCCTGCCCCAGGTAGGAATCAAGACGTTTGCGACCTACCAAAACTCCGAAATCGATAGCGTCGATTTGTCTTCCGGTAATGTGAATCTGCACATACCCTTAGTCGGTTTCCCGCAAATTGGAGGAAAGCTCCGCCTCAATTTCGTTGTCCGGTATAACGAACCTCAATGGATGCTGGTTATGGGAGCCGTCCAAGGATCGCAGGGCGGCACTTATCCCTTTGTGTCAAGTGGATTCTGGAAACTCAACCTCAATCTTAGTAATGCGAGACCGCTTGGAGTAGTTGTATCCCGCGATCAAGGCGTCAGCTCTTATGAGAATGATACTGATCGAATAGGTTACTTATCAGACGGGACTCAGGTCCCCTATACGGTTTCAACCTTCGGGATTCGAGATAAGTCCGGTGCTGAGCACGTTGTAGGTGTGAACACAGGAAACGCTCAAGCAATCTCTTTCCAATCACCAGACGGCTCGGGATGGCGACCAATTGCAGGGGTAGGCTATCAAGACAAGGACGGCCTTATCTATACACCCCACAGTGCAGGCGTTTCTGGTACTACGCTTAGCACATGGGACATCAGTGATGCTCATGGACACACGATTGTTAGCGATGCCAATGGGTGGCTTGATTCGATGGGGCGCAGGATTCCGGGAGCCTGGCAAGGACCAGGGGCTGGGTTCTTCGGAAGTTATCCTCCATTAGAACAAGACCCATATCCAGGGGTTGTAACGAGTGATCTTTCGCATTGTGATTCGACGGCGATTTCAGCGCGACAGTGGGTGGTACCCACTTCTACCGACGCCGGTGGCACCCAATCTTATTATTTTTGCTATTCAACATACTCAGGAAAAACTGCGTTCAACTTCCTGGGACTTGTAGATGGCAGCATCTACTTAAAAGCCGACGACCAGCCGACGTCAGCGGTGCTTCTCTCAAGGATTGTATTGCCGAATAACACATTCTATTCGTTTCAATATGATCCCAATTTCCTTGAGCTTATTGGCGTAAACCTTCCGACCGGAGGCTCCGTTTCCTATGAATGGTCGACAAAGATTTGGGATGGTTGCTCGACTTCTCTTCCAGTGAAAAGGATGGTGACGAAACGCACTGTCACTTCCGATAGCGGAACTTCGGTATGGACCTATAAATGGGATTCCGGCAACTGCAATGCTGCGCCGGGAGATGCGCCGGATGTGATCATTAGCAGGCCCGACGGCAACGATGAGTGGCACCACCGTTATGTTGCAAACAGCATAGCTGATCCATCACATTGGATTGTCGATACCTATGCTGGAGCAACGAACGGCGATCCGGTCAACGCTATCGGCACTCTGCTGAAGCGCGTCGAAACTTTTACCTCCTTTCGCCAAAGTCCATTGTTCCAGGCAAATCCTTCCGCACCTTCTGGCTCCGACGCAAACGGAAACCCAACATGGTATCAAGATGGCTCTGTGCACGAATATTTTCCCGGGCCAGTCGAAAAGACGATTACAACTTTATATGACAAGACCAGTCAGCAAATTCAAACGAGTCAAGAAACCGACACAATTCCTGTAGCTTCAACGGGAACGTTAACTTATTGGAATCCAGACAACTACAGCAATCCGCAGGCGAACCAATGCACACCATGCACACACTACAACGATATAGCAACCGTTCGAGATTATGACCTTGTTCAAGGCTCAGGCAGTGGACCAGGAACGTTGCTCAAGCGAACAGAGACGTCCTATCGATTTCAGGATTCAAGTGGCCAAGCCTATGCTAATGCAGGGATGACAAGCCTTCCATCTCAAGTCCAAGTCTTCGATGGCAGTGGTACACAGGTAGCGCAAACGAAATACTCCTATGACGATCCTGGATATTCGTCAAATGTTACAGCGGGTGAATTGACGTCTACGACGAAATGGATTGATGCTTCTTCTTCTGTGCAGGCGTTTAACTACTACAGCGCCGACGGCACATGGGCTGGCAGTAAGGACGCAAAAGGAAACCTGACCACAGTGACTTCGTTCGACTGCTCGGGACTGTTTCCTTCGCAGGTGACAAGCGCCTCCGGGACTTCGGTTGCCGAATCAGTCACCTACAGCCACGATTGCAATACAGGAAAGGTGGTGTCATATCAGGATGCGAACGGCAAGACGACCACTTACCATTATGCAGACCCTCTGGATCGAATAAGAACGGTTGACTTCCCGGACGGCGGGCACGTCACCGTCAACTATACCGATGGAGCCAATTCAGCGGTAAATGTCGTGACAGATACCGGCGGACCCCAAGGGGTGATGTCGCAAACTGCGTCTTACGATCTACTAGGCCGCACGGTTAAAGTACAAACCAGTACAGGCAGCGACAGTATTTCCGTGGATACCACCTACGATCCGATGGGCCGGGTTTCTTCTACTTCAAATCCGTATTCCAGTACGGAAGGCTCGGCCAGTGACAAAGCCATCAACACCTACGATGCACTTGGAAGGCTGCATATTAGGACAAATCAGGATGGCACGACGCAGACAATCAATTATTCCGGCAATGTGACAACAACGACCGATGAGGCAACAAACTCCTGGCAGCGTACCGTTGACGGTCTTGGAAGGTTGATCCAAGTGGTCGAGCCGAATGGCGCTGCAACAAACTACACCTATACGGCGAGAGGCGATCTTGCTTCGGTGACACAGCCCGGTTTGATCGGCGAGACTGCCAGGAACCGTTACTTCTTTTACGACTGGCTTTCACGGCTAGACCAGACTTACAACCCGGAGTCTGGATGGATTTGTTACGGATATGGCTCCAATCCAGACATCGGCGGGCCTAAAAACTGCAATCCTGACTACGATGCCAACGGCAATGTGCTTCACAAGACGGATGGCCGTGGAGTTCTTACGAGCTATAGCTACGATGCGCTCAATCGCTTGACGCAAAAGTCATACAGTGATGGTACGCCGACGGCGACATTTGGTTACGATGGCAAGATGGCCGATGGAACGGCTTTATCGACTGTCGGAATAACGTCGAATAATTCCCTTGGCAGACTTTCCGCTATGAACGTCGGCTCGGATTTCGGTCAGGCATATAGCTACGACGAGATGGGCCGCATCACGCTTGAGACTTACAAGCTACCCAACTCGAATCAATTGGATTCGGTCAACGCCTGGTACGACCTGTCGGGCAATCTGGTGAACATTCGCTACCCGAACGGATACCTGATCAGCCAGGGATGGGACGTTGCCGGACGGCTCACCTCGTCTGCCCTCGTCAACGTTGCAGGTACACCGCAGTCTCAGAGCTATCTGCAATCTGCCCAGTACCACCCGGACGGGACTCCGGCCAGCTTTACTCTAGGCAACGGAGCGATCCAGACATTCACGGAAAACAACCGGTTGCAGCCGCAGTCGATCACTGTTGGCTCTACCCTGTCGAGTCTTGGCACGTCACCGTTCTTCTCGCACACTTATTGCTACTCCAATTGCGTCACCGGGGGCGGTGGTACAGCGAACAACGGCAACATCTGGCGAATCCAGGACAACCTCAATGCGGGTTTGACCCAGGATTTCGTTTACGACAGCCTGAACCGTATTCGCAGGTTCTCTCTCGGTGGAGCGGCCTATCAGGACTTCTCCATTGATTCGTTCGGCAACTCCAGCCCCGCAGCGGTGAATGGGCCTGCGGTCTTCAGCTTTGATCCGGGAACGAACCAGGTATCGAACCTGCAATGCGCCAGCTATGTCACGCAAGCTTTTGACGGCTCCGGTAACCAGATGTGCGATATGGACCCCAATGGCGCAGCCCGCAAATATGCTTATGACGCCGAAAGCCGTATCGGCTCCCTCTCCATGGCCAGCAGTTCCACGCCGTTCGAGACCTACAGCTATCTGCCTGACGGAAGCAGGATGGGAAAGAACGGAGCGGACGGAAGCTCAACAGGCTACGTAACCTTTGGTGGAAGTGTCCTTGCCGAAAGAAATCAGGATGGTGCGTGGACAAACTATATCTACGCCAATGGCGGTAGAATCGCCAGGGTGGATGCAAACGATATGGCGATGCACGCGCACGGCACGGCAACGAGCACGGCGGCAGGCTCTTCGGCAAGCTGGCTTATTCATCAGTTGGATGGCTACACGGTCAAAGCCGGAGACAAGCTGAGCTGGCGGCAGTACCAAAGCAACGTTACAGGCGGAATTCAGGACATCTTCTTCTGGGTCTGCGGCAGCAACTACCATCGCAACAATGTGGATACAAATGGTCAGGTAATCAACTATGGGAGCGCTCAAAACGTTTGGCAACAGCGCACCATGGATTTATCGGCATTTGCCGGTTGCATGGTTCAGACCTTCAGACTTGGAACGTGGAACTTCTCAAATCTCGGCGACTGGGATATTTGGTTTGCAGATATGGCTCTTACCAGCGGCGATGGAACGGTGGTTCCGCTCTATAACCGCCAAAGCTCGGTAGCTGCTGACTTCTACAGTAACTCCGCCAATGTCACCAACCCGAGTTTCACGGTCGATTCCACCACTGTCCCCACAGACTCCGGGATGAACTATGCGACAACCTTTTATGCTGGCGACCACTTGGGAACAGCGCAATTGGAAATTTCCTTTGGAGGATGGCCCGTCTGGAAAGGAACCTACTCTCCCTATGGCATGGAACTGACTTCACTCCCCACATCCAACCACTTCAAATTCACCGGCAAAGAACGGGATACAGAATCCGGAAACGACTACTTCGGGGCCAGGTACTACGGCTCAAGCATGGGTAGGTTCATGTCCCCTGACTGGAGCGACAAAGCTGAACCGGTCCCATATGCGAAACTCGACAATCCGCAGAGCCTGAACTTGTACGGATACGTAAACAACAATCCGTTGAGCCATGCTGATGCTGATGGTCATTGTTGTGAATCTGACTTCAACTCGTTCACTGATCATCCTGGTCGGTTCGCGGGAGGGCAAACCGCATACGATCGGCAATTCGCTTCAACATTAACCTCGACAACTAAAGCTATCTTAGGAGTAGCAGTTGTTGCGTATGCAGGGCCTGAGGTATTAGCTGAGGCGGGAGTAGCTCGCACTCTTGGGCAGTCTACTAACGTCGCCGTAAAAGCTCTCGGAGTCGCTGGTGCTGGAGTGAATGCTGCGGCAGATTCTATGAGTGCAGTTACAGGGAAAGACGTTGATACAGGGACAAATCATGTCACTGCCGTTACTAATCCACTGGCCGCATTGGTTTCGGCAACTTTGGGTTCGGCCAGTGCTGGCAGCAATGCCAACGATGCCGTGACAGCGGGCAAAGCGATTACCGCAGTTGCAAGCGGTAAGAGCGTAGGAAATCCAGCCGAAGCACTGGGGTCTCTCGGCGGCGCTGTTGACGCATTAAAGAGCACCGCTAAAGCAATTGGATCGTATATTACAGGTCCGCCAAATTTAGCGGCCCCGCAAGCACCCAAACCTCCAGGTTGCTCCGTTGCGGGAGCTTGCCCGTAAAATGTGATTGCCAGATAAAGGAGATTGATGGCGGAAGGAATGAAAACTTCAACGTTTGTGTTGGTTGAGCTTGGCTTGTTAGCCGGTATCGTGCTTGCAGCGTTTACAGTACCCAGAAGCACGTCTCTTCTTTCGTTTTTAATTATTAGTGGCGGTTTCTTTGCTCTTGCAAACGTGCTGCTCATCAGACGAAAAAGACGACTTCTCCGTACTGAAAGCAATGGAGGTAACTTAAAGAGACCCACAAATTATTGGCTATGGACGCTGCTTGCCCTGTATTGGGCGTGGACTCTTCTTGCACGATTTCATCACCAGTAACAATAGGCTATTAACAAGGGGATCGGGCCACCTGGGCGGGTGGCCCATACATCAAAACCCAACCAATCCCTCTGGGTGGCTGTAGAAGGTCAAGAGGTTGTTCCATTGCCGAGTCTGCTGCTTGGCGGCATTTGGTTGAGGCTAGCATGGGGTCGATGGAGGTTGTAGAAGTCGACCCATGGCTGGAGTTGGTCATTCTCTTTCCTCTGAGCTGGACCAGTGTTCGGCATAAGCCCATTCCCGGAGAGCGGTCTGATTGGGACATTCGAGCGAAAGCTCGAACCGCATTTTTACTCTCAGCCCTCATGAGCGGTTCAACTATTCGCTACGCTTTAGAGGCAAGAACTACTATTCAAGTGATTGCCACCAGTCGTTGACTGCATATTCGGCGTCTTCAATGGACATCTTGGCTTCACCACCTCGTTCGGCCCAGATTCGTTGAACGCTGCGTAAACTGATTCCCCATCTCATCGCCGCGCGCTTTTGCGCGTCAGTTAGTGAGACCCCGGCAGCATAGAGACCGCCGATGTAGTGGCAGATGGCCTGTTTTTGTGAGTCGTCCACTACCGGTTTAGGGCCTGAAGGACTTCCAGGAAGCCCTTTCGTCGCATCTTTGGCGATCTTCCTGACAAGCCGGTTGAGCAGGAATGGCGCGTATTGCAGAACGGATTCAAAGGCCCATAGCTTCGATACGGATGGTTCGGGTTCATCGTCGAGAAGCGCGGTGATCTGTTCTCTTGTACGAACATGCTCCATCTTCCGATGCACTCGTCCCGAAAACTCCCAGAGCCATTGGGCCACGCTTTCAATCGTTGAAAACTGCGTAAGTCTGGCAAAGGCATTGTCGATTGCGGCCAGGAGCCGGTCCCGCGTCTCAGGTTTCAAAGCCTAAATCCTCCGCCAAATCTATCCCCCACCCATTATGGCGGATGCAGCCGCAATGTTTTAGGGGCTTATTGTGGCGGACAGAATCCAAGATTCTTCTCTCCATGAGCAGGAGAGAGCGGAATGCGGCTGAGGTAAATTCCGGGAACGCGGTTGCCCCCTCCGCGCCGGTGCTGAACCAGCCTACAGGTCTACAACCGCCGGTCGAAAGCCGGAGGCTCTCTCCTGTTCAGCCTAAAAGGGGGTGGGAGTTTGAGGGCGAAGCCCTCAACAGCGCCGCAGGCGCTGTGCCTTCCCCATCCCAAGACGACGATACCCAAAGATTGATCGAATTCTTTCTCCTGCTGGACGCATGGGACCGGAGGCGCAATGACTCTCCGGTCATGTAGCGGCGATTTTCCGGCGCTGCTGAGTTGCAGGCTGTGTCTAATAGCCTGCAACTCACGTAAATTTACGCGATCCTCGACTCTTCTGATTTTCTTCCCGCCCTCCACGAAGGAAATCGAATGATCGATAAGACCGACGTTCGGATTGCCTGGGGCACACCCTTTTCAACAGAAATGGAAGAAATCGGGAAGCAGCTTCGACGTGGCCAAGTGGCACCGTTTCATCCCTCAAGGTTCTATTCCTTTGTAGGAAGCCTGCGCGAAACCCACAATATCGATGCGATATTGCACCTCAACTACCGAGGGAAGAACGGGAGGGCTAGCAGCAAACTGGAAATCATCGATGCTGGCAAGAAGACAATCCTTGAGATGGCGCAAATCATCAGGCGAGTCTTCGACATCGACCCGTTTCAATGTGAGTTAATGCGGCTCGATCTTGCTTCAGACATTTCTGGCGTGCCGGTTCATGTGTTCCGCGATTTAGCTCGATTCAAATACAAGCGATTTTCGAGTCGAATCGAAAAATCGTTTGAGACTGAAATGGAGTTTACAGCGATGGGAACTGCGGATGCGCAGACGTTCTACGCCGGACGCAGGCCGAACTTCGTAAGGATTTACAACAAGATTAAGGAACTTTATAAGCAATGGCTCAAGCTAAAACAGAGCTGTGAGCGGTTCAATAAGCAGATGCAACGCCTTGAAATGTCGGAAGAACAACGCTATTACGGATCACGGTACTATCCAACGTTTGAAGAATTTTTGAAAAACGAAGGCATTGAGCACGGCCAGGGCCTAACCCTCACACGCATCGAGCGGCAGATCAGTGGTTCAAGGTTTCCGAAGGAATTGCGCCTTTTCGGAGACCTCCGTCGCGCTCATCTTTTCAATCCATACGCATCCATGACTATCATGCCGTCGACGAAGATTCGTTCCTTTGAAAGTCCACCAAAAGGCGTCTCGATACGCGACTGGCTTGCCGCCTATGGCTTGAATGCCTTATGGAATGCGTGTGGTGATGCTCAACAAGCCTTTTCGTTTGTTCAGAAGCATGGAAATGGAAATGGCAAACGTGTACTAGATTCGTTATTGAAGATATTGCCGTCCGAACGTCCACCGATCACAGCAGCAGAGATATTGGACTCCTACGTTCGCTCCATTGAGCGTCAGCAAGTCGGATTATCTGCGAGTCAGGATATACTAACCCCCTAGGCATGGTGAAACGAAGCAAATTTCCGAAGGCTGCATTGGAGTTTTTTCGGCAACAAGGTCGAATTGGCGGCCTCAAGCGTGCTCAAAGCCTCACAGCCAAGCAGCGGAGCGAAATGGCACGAAAAGCTGTTCAAGTGCGATGGGCCAAGCAAAAGGCGGACAAATCAAAGGAGCCATTGTCATGACTGAAGCCGTGATCTACACTCGCGTATCCAGCCGCGAACAGCAGGATGGATATTCTCTCGATGCGCAGTCCAAGCTGCTGCGCGAATACGCGCAACGAAACGGATTGCGTATCGTGCAAGCGTTCGAGGATGTGCAGACGGCAAAGGAAAAAGGCCGCAAGCAGTTTGCCAAGCTGGTGGAGTTCTTTAAGCGCAACCGCACATGCCGCATTTTGCTGGTCGAGAAGACAGACCGGATTTCTCGCAACTTCCACGACGCCGTGACACTGGAAGACCTCGACATTCAAGTCCATTTCGTAAAAGAAGGACAGGTCATCTCGAAGGATTCGAAATCACAAGCAACGCTTGTCTACGGTTTCAACCTCGTGATGGCGCGCCATTATTCGAATAACCTGCGCGAAGAGGTGAAGAAAGGTATGCACGAGAAAGCATCTCAAGGTATCTTTCCCGGCCATGCTCCATTCGGCTATAGGAATAACAAAGCGGAACGCACCATCGAAATCGATCCTGAAGATTCCATTACGGTGCAGCGGATGTTTGAGTGGTACGCGACTGGCGCACACACGCTCACGACGATAGCTAAAAAGATACGTATCGAGACGGGTAAGACGATTAGCCGCGCAAACATCCATCGTATTCTCACGAACCGCTTCTACATCGGTACGTTTCTTTGGCGAGGGGAAAGGTATCCCGGCACACATCCGGTATTCGTAAAGACTGAACTATTCGAGCGTGTGCAAGCTGTCCTCACAGGCCACAACAGGCCGAAGTATTCCAAGCGCGAAATTGCCTTCCGTGGACTCATGCAGTGCGCCTATGACGGCTGTATGGTCACAGGCGATATTCAGAAGCAAAAATACGTTTATTACCGCTGCACGGGGCATCGCGGCAAGTGCGACCTGCCGCGTTTCAGGGAGGAAGACCTTGCCCAACGCCTGGGAGAGCCGCTGAAGGGCCTCCAGGTGCCGCAGGAAGTCGTCTCTCGCATCGTTTCGACGCTAAGCAAAGACAAGCAGCAGGCCGCCAGCAGAGCAAACGCAGAGCAGTCGCGCCTTGAGGCTCGATTGGTTGCTATCCGTAAGCGGCTGGACGGGGCCTATGCGGATAAGCTCGACGGAAAAATCCCGGAAGACTTCTGGGAACGGAAGATGAGCGACTGGCGGATGGAAGAGCAGCAGGTCAGAATGGCAATGGACGGCCTGAATAACGCCGAAACCGGCGACCGGGCCTTAGACGCGCAAAAGATTTTCGAACTCGCAAATAAGGCCTATTTACTGTATGTTTCGCAGGATTCCGCCGAAAAAGCCAAATTGCTCAGAATGCTATTTTCGAACTGCGCCGTTGACGCCGTAAGTGTAATGCCCACATACAGAAAGCCCTTCGACATCATCTTCAAAAGGGCCAAATTGGAAGAATGGTCGGGGCGGAGGGATTCGAACCCCCGACCCTCTGCTCCCAAAGCAGATGCGCTACCAGGCTGCGCTACGCCCCGACTGACTTCAGTTTATCGCATCTCCAGCGACGGGCCTAAAACCAGGTGTGGAACTGGACATTGACTCCAAAGAGCTGGTGCATCAACCCATTTGCCAGCCAGGCTAACAGCAGCATCGGAAGCAACATGATCGCGAAGAGCAACGTACAGAGAACGCCCAGGAATATCCAGCTCTGGATGCTGTGTTTTCTTGGTTCATACAAGCTTCCGGTCAGCAACGCGTAGTTTCGCCGGTTGGCGCGCCATGCGATGTCGAACATATCTCCTACAATGGGGATTGATCCCACCACAACCTCGATGCCCACATTGGCGACCATGCGCGCCACGGTGACATAGGGCACACCGCGGATCCACGCGGCGAGAATGATGATGCACGATGCGATCCCACCGATGACATCCCCAATCCCCGGAACAACGCCAACGATGCCATCGAGTCCAAAGCGAATGGAGGTGCCGGGAATCCTGATAAAGTCATCGAGCACATGCGACAGAATGTCGAGATTCTCATCGTCGAATATCCCGCGAGCGCGACGCACACGGGGGGAGAGTATCTCGGGCTGGGCGGGAGGCTGCATTCCTGTATCCGTTCCGGGGCGGGGGGACAATTTCTCCGCAAACCTCGCTATGATGCTACAATTTAAGTCATACGGCGGCTATAGTTCAGTGGCAGAACGCCGCTCTGTGGCAGCGGATGTCGTGGGTTCGAACCCCACTAGCCGCCCCAAACATCCTTACGACTCCACCGAGCACCCCAGCGGAACCCTTTCGTGCCCCGCGCCCCCCAAGCCGCACTTCCCGATTCAGTAACAGCACAGGCAGCTGCCTCTACACGCATCTTTGGCGGGACTTCAGGTTGGGCATATCCCACCTGGAAACCCGCGTTTTATCCCGACAAGCTTCCTACCAAACGATTCCTCGAGTTCTACGCCACACAACTCAGCTCTGTTGAGGTGAACTACACCTTTCGCGCCCTTCCGACGGCGACGATGCTCGAGAACTGGCTCGCCGCGACGCCTGACTTTTTTCGTTTCAGCTTCAAGGCTCCGCAACGCATCACCCACATCAAGAGGCTGGCAAACGTCGAGGCAGACGTAGCTTACTTTGTCTCTGCCCTGGAACCTGTACGCCAGGCGGGCAAGCTCGGCCTGCTGCTCTTCCAGCTTCCACCGAACATGAAGGCGGACGTTACTCGCTTGACTGCCTTCCTCGCTACTCCCGCTTTGCGTGCTGCGGGAGCGCCCGCCATCGCGTTCGAGTTCCGCCACGAGTCCTGGTTCACAGGCGAGATCTACGATGTGATGCGCGCAAATAATGCCGCGCTTTGTATCGCCGAGAGCGACGGTCTTGCCACACCTGAAGTACACACTGCCTCCACTCACACCAGTTTCCGCCTGCGTCGCACGGGAGCCTACACACAGGCTGAGATTGAGTCATTCGCTGCGCGCTTCTCTGCCCTGGCGAAGGACCGCGATACGTACATCTACTTCAAACACGAGGATGAACCGACCGGAGCACTCAACGCTGTCTCCTTCCTCGAAGCGCTCCGCAAGCAGGCGCACGGCTAGATGGCTACTGTACTCGAGTCCATCGCCGGTCACACGGCACACGCAACGAACTTTGCTCCACGCCGCTTCGTTGCAAACGGCCATCTACAGACCATTCTCGGCAACTTCCTTCCACGGGCCAGCTCGCTTCCCCCGGCTGAGACTGTTCTCGTCGAGGCCGCTCCAGCAATCGACAATCAGATCGCCAGCCGCGTGCGCTGCGACTGCCACTGGCAACCCGCAGACGTTCGCGCACACCGGCCGACGGCCATCATCGTGCACGGGCTGGAAGGCTCTTCCAGCTCACAGTACGTTATCGGCAACGCCAATAAGCTATGGCGGGCGGGCGGAAATGTCATTCGCATGAACATGCGCAACTGTGGCGGAACGGAGGGGCAGACGCCAACGCTGTATCACTCCGGACTATCGAACGACGTTGGAGCTGTGATGCGTCACTTCATCGCAGAGCAGCAGCTTACATCGATCTCGCTCATCGGTTACTCCATGGGTGGCAATCTGGTTCTAAAGCTGGCCGGTGAACTTGGCTCCAATGCTCCCGCACAACTTCATTCCGTTATTGGCGTCTCTCCGGCGATCGACCTTGGCCCTTCGGCGGATGCGCTGCACGAGCCCTGGAACCGCATCTACGAGATGAAGTTTCTCCGGGCATTGCTTGCGCGTTATCGCCGCAAAGTGGCCCTCTTCCCGCAAGCGTACGATCCTGATCGCGCAGACGGCATTCGTTCTATTCGAGAGTTCGACGACCGCATCACCGCGTTCTACTCAGGCTTTACCGGGGCGGACGACTATTATCACCGCGCCGCAAGTGCGCGGGTAGTCGACCGAATCGCCGTTCCAACGCTGCTCATCAACGCTGCCGACGATCCCTTCGTGCGCCTTCTCCCGGCGAGCCGCAAGACGATCACTGCAAATCCGCACATCACCTTGATCGAGAGCCGCAATGGCGGTCATTGCGCCTTTCTTGCCGCTGCCGATACAGCAACCGGCTACGATGGCTATTGGGCTGAGCATACTCTGCTGCAGTATCTGCTCGAACACGCCTGAACGCCGCTTCTTCAGCCCCTTAGCGGATAAGATAAAGAGATGCTTTCCGACTGGACCGTTGAATGTGGCCCCGACGATCCCGTTCTCGTCGTCCCATGGAGCGACCCTGACGACGCAACCCGTCACTTCATCGACCTTCGCGAAAATCCCTACGATCTCGACTGGCTTGAAGAGGCGGCGCAGCACCCACCGCTGCTCCACGCTCTGCGCGCTCTCAACGCTGCCCGGTCACCTGTTTTCAGTGCAAAGTGCGATGTATGGCAGATGGCGGATGACGATCTTGACGCGCTGCGCATGGAACTGGATCTGATCCCCGAAGATTCGCCCGCAGGTATCGCCAGCTATGTCGATCTTGTCTGGCGCGAGCGATCTGTCTTCGTCTCGTTTCATCAGCACGAACAGCTCATGCACCGAATGGCGCGGCTGGCCGCACCGCTCGATCATCATTACGCCATGATGGAGTGCGTGCTACGGCCAGCGCTGGTTGACCTTGCCGGCCCGCGGGAGGGCTTCGCGATCAGCCTTTACATCAAAGCAGCAGGTCACAACCGCGAAACCGCAGAGCAGCATTGGGGAGCGGCATTGAACGACGTCGCCACACTCATTCGCAGCCGCGCCTTCACGGCCGTCTAACTCTCGCCCGCAGGCATCTCGGCGGTTCCTCGGGCAACTGACATACCGCTCATTTAGAATGAAACAAGAAGCGACTCCGGCCACGTAAGAGTCCTTCAACAGGTGTGGGCGAGTAGCTCAATCGGATAGAGCACGAGCCTTCTAAGCTCGGGGTTGCAGGTTCGATCCCTGCCTCGCCTACCACACGCTGCCCGTCAGGCTTCCATCAATTCGTCTTCTCTGGTGTGATGGCAGTGATCCTCAGAAGCATCGCGCCGGCCCATGGCATGACGAACTCCCGCAAGCAGCATCAGGCAGATCGCCAGGCCACACACTCCATTCCACTGCCAGTGGACCCAGGCCAGGGTCGCCAAAGCCGAACCGATCGCTGCGCCGATGAAGTACACCGTCATATAGACCGTATTCAGCCGGCTGCGCGCCGATGGATCCAGTCCGAAGATGCGGGTCTGGTTCGCAAGCTGACACATCTGGGCGCCGATATCCAATGCGACGACTCCAACCGACAGCGCGACCAGATGCCATCCCGTCGAGACGTGCATGAGCTCCTGCCCCCAGAGAAAGAGGTACGAGACCGTCAGCACGATCATGCCCACGGACAGCACCCAGCGCGAGCCATGCTTGTCGGATAGCCGCCCCGCCAAGGGAGCAACCAGCGCGCCTGCCGCTCCTACCAGTCCGAAGGTTCCCGCAACTCCGGCCCCCAGGTGGTAGTGACTCTTCAGCAAAAATGCCAGTGTCGTCCAGAAGCAGCTGAACGAGGCAAACACCAGTGCTCCGACGTGACCCGACTCACGAAGCAGCGGCTGGGTGCGGTAGAGCGTCCACAACGAGCGCATCGCGTCGCCATACTTCAGGTCCTGTTTTGGTGGAAGCTTCGGCATGATGCGCCATAACAGCGGAACAAAAACAGCGTTCATCACGGCCGCAACCACAAAGACGTATCTCCAGCCATGAATGTGGCTGACCCAGCCTGCAAACGTGCGCGCCAGCAGGATGCCAAGCAGCAAGCCAGTCATCACTGTGCCGATGGCGCGGCCTCGCTGGTCATGACTCACCAGGTCCGGCGCAATTGGCAGCGCCACGTGGGTTACAGAGGAGAACGCGCCAATCACCACCGATCCGGCAATCATCCACGCCAGGGAAGGAGCTGCCGCGACGAGCAGCAGCGCAATAGCCACCGCAGCGTACATCCGCATCATCAGCGAACGCCGCTCCAGCACGTCGCCCAGTGGAACAAAGCACAGCAGCCCGATCGCATAGCCAACCTGAGTTGCTACCGCGATGAAACCGGTCTGCCCTGCGGCAGCCCCGTATGTCCGGCCAATCTCCTCCAGCAGCGGCTGGTTGTAGTACATCGTCGAGACGCCGACGGCGCAGGCCAGCCCCAGAAAGGGCAGCGGCGCTCTCGGAGCTGTATGGGATTTCTTCGTCATTCGTTCACGATGTGCAATACCAGTGTAGAACCTTCACTCCGCTACGTCGTTAGAACTCTATTCACTCGGCCCGCGCCGGATGCTAGACTCGCTTCTTTCGCGGTTTGATTGGAGATTGGAGCAACGGATGCACGAGCAACATCGGTCCGCGCTCACACAAGTGAGTGAAGATGAGCGGATGTTTCGCGATACAGTGCGCGACTTCGCCACCAGGGAAATTGCACCTCTCGTCCGTCGGATGGACGAGTCGCAGCAGATGAACGCGGAGTTGCTCCGGCAGCTCTTCTCGCTGGGCCTGATGGGAATCGAAATTCCCGAACAATACGGCGGCGCGGGAGGAACGTTCTTTGAAGCAATCCTCGCCGTTGAGGAGATCTCGACCGTCGACCCCGCCGTAGGCGTGCTCGTCGACGTGCAGAACACGCTTTGCATTAACGCCCTCGCTCGATGGGCAAATGAAGATCAGAAGAAAAAATACCTGTCGATGCTGGCCTCGAACACGATCGGCGCCTATGCGCTCAGCGAGGCCAGCTCCGGCTCTGACGCATTCGCCCTTGAAACACGCGCCGTAAAACAGGGCGGCAACTACGTTCTCAATGGACAGAAGCTCTGGATCACCAACGCGAAAGAGGCTGGTCTCTTCATTGTCTTCGCGACCATCGATCGCTCTGCCGGCTACAAAGGCATCACAGCCTTTCTCGTCGAGAAGGACACGCCCGGCTTCTCGCTCGGCAAAAAGGAAGACAAGCTGGGCATACGCGCATCGAGCACATGCGAACTGATATTCCGCGACTGCCTTATTCCCGCCTCGCAGGTCCTGGGAGAACCTGGCAAAGGCTACAAAATTGCCATCGAGACGCTGAACGAAGGCCGCATCGGGATCGGCGCGCAAATGCTGGGCCTTGCGCAAGGAGCCTGGGGCCACGCTGTTCGCTGGGCCAAAGAGCGCAAGCAGTTCGGTAAACCGATCGTCGATTTCCAGGCCATGCAGTTCCAACTCGCTGAAATGGCAACCGACATCGAAGCCGCGCGCCTGCTCGTCTATAACGCCGCACGGTTGAAAGATGCGAAGCAGGAGTTTCTCAAGGAAGCAGCCATGTGCAAGTACTTCGCCTCGCAGGTCGCTGAGCGCGTCGCATCGCTTGCAGTAGAGGTTTACGGAGGATCGGGTTTTGTGAAGGATTACCCGGTGGAAAAGCTCTATCGCGACGCCAAGATCGGGAAAATCTACGAAGGCACCAGCTTCATGCAATTGGCAACGATCGCAAAGCTGACTCTGTAGCGCCGTTCAGCCGGCGCGAACCAGCCGTCCCCGCCGGCTCACGATGGAAAGCTTCTCGGCCTTCATGATCTTCCGCGCCTGATCGCGCGCATGGCTGGCCCACGGACCCACAGGATCGAGACGCACATACGTCAGCCAGTGGCGAAGCGCCCGGCGTCGATGCCCCTGCCGTTCGTAGGCCAAGGCAAGGTTGTAGTGTGCATCGGCATACTGCGGGACCAACGCAACCGCTTTCTGATATGCCACGATCGCCTCGTTAAGCTGCTGCATCTCGTCCAGCACGTTACCAAGATCGAAGAAGGCCAGAGCGTACTCCGGATCGGCGCTCGTCGCACGGCGATAGAGTCTCTCAGCCTTCGCAAACTGCCGCAGGTTGTAGTGGATTGTGCCCAGATTGATCAACGCCGGAGCATGTTCCGGCTGAACGGAAAGAATCACCTCGTAGAGCTCGATAGCGTGTGAGATCGTCGCCGGGTCCTCTTCCATCTGGACAGCACGCAGAAACATCTCCTGCAGGTCCGCCGCCCGCTGCGAAGGAGTCGCGGTCTTCTGCTCGCTGGCATGAACGATCTCCAGCCGCTGCCCTGACAATGAATCGAAGTCGAAGGCAAGCTGCTGCGTCAGCGGATCGACCAGCGCGCCGTGATGGCGAAACGTCAACCGTGAACCGCGCCGTACCGCAGAGGCTTCCAACAGCGGATTGCGCAAACCGGCGGCGCGCTGCATTGCCTCGACGGAGGCGCGAATACTCTCCGCGGTAATCCGCGTCCGTGCCTTGGCCGCGCTCGATTGCAGATCGCGCAGCGTCCGAAGCTGTCCCAGATCTTCAAACGTGTATTGTTCAGCAGGGGAGATCAGCCCTGCCCGCTCCCACGACGATATCTGTCGCGTATGCAGGTGCAGGATACGAAGCGCGTCTTGACGGCTATATCGGGTCACGTTGGCGTCTCGCAGGTAACCGTCTTTCATAGCAGAGGCTGAAATCTATTTGGAGTATGCGGTGAAGAAGCCGCGCCAATCAAGCCTTTTACGGCCCACCGCATTAAATTTCCGTGGATAACCTGTACCAAATCGGGTTCCCCACGCATTCTCCTACTCAACACCGTGACGCCCTTGCCATCGACGGCCTCATTCTCTATAACTTTGCCGAGGAGAACTACACCGATGCTTCGTTCCCGGCTTCATACTGCGCTCTTTCTCACACTACTCATCGCCACACCAGCAGTCCGCGCGCAGAAGGCCGACCTCAATTTCCTGAATCACAATCAACCTATCCTGGATGCGCACAACTGCTACCCCGGCGACCACGTGCAGCGAGCCCTCAACTCCGGCTTTCCCGTTTCTATCGAGCAGGACCTCGCCTGGTATGTAGACCCAACGACGCACAAAGGCCGCGTCGTCGTCACGCACACCGACAAGCCTGTAGGCACTGAGCCGACGCTCCGCGCATACTTCTTCGACCAGGTTAAGCCCATCGTCGAAAAGGCTCTCGCCGAGCACAAGACAGAGCAGTGGCCGCTCATCGTGCTCCACTTCGACTTCAAAACCAACCAGCCGGAGCTTCTCAGGACCGTATGGCAGTTGCTGGGCGAGTACGAGCCCTGGCTCTCGACGGCGAAGAAGACCGCCGACCCCAGCGTGCTCACGCCCATCGAGCGGCGACCCATTCTCGCCATCACCGAGGACTCCGACGAGCAGGAGAAGGTCTTCTACAACGATGTTCCGGTCGGCGCGAAGCTGCGCCTCTTCGGCTCGGCCCACGCCAGCAAGATCGCGGCCGACTCACCCGAACAACTGCACCATCGTCAGGCGACGATTCCTCCTGAAGAGCTTCTGACCGAGCACCCGACCACCTACCGCCGCTGGTGGAACAACTCCTGGTACGTCGTCGAAGAGGGCGGGGCGAGCCGCGCCGGCGACTGGACCGACACTGACAACAAACGTCTTCGTGCGCTGGTTGACCACGCCCATAAACAAGGCTTCTGGATTCGCTTCTACACACTCGACGGCTTCGACCCTGCGAAGAACCAGGGATGGGGCAGCGACTACAACTTCGGCTCCATGAACGCTGTCATCCCGCGCTGGAAGGCCGCGATCGCAGCCGGCGTGAACTTCATCGCCGTCGATCAGTACGAAGATGTGGCGCCTTACATGAACCAATACGCCAGGTATCTGCGGCCATCGGCAAGCGCACGTCACTGATTCTGAAAGGTTTGCCACTAAAGGAGGAATGGAGCCGATGAGCGGATTTGAACCGCTGACCTACTGATTACGAATCAGTTGCTCTACCAGCTGAGCTACATCGGCATTGCTTTGGGAGTCGTCGGAGGGCCACCCGCCCGTCCGGAAACTCCTTGATTTGCATCTGTAAGTTTACCGGGATTACTCCTCTCGCGCAACGGCCCTCCGCCTTACGAAAATCTCTCCGGATCGGTTAGCCTCATAGCCATCATGAGCTTTATTGCAGGAAAATTCACTCTGCCGCTGTTGCGCGGTGCAGCCCGTATGGCGTTTGCCGCCGCGGTCTTCGGCGCGTCCAGTCTCCATGCCTCCGCTGCTGAGAAAAAAGAGATCATCGGCTACGTCTTTCCACAGGATCGCGTGCTGGCGCCGGCTGAAGTCGCGGGCGGCAAACTGACGCGCATCAACTACGCCTTCGCCAACATCAAGGGCGGGGAGATCGTCCCTGGCTTCTCCCATGACGAAGAAAACTTCGCCATCCTGAACGCACTAAAGCGCAACAACCCATCACTGAAGGTTCTCGTCTCGGTCGGCGGATGGACATGGTCGGGCGGCTTCTCCGACGCCGCGCTCACCCGCCAGTCGCGCGCACGCTTCATCGAGAGCGCGGTGCGCTTCGTCGAGCGCTACAAGCTCGACGGCCTCGACATCGACTGGGAGTACCCCGGACAGGTAGGCAACGGCAACGTCTTTCGCCCTGAAGACAAGCACAACTTCACGCTGCTGCTGGCCGAACTGCGCCAGCGCTTCGACCGGGAGCAGTCGCGCCTGCACAGAACACTGCTGACCTCCATCGCGACCGGAGCGTCCGCAAAGTTTCTAGACAACACCGAGATGGACAAGGTGCAACGCTACGTGGACACCATCAACCTGATGACCTACGACTTCTACGTCGGCGGCCCGGCCACGGGACACGACGCTCCGCTGTTTCACAACGCGGCAGACCCGAAGCGCGGCTCGGCCGATGGAGCGGTTAAACTGTATATTCAGGCCGGGGTCTCCCCACGTAAGATCGTCCTCGGCGTTCCCTTCTACGGAAGAAGCTGGGGCGAGGTCCCGGACGTGAACCATGGTCTGTTCCAGCCAGGCAAAGCGGCCAAGGGTGTCCACTTCTCGTACCCGCAGCTTCCGGATCTTCTGGCGACGGGCTTCTCCCGTTATTGGGATGCAGAGGCAGGAGTGCCGTATCTCTACAACCCGCAGACAAAGGTGTTCGTCACCTACGAGGACCCCCAGTCGCTTGCCGGTAAATGCCAGTACGTAACCGAGCAGAAGCTGGGCGGCATCATGTTCTGGGAGTACTTCAACGACACGACCGGCATCCTGCTCGACGCCGTCCATGCCGGGCTCACTTCCAAAGCCACATACGGAGGCGCGGACTAATGACAACCACCGCGCAGGCGCCGCGCGTCGCCTCGATCGACGTCTTTCGCGGCCTCACGATGATCGTCATGATCTTCGTCAACGATCTTGCATCGATCAAGGGCCTGCCCTGGTGGACCTATCACGCGCCGACGCGCGTCGACGCCATGACCTACGTCGACATGGTCTTCCCCGCCTTCCTCTTCATCCTCGGCATGGCCATCCCGCTGGCGACGGAGCAGAGGCTGCGCAAAGACCCCTCCGTGCTGCGCATGTGGTTTCACATTCTCCTGCGGTCCGCGTCGCTGCTGGTGCTTGGCCTCATCCTCACCAACGCCAGCGCAGGCGATCCCGCATTGATGCACATCGGCACAAGGGTATGGGCCATTGTTGCGCTGCTCGGCGCGATGCTCTTCCTCATGGTGTATCCGCGGACGGAGAAGTATCAGCGCCTCTTCACCATCCTGCGCTACACAGGGCTGGCCGTCGTCATCGTCATGTTCGCGGTCTTCCGCCGCACCACAAGGGACGGCAACGTGGCATGGATCAGAACGGCGTACCCGGAGATCCTCGGTCTACTGGCGTTCGCTTACTTCTGCGTCTGCCTGCTGTATGTGCCGACTCGCCGGTGGCGATGGGCCTCCCTGACATGGTTTGTCCTGCTCACTGCATTCTGTGCCGCATGTACGGCAAGGTGGATCACCTTTCCTTCGCACATGTCCATCTACACATGGCCTCTTGGCAATGGATCATCTGCTTCGCTCGCGATGGCTGGCGTAGCGACCTCGATCATCTTCGTCGGCCCGCACAGCACGCGCTGGCCCTCGTTCTCCGACAAGGCGAAGCTTGCGCTTCCCTTCGCCGCTGCCACGCTGCTCGCGGGCTGGCTGCTGACTCCGCTCGGCATCTCGAAGAACCGCGCAACGCCGACGTGGTGCCTCTACAGCGTCGGCTGCTTCGTGCTGATCTTCACCTTGCTCTACTGGATCTGCGACGTAAAGCGCCGCACACGCTGGGCCGCCTTTACGCACGCGCCGGGAGCCAACACGCTGCTCACCTACCTGTTGCCCGATCTCTGGTACTTCGTCGTCGGAGCACTGGGCATCACCTGGTTTCAGAACCACTTTGCCTGGGGGATCCCCGGCGTCATCCGCGCAACGATCTTTACGGCGGTCATGGTTGCAATTGCGGCGCTATTCACGCGCTGGAAGTTGCGGCTACAGCTCTAGCGGCGTTTTCCCTTCGCCTTCTTGTTGCGAACGCGGTTTTTCGCCTTCCCCTTCTTCGGTTTGCCGGAGCGGTCGGGGCTTGTATGCGCTGCGTCCTTTTCTTTCTTGGACTGGCGCAGCGAACGTGGCGCGGCTGCGTTCGCGTACTCCTCGGGCATCAGCGCGAACTGAAGCCGCCGTGCCTGGCGGTCGATGCGGTCGAGCAGAACGTGGACGTGCTGACCGATCTTGAAGACGCGCCCGTTGCGGCCGCCGACGATCGTGCGATCGGTATCGCGGAAGAAGTAGCGGTCGTCCTCGAGGCTGGCGATCGGCACCATGCCCTCGATGAAGATATCGTCGAGCTCCACGAAGAAGCCGTACTTCGTGCACGAGAGGATGATGCCCTTGAAGTCCTCGCCCACGCGGTCCTGCATGAAGCGGATCTTCTTCCACTCGATCAACTCGCGCTCGGCGTCGTCGGCGCGGCGCTCGGCCTGGCTCGATTCGGCGGCCATCGCGTTGAGCTCGTCTTCCGGCAGCGGGCCTTGAGCGTCCTGCTCTCCCACCCTTCGCTGCGCGAAGGATGGGGCACCCGGACGTCCATGGCTGGCCTTCTCTCCCCAGGGCTGCGGCTCGGTGCTGAGGATCGGAAATCCCTGCTGCTTCGCGCCTGCGCGAAGCAGCGAGCGCAGCAGGCGATGAACGATCAGGTCGGGATAGCGGCGGATCGGCGAGGTGAAGTGCGTGTAGCTGGGCGAGGCCAGCGCGAAGTGTCCGGCGTTCGCCTCGCTGTAACGCGCCTGCTTGAGCGAGCGCAGCATCAGGTACGAGAGGATGCGTTCCTCGGGCTTGCCCTGAATCTTCGCCGTCAGCCGCTGATACATCTGCGGCGTGACAGGAATCGCGTCGGGGACCTCGTGCGTCTGCGCTGCCCTGCCGGAACCTCGCGCATCGCGACGGCCGCCCTTCGTCTGCACGCGCTTGACGGACAGACTTGAGAAACCGAGCGTGTAGCCAAACTGCGCGGCGGTCTCCTCGAACTCGACGATGCGCTTCGGATCCGGCGTCTCATGGATACGGTAGATACCCGGAATTCCCTGCGCTTCAATCCAGTGCGCGACGCACTCGTTGGCTGAGAGCATGAACTCTTCGATCAGCCGGTTCGACCACCCGCGCTCGGAGCGGACGATGGCCTTCATGTTGCCCTCGGGGTCGAACTGCACCACTGGCTCGGGCAGGTCGAAGTCGATGGAGCCGCGACGCTTGCGCTTGGCGTTCAGGCGCAGCGCAAGGTCGTGCATGCGATCGAACTCCGCCGTGAGTTCACCGAACTCTGCGCGCGTCGGCTCATCGCCGTCGAGGATGGCCTGCACCTGCGTGTACGTCATGCGCCGGGCGCTGCGAATGATGCCCTCGCAGACCTCGAAGCCGACGATCTCGCCGCGCGGGTCGATCTCCATGAGGCAGCTCATCACCAGTCGATCTTCATCGGGACGCAGGCTGCACATGCCGCTCGATAGATCGTTGGGCAGCATCGGAATCGCACGATCGGGAAAGTAGACCGACGTCGCGCGCAGTCGTGCCTCGAGATCGAGCGACGTTCCGGGAGTCACGTAATGACTGACGTCTGCGATGTGCACCTGAAGCTGCCAGTTGCCGTTCTTGAGCGGCTCGACGTAGACGGCGTCGTCGAAGTCGCGCGCCGTCTCGCCGTCGATGGTGACGATAGGCAGGCCGCGGAAGTCACGACGCTTCGCCAACTCATCGGGCGCAAGCGTCGCGACGGTCTGCTTCGCGGAGTCTGCCGCTTCGGCAAGGACGTTCGCAGGAAAGACGTGCGGCAGATGGTGCTTGCGGATGACGATCTCGACGTCGACACCAAATGCATCCGGTGGTCCGAGTACCTCGATGACGCGGCCGCGCGCCGGACGGCCAGGCGAGGGGTAGTCGGTAATTTCGACGTCGACGGCGAGACCTTCGAGCGGAGTAAGCGGATTCTCTTCGGCGGTCCACTTACGCTTCTGCTCCTCGGCCTCTTCGCCGAGCACGCGATGCGGCGAGACCGCAGACTCAGGCACCACCTCGTCGCCCTCTACGATGAGGATGGGCTGCGTCATGCGTTCGTCGAAGGGCATGACGTAGTTGCCTTTGGCCAGCGGAAGGTTCTCCCATGGGCTGCGTCGGTGCGAACGCGCGTAGTGGAAGATGCCTACGACGGTTGGGTTGCGGCGCGTGAGGACGCGGGCGACGCGGCCGGAGCGGCGCCCGTCACGTCCGCGCGGAGCTTCATCGACCAGCACTTCGTCGCCCTGCATCGCTCCGTTCAGCTCGTTCGGAGGGATGAAGAGGTCGTCGTCGCGGTTCGCGCTTCCGTTGGGACGGACGAAAGCGTAACCGTCGCGGTGCAGGTCGATGCGTCCGGCGACGAGGCGGTCGCGGGTGGGATGAAGACCCGCAGTTCGTGCAGTGCGCTCGGGTATTGCAGAGGGCAGGCTCCAGTGGTCGCCGTCGATCTTGACCAGGGCGCCGCGCGCGGTGATGCGGGCGAGCTGCTCGAGGAGCAGGCGGCGCTCGCGTCCGCCGCCGAGGCCGAGCTCGCGGATGAGCTGCTTGTAGCCGGCACGCTGTCCGGCGGAACGCTCGATGCGACCGATGAGCTCGCGGTCGGTGTACTTGTAAGGGTGGCCGGACATTTCACCAAGGATAGCGCGGTTCGCTCGAGCGGGCTTCGGTCAGCGCCTGGCGTCGAGCGATGTGGGCTCGCCGCGCAGAAGGTTGGCCGCCTGCTCGAGCGTCGTGGCCGGAGGCGTCTGGCGGAAGTTGGTCTTCACCTCGTCCTCCTGCTCGTTGATGGTGTGGAAGAAGAGCACGTGGCCGCTGAAGTGAATATGCGACTCGGTGATCTGCCAGACCGTGGGCGCGATCTCGCGGCGTTCGATGTTGAAGGTTCCTCCCTGCTCCATCCTGCCGAGGATGCCGTAGCCGAACTTTACGTCGTAGAGCAGGTGGCCTTTGAGCGACTTCATGCGGTTGCCGGGCTTGGTGACAACGATCTCGCCGGCCATGGCGGCGAAGACGCGCGCTTCCATCGAGGGCGCGCTGAAGCTGGGGTCGGGCGTGAAGTCGAGCGTCGTCTCGGTCGGCGTGTCGCTCTTGATGGTCCAGAGAAAGGCGTCGGGCAACATGCGCAGCATCTTCTCGGCGCGAGCGTCGTCGGCGCTGCTGTCCTTGCGCTGTCTGGCTTGCTGCGAGGGGTCGTGGACGAAGGAGTCGATGCGCTGCATCTCGGCGTTGAGCGCGGCGGAGTCGAGCGGCTTGCCGTTCTGCTCGATCTTCTTCTTCACGGAACCCTTGTCGGTCTCGACGACGATGAAGACGAAGTGGCCCTCGGGGCGGATGACGTCGGACTTATAGCGCCAGCGGGACTGGTCTGCCTTGTCGGCGTCCAGCTCCGTCTGGACGGAGACGCGGACGATGGCCTGCGCCCTGGGATCCTGCCGCTGCTGCGCGTGTGCAATCGACCCGGCCAAAGTGGAGAAGACAGAAAGCGTGCAGGCAATCAAACACGATCTCATTAACGTTCGTGACCTCGTTCTATTGAAGTTGGATGCGAACGGGTGGGAATCGTCAACCCATCCCCCCACGTGTTTCCTGTAAAGGATTGATTCAGCTACGCTTATCGGTGGACTTATTCTGCAAAGCATTGATTCCAGATGATTTAGGAAACAAAGCCATGATTCTAAAGGGGAAGGTGCCTATTTTGCATGTCAGCCACTGTTTATTTCCTGCCCTTATGGTTTTAAGCATAGCAAAGTGACTATAACTAATCGGCAACCTATATTTCGTTTGGAATGATAGAGATGCGTAGTTTTTGGGCTTGACAAGATTTCTAAGGAGGGGTCAGTGGCGGCTCGAGCTAAATGCGGGATTGCTCGGCTTTGCCCGGAATGGCACCTCCGGCGTGGTTTGACGCGGGATGACGCCCCTGCGAGTGGTTCGAGCTTCGCTCGGGCAAGAGCGTTTAACGGTGCTCAGCCGAAAACCGTGACGCCCTGCGATATGATCGGCCCATAACTACATTCGGAGAACGAATGAAAGCCGGTTTTCTTTGCCTGTACCTGTCCCTCGTATGCTTCTCGACTGCTACCCCGATGATCGCCCAGGCACCGACCCTGGGAATCCCAACCTACCGCTCTGGGTTGAAATCAATCGCCATTCCTCCGCCCACGCCTGAACTGAACGAGGTCGGCTCCGACTACCGCGTGCTCATGGAATACTTGGCCCCTGATACCAACCGACTGATCGCAGGGTTCTTGCTTGCCGACGATGCTGCTAATCTTCGCGCGAGGGTCGCAAAAGGCGCTTCCCGTTTCGCGCTTGTGGAGACGCTGCGCCGTGCCGAGTTTACTGAGGTGGATGCCACTTCTTTCAAACAGATTTCGGCCACGCTTACCCAGCAATACGGAACCGATAAGAACAACCCGCAGACAGATTTCAAAGCCATGCAAGATGAACTCAACCACAAGCTAAAGGCGCTGGGAGCTACGACCGAAGTTGCGCTCAACAGGCCTGTTCCGATTGGCGCGTTCTTCTCCAAACCTGACGTTTTCTGTTTCGGCATGATCACACCAATTTCAAGTGGAGGGTCTTCGGCCAACATGGTTTCGGCAGTTATCATTCTCCGAGTTCAGAATCGGCTGCTGTACGCCTATCTTGATTCCCGTTATGAAGGTGAAGAGTCACTCAAGTGGGTGCGGAACACCAGCGAACAGTGGGCTGATGCCATTTTGAAAGCCAATCAGTGAGCACAGAACGACAGCATCTTCCCCAATTCGCTTTGTCGTCCACAGCAGCGCGACCAGTTACGAATAGCGAGGAATCTCCCCGTAAACGGAGTTAACGGAAACTTCTCACGTCTTGGATGCGAGGCATTCACTACTCAGTCCATTCAATGCGGACGGCACGTTTGCCTAGGCGGAGGGTGGGCGCGTCGCCTAGCTTGTCGAGGGTGATGGTGCGGTTGGAGAATTTTTCGCCGTTGATGCTGACGGCGTTTTCGCCGAGCTTGCGGGTGGCTTCGCCGGTGGAGGCGGCTAGTCCGGCGAGGACTAGGAGCCTGGGTGTACGGAGGGCTTCGGCGGGCTGGGCGGCGGAATCGGTGGAGGCGGAGAGGCCTTCGGCGGATTTGGAGATTTGGACTACGGGGATGTCGTCGCCTACGGATTTTTGCTGGAACTGTTTGGCCCAGCCTTCGGCGGCGGCATCGGCGGCTTCGTTTGAGTGGAAGTCTACGGTGATGGCGTGAGCGAGGTTCTTCTTGGCCTGCATCGGATGCAGAGCACCTGAGGCGACGTCGGCCTTCATCTGCTCGATCTCGGAGCCGCGGAGGTCGGTGAGCAGGGTGTAGTAGCGCCACATGAGGGCGTCGGAGATGGACATGAGCTTGCCATACATCTCGGCGGGGGGCTCGTGGATGCCGATGGCGTTGTTGAGCGACTTCGACATCTTCTGGACGCCGTCGAGACCTTCGATGATGGGCATCATGAGGATGCTCTGTTGGGGCTGGCCGAAGTGGCGTTGCAGGTCGCGTCCGCGCATGAGGTTGAACTTCTGGTCGGTGCCTCCGAGTTCGACGTCGGCATAGAGTGCAACGGAGTCATAGCCCTGCGCTATCGGGTAGATCATCTCGTGAACGCCGATGGGCTGTTCATCGTTGAAGCGCTTATGGAACTCTTCGCGCTCAAGCATCTGTGAGAGCGTGAACTGCGCCATGAGTTTGACGAGGTCGTAGTAGGAGAGCTTGTTGAGCCACTCGGAGTTGTAGCGGACCTCGGTGAGCTTGGGGTCGAGGATCTTGAAGACCTGCTCCTTGTAGGTCTCGGCGTTGGCGGCGATCTGCTCGGGCGTGAGGGGCTTTCTTGTTACATTTCGCCCGGTGGGGTCGCCGATGAGCGCGGTGGAGTCGCCGATGAGGAAGATGACGGTGTGGCCGAGCTGCTGGAAGTGGCGCAGCTTGCGGATGAGTACGGTGTGGCCGAGGTGGAGGTCGGGTGCGGTGGGGTCGAAGCCAGCTTTGATGCGCATGGGCTTGCCGGAGGCGATGGACTGCTGGATGCGCTCCTTGAGCGATTCAAGGGGGAGGATCTCGGCGGTGCCCTTGGTGATGAGGTCGAGCTGGTCTTCAAGAGATGGGAATGTCGGCATGGTCTGTTTATTCAGTATAAAGAGGCTATGCCGGACAGGGTGAGGAAGCGCGAGCGGGAGACTCCGAAGAAGGAGAAGCTGTGCAGGACCTGCGGGAAGGCGTTTGCGTGGAGTGATGCCCGGGCGCGGGACTGGGATGTGGCGAAGTATTGCAGCCAGGCTTGTAGCGGCTACGCAAAGGGCGAGAAGGCCGCCGAACTGGAAGCAGCAATTCTGGAGCTTCTGGAGGAGTGTGGCAAGGGGAAGACGATCTGTCCTTCTGACGCGGCGAAGAGGGTAGGAGGAACGGGCGCTCGTCGCGATTGGGAGGGGTTGATGCAGCCTGCACGAGAGGCGGCTCGGAGGCTGGTAAAGGCGGGGAAGATTGTCGTGATGCAGAACGGCAGGGTGGTGGATGCGGAGGAGGCGAAGGGGGCGTTGCGGCTTCGGTTGGGGTGAAGGATGGAGCTACGGCGGCATAGGCAAAATGCAGGTCCTTCGACTTCGCTGCGCTTCGCTCAGGATGACAGATTTCAGATCACATCATTACGAGCGAGGGCCCATTATACTCGTGCGCATGGATGCGGAGAGGTTACGCACGATGCTTCTGAAGCTACCGCACGTGGCGGAGACGATGCAGTGGGGTGCGAACCTTGTCTTCTGGGTGGGCGACAAGGCCATCGGTGGAAAGATGTTTGCCCTGGTCGATCTGGATGACAAGGGTGGTCCGGTCATCTCTTATGCGGCTGGCCCTGAGAGGTTTGCAGAGCTGGTCGAGCAGGAGGGTATTCGTCCGGCGCCATATCTGGCGCGTGCACACTGGGTGGCTGTAGAACGATGGGACGTCTTCCGCGCGCATGAGTGGACGCGCGAGCTTGAGGCGGCCCATGCAATCATCTACGCGAAGTTGCCGAAGCGAACGCGCGATGTGCTGGCGATGCCTAACCGCAAACAGGTCGCCGCGAGAAAAAAGAAGCCGGCAGCGATGGGAGAGACGCATTAGCGCAGCTTAGCGTTTCCCAAGTTCCGCCACCTAAATTGAGATTGCAAACCGCAGGTCCTTCGACTCCGTTTGACGCCAAAAGCGCGCCAAACTCCGCTCAGAATGACACGATATTTATGCTACGAACTTTTGGGACACTACACTAGCGATGTTTGACCACGGCGTCGAATTGATGCCAGTAGGAATATATGAGGAAGATCTCAAGCAGAGCAACGAAGAGAGCCAAGGGGAGGCCTTTTGGGTCCATCGTGAAGTGATAGAGAAGAATCACGACGATGATTGGACCGAGGATAGTGAGTGCGGCACCGATGTAACGGCCTATGAGCAGGAACACGCCTGCGATGACGTAGAGCCCGCTGATAAAGGTGATCCAGCCGTATTTGAACATGATGGTGAAGAGGGCTCCCGCGTCTCCGGGTGGCAGCAGCATCGGCAGAAAGTGAAAGAAGCCGTTGAGGCCGAAGACGGTGAAGATGAGGCCGAGCAGGATGCGGGCGATGAGAGTAGCGATCTTCACGAGCAATTCCCCCTTTGAGTGGCGAACTGAACTGTGGACCGTGCTGAGGTTGCACTATCATAGCCGATTTGGATAGCGTCAGCGTATGGGCAGACGTGGTGGCCTGGTAGCCTTCGCTGCCCTGACACATCGGTAGACGTCAAAACGAAGGTGCTTTGCTGGATGACTGGAGTTTCGATGAAGCAGATTTTTTCGCTGGTTCTGGTTTTAGGGATTTTGCTTTTAGGTACGTCTGCTGCTCCAAAGTTGCTGGCGCAGGCGAGCGATATCCCGAGCGCTGCTCCAAGCCAGCCCAAGGGGACGCAGGAGCAGATTGGCAAGAAGCTGATGGACGAGATGGTGGAGGCGCTGGGCGGGCAGGCCTGGCTCGACCGCAAGGACATGCAGGTGTCGGGGAGGACGGCGGCGTTCTTTCGCGGCCAGCCAAACGGCACTGTAATCGAATTCACCGGATGGCGACGGTTTCCCGGCTCAGGACAACCGGAGGCTGAGCGCATCGGCTATCTCACAGATAAAAGCATGATCCTGCCGGGCAAGAAGATCGATGTCGTGCAGATCTACACGACGGACAACATCTACGAGGTGACCTACAAGGGGCGAAAGGAACTTCCGAAGGACATTGTGGCGGAGTACCTGCGCCGGAAGAGCCACTCCATTGAAAGCGTGGTGAGGGAGTGGATCAAGGCGCCTGGGGTGATGATCCTCTCAGAGGGGCAGACGATGGTGGAGCGGCGGATGGCCGACAAGGTCACCGTGTTGAGCGCGAATAACGACGCCGTCACTATCGAGCTGGATGCAACGACTCATCTGCCGCTGCGGCGAACCTTTAAATGGCGCAACGAGCAGTTCAAGGACTTCGACGAAGACGCTGAGACCTACGACGACTACCATACCGTCGACGGCCTGCCGACCGCCTACACGTTGACGCGCTATCGCAATGGCGACATGGTGAACCAGCGGTTCTACACGAAGGTGGCTTACAACCAGGGACTGTCGCCGGACCTCTTCAATCCGGACAACCTGTTGAAGAAGAAGTAGGCGTCAGTTGAAAATGGGGATGGAGGCGCACCCCGATTCGAGGTAGAGAAGCAGATTCCTCCGCTGCGCGGCTGCGCCGCTTCGGTCGGAATGACAATAATCGGCTTTGTTCGCGGCAGCGTCGAAAACGTCGCATGCCGGTTTATACTCAGGGCTGCCATGAGTGAACCGACTGAAAACTCCGCAGTTGCCGTTGCGGCGCCCGAGACGCCTGCGGCGAAGCAGACGATGGATATCAACGAGATCATGTCCATCCTGCCGCACCGCTATCCGTTTTTGCTGATCGACCGCGTGGTCGAGATCGAGCGCAGGCAGCGCATCGTCGCCATCAAGAACATCTCGTTCAACGAGCCGCAGTTCCAGGGACACTTTCCCGACTACCCGATCATGCCGGGTGTACTGATGGTGGAGGCGATCGCGCAGGCCGGCGGGGCACTGCTGCTGACGGAGATTCCCGACCGCGACAGCAAGCTGATGGTCTTCACGGGAATCGACAGCGCGAAGTTTCGCAGGCCGGTTGTGCCGGGTGACCAGTTGCGCATCGAAGTCAAGGTGCTGAACTGGCGCTCGAACGCGGTGAGGATGCAGGGTACGGCGACGGTCGAGGGTAAGGTAGCGTGCGAGGCAACGGTGATGTGCGCGCTGGTGGCCCGCGCGGCTAAAAAAGCTGAAGCCGCAGCGCCAAAGGCCGAGGGCTAGCCGCAGGTGAGCATCCATCCCACAGCCATCATTGCAGAAGGTGCGAAGGTTCCTGCGAGCTGCTCGGTGGGGCCCTACTGCACCATAGGCGCGAACGTGGTGATGGGCGAACGCTGCGAGTTGATCTCGCATGTTGTGCTCGATGGCCACCTGACGATGGGCGACGACAATCGAGTCTTCTCCTTCACATGCCTGGGCATCGCGCCGCAGGACCTGAAGTACAAGGGCGAGCCGACGCAGTTGGTGATCGGCGACAAAAACGATATCCGCGAGTACGTGACCATCTCGCGCGGCACAGTGGGCGGTGGAGGCATCACGCGGCTTGGCTCCGGCTGCCTGATCATGGCCTACGTGCATATCGGCCACGACTCCGTCATCGGCGACGGGTGCATCTTGCCCAACGGCTCTACGCTGGCTGGTCACGTCACGGTGGAGGACTTTGCCGTGCTCAGCGCGAACGCACCCGTGCACCAGTTCTGCACGATCGGCAAGTACGCCTACATTGGAGGCGGAACGACGATCACGCAGGATGTGCTTCCCTACTCGCTGACGAGCGTAGAACGCAACAACCACGCCTACGGCATCAACAAAGTGGGGCTTGAGCGCAAGGGTTTTACGCCGGAGGAGCTGAAGCAGCTTCGCGCTGCCTACAAGCTGTTGCAGCACTCGAAGCTGAATACGGCGGATGCTCTTGCCGCCATCCGAGAGAAGATTGCTTCGGGCGAGTTTGGCGACAAGGTGGCGTACCTCGCCGACTTCATTGCGAAGAGTGAGCGCGGAGTCATCAAGTAATCCTTCGATCAGGACTTCTCAGATAACGAATGACGACGAACGATAAGCTCGGTCTAATCGCTGGTAACGGACGCTTCCCTTTTCTTCTGCTGGATGCGGCGCGAGCGCATGGATTGACTGTCGTTGTCGCAGCGATCAAGGAAGAGACCGACCCGGCGATGAACGATCGCGCCAAGGCGGACGCGAACGTCCATGTGCACTGGATGTCTCTGGGCGATCTGTCGCGGCTGATCGAGACCTTTCAAGCCGAGGGAGTGACGCGCGCCGTGATGGCCGGACAGGTGAAGCACAAGCAGATCTTTTCAAGCATCAGGCCAGACTGGCGGCTGGCGAAGTTGCTTCTCAGCCTGCGCACGCGCTCGACCGACATGCTGCTGGGCGCGGTGGCGAAGGTGCTGGGCGACGAGGGCATCGAGCTGATCTCGTCGACCGAGTTTCTGGAGCCGCTGCTGGCAAAGGCCGGCGTGATGACGAAGCGCGCTCCGGACGACGAAGAGAAGAAAGACATTGTTTATGGGCGCACGGTCGCCCGCGCCATCGCGGGCTACGACCTTGGTCAGACAGTGGTGATTGCCGCCCAGGCCTGCGTTGCGGTTGAGGCAATGGAGGGAACGGACGCTACCATCGAACGGGCAGGCGCTCTGTTTCGCACGCTCGATGCCGAGGACGCTGTCCGCGAGCACAGCGCGGATGGCACGACTCTGCGACGCGCGCTTACGGTGGTCAAGGTTGCTAAACCGAACCAGGACATGCGTTTCGACGTGCCCGTCGTCGGCGTTCCGACGATACGCGCGATGGAGCTGGCAGGCGCCACCTGCCTCGCGCTGGAGGCCGGGCGGACGTTGATGTTCGACCCCTCGGCCATCGTTGCAGCCGCTGACGCAGCGGGAATCGCCATCGTGGCGGAGTAGACTTGGCGAAAACCGGCCGGAATGCCGGATCGAGATAACCCCAGGGGCTAAAGAGTCTGTGTGAGGACTGGAGTTTATAGGTCGGGCTTTCAGCCCTCTCGGTTCTCGGTATTCTATCCATGGGGCTTCGCCCCATGCTGGTATAGCACGCGCCGTTGGCGCTGAAGGTTTTGCTCGTTCTCACACAGTCTCTAAATCCCGCGCATATCCTTTTCAACACGGCTAAAGCCGTGCCCCTAACAAAACGAACTGACCCACGACTGAAAATGTCTCTAAGATGTAACTTCTTCTCGTCCGGACGTAAAATTGCGGTGCACGCCTTACGGGTGCGCGTCTTAGCGGACGCCCGTTCGTCTACTGGAACATGCTTCACAAAAGGGGAAAGAAATATGCGCAAAGGAATGTGGTTCACGGTCATTCTTGGCCTGGTGGCGGCGTGTGGCTTCGGCATTAAGGCCCATGCAGCCGCGGATGCAGTTCAGGTGGGTGCGACAGCGCCGAACTTTACACTGCCCTCGCAGGAGGACAAGCCTGTCAGCCTGAGTGACTACAAGGGCAAGTGGGTCGTACTGTACTTCTACCCGAAGGACCAGACGACGGGATGCACTATCGAAGCTCACAACTTTCAGCGCGACATGGCGAAGTACGATGCCGCCAACGCCGTCGTTCTGGGCGTGAGCCTGGACACGGTCGAAGGCCACAAGGCATGGTGCTCGAAGGACACGTTCAGCTTCAAACTCCTCGCGGACCCGGACCACAAGGTGGTCGATCTGTATGGCGTTCCGGTGTCGACGCATGGCGACATGAAGTTTGCCCAGCGGCAGACGTTCCTGATCTCGCCCAAGGGCAAGGTTGTGAAGTACTGGCCGAAGGTCGATGTGCAGACACACAGCGAAGAGGTGCTGGCGGAGATTGCGGCGGTGAAGAAGTAAAGCTGCACGCGCAAGAGGCGGAGACCGCAGGTCCCTTCGACAAGCTCAGGGCAGGCTCTTCGACTTCGCGGCTGCGCAGCTTCGCTCAGGATGACACCCTTTGGGTGGTTCCAATTTCCTGCAGACGCAAAAATGCCCGGGCGCTCACGAGGAGCAGACCGGGCATTTTTGCTTGCCTTAGTTAGTAGTGCTTACTTCTTCTTTGCGGCCTTCTTGGCTGCCTTCTTAGCCGGAGCCTTCTTGGCTGCCTTCTTTGCCGGAGCCTTCTTCACTGCCTTCTTCGTTGCCTTTTTAGCTGCTTTCTTCGTTGCCAAGGTAATACCTCTCTTACTTGATTTTTTACTGCTTGCCGTGCCCTTCTTGCCGGCTGCCTTTTTAGGGGCAACCTTACCGCCGCGCCGGGCGCCGGCCTTCTTCGCGGCAGATCTCAATGTCTTTTTGGCTGCGGTCTTCTTCGCAGCCTTCTTCGCAGCCTTCTTCACGGCCTTCCTGACTGCCTTCTTTGCAGCTTTCTTGACCGTTTTCTTCGCGGCTTTTTTCGTGGCCGTCTTCACAGCTTTTTTGGTTGGAGCTTTCTTTGCAGCCTTCTTCGCGGGAGCCTTCTTCGCCGCAGCTTTCTTCACAACAGGGGCGGCCGTACCGGCTACCGGAAGTTCGGACGCGCGCATTGGAGGAGTATAGGGTGCCGAGGTCGTCGGGGGTGGAGCAAATATCTTCGCCTCTTCGACGTGGACGCTCTCCTCGCGGCTGAAGCTCTCATGCTCTTCACGCTCGAATGGCTCGTCGTCATCGTCGTCGGAAGATACGATGACTTCCTCCTCTTCGTCTTCCTCTTCGTCGTAGCGATGGCCGAGGTCATCGTCGTCGAAGTCATGATCCTCTGCTGCGGATGCTGCATGGAGCTTGATCGTCTCGTCATCGAACATCATGATCGCTTTTCCCCTGCCTCGCTTTTGACTTCTACGTTCGTACCCGGAGCCCGTCGCCAAACTCTTCTTTTCTCTTGCCGTTGGGTGCGAATGAAAAATTGATTTCGCGCCCGGCACGAGATTCTAGCAACAGAATGCCTCGATGCGCCAGCAATGGCAAGCACTCTTTTTTGCAAGGTAGCTTATCGTGCAGCTTTCGATTTCGATTTGGAAGACGCGGATTTGGATTTTGACGACGATGTTTTCGCCGTCGAAGGCTTCGCGCGCGTCTTCGCCGATGCCTTCGGAGTAGCCTTCGCACTTGTATGCTTCGCCGCCGGCGACACGTGTGAAGTGGATTTCTTAGTCGAGTTTCGCCCGTGTAAACGCGCATGGGGAGCCAGCTTTACCGTCTCGGCAACGGCAATCGTGCGGCCGGCGGGGAGAGCGTTCGACGACGATAACCTGTTCCACCTGCGCAGATCTTCGACGCTGACGCCGAACCTGTCGGCTACTGTAATGAGCGTGTCGCCGCGGCGCACGGTGTACCGGGCTGGATGCGCGGACGCTGCAGTGGCGACCGGAACGACCAGCTCATCGCCTTCGTCGAGACTGTCTCCAGCCGCAATGCTGTTGGTCTCCGCGATCTCTCTTGCGTGCGCATGGAGCACTGAAGCGATCGCCTCCAGCGATTCGCCGGCGCGAACGACGTGAAAGCGCCAGCTCGAGCGCTTGTCCTCGGGAATCTCCTTGATGCGGGAGAGATAGGTATCGCGCGTCCCCGGAGGGATGTGCAGGTCGAACGGAGCATCGTGCGGCGTGCTCATGCGCAGCAGGCTTGGGTTGAGCGCGACGATCTCCTGCAACGATGCGTCGGTCACATCGGCCACAAGATGCAGGTCGATGGGATAGTCGACAGTGACGGTATCGGAGATAACGGGCTCCGCCGGCACTACCTTGTCGAGGCCATACTTCTGCGGGTTCTTCGCCATGATGATGGCAGCGATGATGCCCGGGACGTAGTTCTTCGTCTGGCCGGGAAGATTGCCGCGGCGGTAGAGCTCCCAGAAATCGGCGTAGCCGGTCTTCATCACCGCGCGCTGCACATTGCCCGGGCCCCAGTTGTAAGCGGCCAGGGCAAGATACCAGTCGCCGAACTGGTTGTAGAGCGACTTAACGTAACGGGCATAGGCGCGCGACGACTTCTCCGGATCGAACCGCTCATCGACCCAGCCATTGCGATCGAGACCGTAGGCGCCGCGGAAGGGCATGAATTGCCACATGCCTCCAGCTCCTGAGCCTGCGTTGACGGCCTGCGGTTGAAAGCCGGACTCGACAACCGCGAGATAGATCAGGTCCTGCGGCACACCTTCTTCACGCAGAACCTTCTCGATCATGTCCTTGTACTTACCGGCGCGCTCCAGCGAACGCACCAGATGCGCATGGCCGGTCTGCGAGTTGGTGAAGTAACTGATGAAGCCCGCGACGTAGTCGTTGACCACGAGCGGAAAGTCCGACAGGGTCGTCTTCAGATCGGCCGTGAGCTGCGCGTTGAATGCGGCGTTCGACGGAAACGTGACCTCGTTGGCAGCGTCGAGTGGAGCGGCCTCGAGAACGGGCGAGAGACCGTTGCCCTGCTTGAGCGCTGCAATCTCCAGCGAGTTGATGGAGTCGAGCAGGTGATCGAACTCATCGGAGAGCTGCGGGTCCTTCTTCAGGTCGAGGCCGCTGGTGAGCATCAGGTCGACTGCGGCGTCGAAGTCGGCGCGCGCGGCGTCGAGATGCCCGGCGCGATAGTTGTCGACGCCGCTGCGGTAGGTCTGCTCGACGCGATTGATGAGCTGCTGCGCCCTGTAAGCTCTCGCGGACTCTTCAACCGTTTGCGCTGTGGTGGGCGCCTGCTTTGCCCCAGTCTGTTGAGCGCCGTTGATTGCAGGTGCCGTGGCCTGCGCCGGAACCTTGCCCGGCGCTCCGGCCTTTGCCGCATTGTTCTGCGGACAGCCTGCGAGCAAAGCAAGCGGAGCACATGCCACAGCAAGCATCGTTCGCTTCCATCGCCGCGCCTGATTGTGTTGAGTAGGCCGATGCATTGTTCCTGCTCATTGTATGACGCTGGATGCCAGAGAACCGGAAGCGCAGGCACGGATACCTTCCAAAGATGCGCGGGAGGGCGCGTCTCGACGCTCGTTGCGCTGGTATCATTGAAGGTTGAGGCGTTCCGTCACACTGTATGAATCCCAGCCACATCCGCAACTTCGCGATCATCGCGCATATCGACCACGGCAAGTCCACCCTGTCGGACCGGCTGCTTGAGCTGACCGGCTCGCTGACCTCGCGCGAGATGCAGGCGCAGGTGCTGGACGCGATGGACCTCGAGCGCGAGCGCGGCATCACGATCAAAGCCCACACCGTCCGCATGATGTACAAGTCAAAGGACGGCGACACGTATCAACTGAACCTGATCGACACTCCGGGTCATGTGGACTTCAGCTATGAGGTCTCGCGCTCGCTGGCCTCGTGCGAGGGTGCGCTGCTGGTTGTGGATGCCTCGCAGGGCGTGGAGGCGCAGACGCTGGCGAATGCGTACCTCGCCATCTCGAACGGGCTCGAAATTATTCCCATCATCAACAAGATCGACCTGCCGAGCGCGGACATTCCGCGCACGAAGGAGATGATCGAAAAGTCGGTGGGCCTTCCTGCCGACGACGCGATTCCTGTCTCGGCGAAGACGGGCCTCAATGTCGACGAGATTCTTGAAGCAGTCGTTCATCTGCTGCCGCCGCCGCAGGGCGATCCCGAGGCACCGCTGCAGGCGCTGATCTTCGATAGCTGGTTCGACCCATATAAGGGCGTTATCGTCCTCGCGCGTATCATCAACGGCAAACTCCGCAAGGGCATGAAGATCAAAGTCATGTCCAATGGGCGGGTATTCGACGTGGAGAGCATGGGCGTGATGACGCCGAAGCCGGTCGAGCTGGATGAGCTTTCGGCAGGCGAGGTCGGCTTCTTCGTCGCGACGATCAAGAACGTTGCCGACACGAAAGTCGGCGACACCATCACCGATGTCGAGCGCCCATGCGCCGAAGCGCTGCCCGGCTTTGAAGACATCAAGAGCATGGTCTTCGCCGGCCTCTACACCGTCGATTCGCACGCTCACGGAATGCTGCGCGATGCGCTTGAAAAGCTGCGTCTCAACGACAGCTCCTTCAACTTCGAGCCTGAGTCCTCCGTGGCCCTGGGCTTTGGCTTCCGCTGCGGCTTCCTCGGCCTGCTGCACCTTGAGATCATTCAGGAGCGACTGGAGCGCGAGTACAACCTCGACCTGATTACGACCGCTCCCGGCGTGCAGTACGAGATCACGCTGACCGACGGCAAGGTCATCACCGTCGACAATCCTTCGCGCTGGCCGGACCCTTCAGAGATCGAAAAGATTGAAGAGCCCGTGATCGAAGCCAAGATTCTCACCAATGAGGAGTACCTCGGCAACATTCTCAAGCTCGTCGAAAACAAGCGCGGGGTACAGAAGAACATCGAGTACGTCTCGGAGACGAGGGTGATGATCACCTACGAGCTTCCTCTGAACGAGATCGTTCTCGACTTCTATGACAGATTGAAATCAGTCTCGCGTGGATACGCTTCGCTGGACTATCACCTCGCCGGAAGATGGGTATCGCCGATGGTGAAGATGGATATTCTCGTCTCGGGCGAGCCCGTCGATGCGCTCTCGATCATCGTGCACCGCGACTTCGCCTACGATCGCGGGAAGGCGCTGGTCGAAAAGATGCGCGAGCTGATCCCGCGACAGATGTTCGAAGTCGCCATTCAGGCCGCGATCGGCTCGAAGATCATCGCGCGCTCGACGGTTACCGCCATTCGCAAAAACGTCATTGCCAAGTGCTACGGCGGCGACATCAGCCGCAAACGCAAGCTGCTGGAAAAGCAAAAGGAAGGCAAGAAGCGGATGAAACGCATCGGCAAGGTCGACATTCCGCAGGAGGCGTTCCTGGCTGTGCTGAAGGTAGGAGAAGAGTAGAATCCGCCGGTTTTCTTGCCGGAAAACCGCGCAATCTCAATGAAATTCAGCAGAATCCTTTAACGGCGCAGTAACTTTCATCTGTGGAAAGCCCGCAAGAGCTTCATTTCGATGGCGCGCGGCCTGAAAACTCGCGCAGCCTTTGCGTCGCGAAGCACAACGCTTTCAAAACAATGGGATTAATGAGGAATACCCTATCGCTGCCATTTTGGGATTGCGACGGAAACGGCCGAGATGCTGCGGGTAGCCTGCTCGGCGATTCACAGCTTTTTCCACAGAATGTCTACCCTGGAAACAAAATAAACGAGGTCTCCGCAGTGGAGACCTCGTTTTGCTGAGGGGTTACTTGGCGGCAGGGTGAGGGGTCGTCGTATGCGGAGCTGCCGAGCGAGGACGGGCAGGTGCCGCCGACGGTCCGGACGGTGGCGGAGCTGCGACGCCCGAAGCTGCGTTGTAAGCGTTGACCACCGCGAGTGTGATGTCGATGTTCGGATTCTGGCTCGCCCACATCACGTTGCTGTTCTGCTGGTTGCTGACGTCGAGCAGCAGGGTGTAGCCGTTTTGCGCAACATAGTTCTGGACCGTGGCCGAGACCTTGCGCGCAACCTTGGCGTAAGCCTCCTGCACCTCGGCCTGGTAGGAGTTGTTTGCATCCTCGGCGTCGCGGTTGAGCTGCTTTTCCTTGGTGTCGATGGTCTTCAGGCGGTTGGCGCGCTCCTCATCGCTCAGGGTTGCGGGCGCGCTCTGAAGCTGCTTCTTGAGCGAGTCGACCTCCTGCCCGAGACTTTCGATCTGGGCCCTCTTCGGCTCCCACTTCTTCTGCACGTCCTGAACGGCCTTCTGACCTTCATTGGTGGCGAACACAGCCTGCTCAAAGGCGATCAAAGCGATCTTTGCAGGGATGGCCTGCGGCGGGGGTGGCGGCGTGTTGGCTGCTGAAGCCGCGGGGGCAGCGGGTGCGGGAGCCGGGGTAGCTGCAGTCTGCGCCATCGCAGCGGCAGTCGACAGTCCCGCGCCGAGGGCGGAGACGAGAACAAGGGTGCGGTTCATGCTGTGTTTGATACTCCTTCGGGGTCGTTCAAAGTGGATGCAGCTCTTCGCAATAACAGATACTTGCAAATCTTCAGGATGCCGTGGCCGCTATTTAGACGGCCCGGGCTTGGTTGCAGGAGCAGCCGGACGGGGCCTGTTTGCCGAGGGCGCCGCCGGTGGAGGCGCAGCCACACCCGACGAGGCGTTGTAGGCATCGACAACCGCCTGCGAGATGTCCGTTCCCGGAGCCCACATCAGGGTCAGTCCGCCCTGCTGCTGGCCATTATTGTCGAGCAGCATCGTGTAACCGTTCTGCTGCACATACTTGATGACAACCGGGCCCAGCTTCTGCGCAACCTTGCCGATCGCATCCTGCACGTCGGAGTTGTAAGCGTTGGTGGCGTCTTCGGCGTCGCGCTGGTACTGCTTCTGCTTGGTGTCGATGGTGCGCGCGCGCGACGCACGTTCGTCGTCGGGCATCGTGGCAGGCGCGCTCTGAAGCTGCTTCTGCAACGATTCGATCTCCGCTCCAAGCGCGTCCAGTTGAGCTTTCTTGGGCTGGTACTTGTTTTGCAGCTCCTGCAACGCTCGCTGACCTTCGTTGGTGGCGGCTGCCGCCTGCTCATATTCGATGATTGCAATCTTTGCCGGAACGGCCTGCGGGGCCGGGGCTGCGGCCGCTGCTGGAGCAGGTGCGGGAGCGGCGGCTGCCTGAGCGTGGACATACGCAGCGGGAAGCGCCGCGGCAAGGGCGGATGCAAGTACAACGTGGCGATTCATGCGGTGCTCGATACTCCTTCGGGGATCGTTCAAGAAATCATCCGGTCGTAGGTGCAGGATCGCTACCTCCGAACCAATGGCCCTGCATCCGCTCAATGGCGCACTCATTCATGGAGTGGGCCACCTTGAACCTCGACCATCCGGCGCAAAAACCGGCAGGGAGCGAGAGGGCTGCCAGAACAGTCCGATTATAGGAGCCTGTATGGGGCGGGTCAAACAAAACCGGGTGAATTCCGTCTCTCCCAAAATCTGGAGCCTTCGACAGGGGATTTCCGCGATTTGGGACACCATAACCCTCAAAATTGCCGGAAGTTGCGGTAATTTCGACATTTCTAATTGGCAACTGGATTGCATAGCTTACAGGTATCGTGCTCATGCCTGGGAAGCGACTCGGCTCGTTACTGAGGCATCACGTATTGACCGCCTGCCTGGCAGGTGCTGCTGCTCACAGATGGCGCAGCCCCGAAGCAGATGGTAGATCTCCCGCTAACGGAGATCAACTCTCAGGAGGCCAGTGACTGGCCATTGATCGTTTGATCAAACAGCCGCTCCCACGAAAGCGGGATGCGGCTGCCCCTTCATCAGGGTAGTGCCTTCTTTGCGGGCACTGTAGAATAGATAAAGGATGACGCAAGAGAAGGCTTGCAAAGCAGACGGCTTTGCGCTTACCCTGTCTCTGGCCTCAACCGGCTGCGGGTGCCGGCCTTTGCAGTCGCCAACTGGCAAATTCCAGCATTTGGCGAGTCAAACGGTGATTTCAGGCGCTGCCCGGGTATGTCGCTAATCGTGAGAGGGTGAAGGGATGGCCAGATTGGCCTTCCGCGCTGCGAGTGCCGGTGAATGGACTGGCCGGCAGCTTGAATCAGCTTTTTTAGACGTTCCGTTTTGAGTAAAACTTGAGATCGTTTCCTCCGATGCCGCACTACGGATTTGGTTCGCGCTTCGCCACAGTGGCGAGTGTGTATCGGCACGTTGGCATGGGAGTGATTCGCTAATTGCGCCTTTTTGGCGCAGCAGGAAGTGGAAGCATGGATTCAGAGCAGAATATGCCCGAGGTGCAGTCGCACCAGGGTTCCTCAGCGGCCGCCATCTCCGATGGAGAACCGCAGTATGCAGGTGGCCAGCCCGGCCACGGCATGGGCCAGTCCAAGAGCAGCCGTCGCAGACGGCGGAAACGCAAGAGCAAAGCGGGAGATGGCGTTCAGCCCCAGGCCGACGCCGGCCAGGGCGGCCAGGTTCCCGGACTACAGGCTTCACCCCAGCCCCAGGGATCTCAGCCGTCTTCCGGCCAGCCGTTTCAGGGCGGCCAGCAGCAACAGGGCAACGGCAGCGGCGGAAAGCGCTGGAAGAAGAAGTTCCGCGACCGCGACCGGCAACGCTCCCAGGGCCCGGGCAATGATTTCGCCGGAAACCGCGACACGCATCAGCCCGGCAATAACGCCTACAAGCGCTCCAAGGGCGGCGGCGGCAAACAGCAGCGAGGGCCTCGCAGCTTCGTGGGACCAATGGACCATAGCTACCGCGAGGTGAACGGCAACTTTGCCGATGCCCCGCCTTCAACCATAGAGACCGGCAACGTTCGCCGCTCGAATAACCACGGGGGAAGGAACCTGCACGTCAGCGACTCCCAGCCGATCGACTACTCGCAGGGTCGCGCCATTCCGATTCCTGAAGACGCACCGACAAAGATCTTCTTCTTTATCGAAGACCTGTTCTTCACGGCCAAGATCAATGAGACCTCGCGCAAACTCGGCGTGAAGGTCGCCTTCGTGAAGAACGACAAGGACGTCATCGCGCAGCTTACCGGCGACGAAGAAGACCGTCCCGGCCTGATCGTCTTCGATCTGAACAATGCGAACGCCAAGCCACTGACGCTGATCCCGAAACTGAAATCGAAGCTGAAGCGCGGGACCTCAATTATCGGCTTCCTGTCGCATCTACAGGGTGATTTGAAGGCCAAGGCTGTCGAGGCCGGATGCGATACGGTGATGCCGCGCGCGGCCTTCTCGCAGAACCTGCCCAACCTGCTTCGCCGCTACGGCACAGCCGAAGAGGACGACAACAACTACAACCAGTAGTCTGTGATGAAACGAAGACAAAGGCCGGCGGGAGCGTTCTCCTGCCGGCCTTTTCCCTTGCATCTGGCAGCGCCAGACAAACTACTGTGATTCCTTCGGCTCAGAATGACGCCACTAGGCAATTTTCCTTCAGGCGTGGTCTTTCGACGTGGATTTATGTCGCGCTTTCAGCGCTCGGAGCCTTGATTGGCATCGTTACCTGGGCCTTTGGCCCTTGGACTACACATGAGTGAAAAATGCTCTATTGGCCATAGCGGCGCACTTCTAGCCCGGTGGCCAGGTCAGATGGCGGCCGCCCAGAAGATGCAGGTGCAGATGATGAACCGTCTGCCCGCCGTCGTCACCGGTGTTGACCACGACGCGGTATCCCTTGTCGAGCTTTTGCGCGCGCGCCAGGTCCGCGGCGGCAGACATCAGGTGTCCCAGCAAAGGCTTATGTTCGGCCAGCACCTTCGCCTGCGATGCGATGTGTTCTTTCGGGACGATGAGCAGATGGGTGGGGGCCTGCGGATTGATGTCCGGGAACCCGATGCAGAACTCGTCTTCGTAGACGCGGTTCGCGGGGATTTCGCCAGCCAGAATCCTACAAAACAGACACTCAGGAGAAGATCGTACAGGACTATCGTTTGTTTTCATGAGCCCTTCACTTATCGAAGAATTTAGGACGCTGGCCTGGCGCCCAGGGGTTGTACGCTGCCGCAAAGGCCGCGCGGCTTGAGACGGACGGATGACTGAACATCCAGAATTCGACGAACGGTTTCGGATTGGGATCAGTGAGCGAGACCTCGCCCAGCAACTGGAATGCCTGCTGCGCCGTGGCCTGCGGATCGGCGACGATACCGTGAATTGCCTCCTGTCCATAGATATCGGCTTCGTGCTCGTGCATGCGACTGTAGCCATTGACGATAGGCTCTGAGAAGAACGAGAGCACGGAGAGGACAAGTAGCAGAACCGCGAGAGCACCCCAGTCGTTCTGCGAAGTGACACCCCATGCCCGGCCGTAGCGCGCAATCAGCCACCGGATGCCGCGGTATCCGAGGTAGAACTCGACCAGCAGAAGCGCTCCGAGAAAGAGCAGGGTTGCCGGGATGTGGTTCAGCACATAGTGGCCAAGCTCGTGGCCGAAGATGAAGCTGATCTCGTCGGGGGTGGCTTTAGCAATCGTGTTGTCCCACACCACAACCCGCTTCGACGCGCCGTACCCGGTGACGTAGGCGTTCAGCGACGTAACTTTCTCGCTCGCCTTCATCAGGAACATGCGCTCGGGAGGAATCTGTACGCCGCCGCGCGCGACCACCTGCTCCAGCCGGTCGACCAGCGCCGGATTGGTGGTTACCAGAGGCTCGAATTTGTTGAACAGCGGGTCGATCAGCACCGGGGCGACGAAGACCGACAACAGCACAAACAACATCGCGGGTATCCAGAACCAGAACCACCAACGCGTTGGCGATTTGCGGACCACCCAGAAGAACAGCATCACCAACAGCCCGCCGAAGACAAAAACGAGCAGGAGGTTCTTCGTCGCGTCCCAGGCCCAGCTTGCCCACCCCTGCACCGACTGCCCGTACACCACCGCCGCATGATGGGCGTAGATGTCCAGCGGCAGATCGAGCAGCGTGCTGGCCGCGAGCAGCAGGAACAGAAAGGCAAAGCCCTGAATCCAGCGGTTCGTGCTGAGGCCTACGGCGAAGTTGCGCATACGCGCGATGACGCCGAGCGTCAGCAGCAGCACTAGCTGTAGGATCCCCCAGCCACTGCCCAGAAAGTTGAGGACTACGCGAATCCGCGAGTAGGCAATCGCGCGCGCCAGCTTCTCCGGCGGGAGCGAGTAGGCGGGTTTGGCGTTGGCTGGGGTCTGCACATGGTCCGCAGAGGCACTCTGCGGCACGCTGGCCTGGGCATGAAGGGCAACGGGGACAAGGGCAGTGACCAGCAACAGAAACAGAACAGCAATTGTTTGAACGCGCATCGGACTCCCTCGGTGCGGCTGAGGTTGTGTCAGTTTGCACGAATTCCGGCGCGACGGCAAATGCGTTCATCGAACAGGCAGTCATCTCGACAACCCGTCATGCTCCACGCCGTTTCCATACGTCAAACGGCCATGCCAAGTTTCCAGAGCGGCAGGTATCGCGCTTCCGATACACTCGGCTTCAGCCGGAATTTCTTGCAGTGAAACGAGCACTCTTCGCGATGACACGATTTCGTTCTGTTACCTCCCGGGCCGCGGCCTTCGCCCTGGGAGTCCTCCTTCTCCATCCCTATGCCCCGGCCGAGTCAAAACCGCAGGCGAACGCCGCCCTGCTGGACGCCATGAGCGCCGAGCTTGATCGCGCCAAAACGTCCCTGGGGTCGTCAGACGCGGACAAACAGCCGAAGCCCTACTTCCTGAGCTACAGCGTCTCAGACTCCGACAGCTTCAACATGACGGCGCAATACGGCGCTATCGCGCTTCAGAACCGCAGCCGCCGACGCACAGCCGACGTGCAGCTTCGCATCGGGACAACGGACGAGGACAACACGCATGGCGACCATCGCGCCAGCGCGCTCACCACCATCCCCCTGCCGCTCACCGACGACCGCGAGGCCATCGAGCGCAGCCTGTGGTTCGCCACCAATCGCGGCTACGCCAAAGCACTCGACAGTTTCACGAAGGTAAAGACCGAGCAGCAGGTCCGCGCAAAAGAAGAAGACGCTTCGGCCGACTTCTCGAGCGAGCAGCCGAAGTCGGACATTCTTCCGGCATCGTCCCCGCTGAGCATCGACCAGGCCGCCTGGCAGAAACGTCTGCGCGAGATCTCCGGCCTCTTCCGGCAGTATCCGGAGATATTCTTCGACAGCGTCATCGTGCAATCGTCGACGGAGACGGCCTACTTCGTCTCGTCGGAGGGCGCAAGAATTGCGACCCCCAATCAGGTAGCGCGGCTCGTCATCGTGGCGCGAACCCGTGCCGCCGACGGCATGGACCTGTTCCGCGCCGAGACCTTCGAAGCCGATTCACTGGCGCACCTGCCCGAGCAGAAAGCCGTCATCGAGAAGACGACGGCGATGGCGAAGAACCTTGTCGCGCTGCGCACAGCCCCGATCACCGAACCCTTCAACGGCCCCGCGATCCTCAGCGGGCGGGCATCGGCCGTCTTCTTTCACGAGGTGCTGGGCCACCGGCTCGAGGGCCAGCGCCAGCGCGGCGACGACGAAGGGCAGACCTTCACCAAGTTGCTGGGCAAGCAGATTCTGCCCAGCTTCATGAGCGTCAGCGACGACCCCACCTTAAAGACATTCGATGGCCAGTCGCTGAGCGGCCACTACAGCTACGACGACGAGGGACAGCCTGCCCGCCGCGTCGACCTCATCAAGGACGGTGTGCTGGAGACCTTCCTGATGTCGCGGCTGCCGATCGCCAGCTTTGCGCACTCCAACGGCCACGGCCGCGCCGAAGTTGGCCGCATGCCTACCGGGCGTCAGGGCAACCTGATTGTCAGCTCCACCAAAACCGTCAGCGATAAAGAGCTGCGCCAGATGCTGATCGACGAGGCCAAGAAGCAGGGCAAGGCCTACGGACTCTACTTTGAAGACATCTCGTCGGGCTTCGCTGTCACCACGCGGCGATCGCCGCAGGCCTTCCAGGTCATCCCGCTGGTGGTGTACCGGGTCTTCGTCGATGGCCGTCCGGACGAGCTGGTGCGCGGCGTCTCCATCGTTGGGACTCCGCAGGCCGCCTTGAACCGCATCGTCGCGACGGACAACCGTCAGGAGATCTTCAACGGCATCTGCGGTGCGGAGTCGGGGAGCATTCCGGTCAGTGCCGTGGCTCCCGCCATGCTGGTACGCGAGATCGAAACGCAGCGGCAGGCGCAGGGCAATGCGCGTCCGCCGATCCTTCCCCCACCGCCTGTCGATGGAAAGGAGAAGCAATAATGAAGACCTCACTGAAAAAGCTCTCCGGTGTTTTGACCATTGCGTTGCTGCTCTCCGCACCGGCGGTCAAGAGCTTTGCGGCGGAGACGGACGATCCTGTTCTGAAGGCGATGCAGGCCGAACTCAGCCGCGAGAAGAGCCAGCTCGTATTGCCCGGCATGCAGGCCCCCTACTTCATTGAGTACCGCCTGGACGACTTCTCCAGCTACGAGGCCGTGGCAAACTATGGCGCTCTTACCCGCGAGGAAGAGGGGCATCAGCGTGTTGTCCGAGTCACAGTTCGCGTGGGCGACTACACGGTCGACTCCAGCACAGGGCGCGGCGATGGCAGCGTTGTGCTTGCGCCGCAGGACAACGATCCCGTGGCCCTGCGTTATGCGCTGTGGACAGCGACCGACGAGGCTTACAAAAATGCGCTCCGCGCTTACTCCACCAAGCGCGCGGCGATGGAGAGGTTCCAGTCGACGCGCCAGGAGAAGGACCTCTCCGTGGAGAAGCCCTTCGTTCACATGGAGCCGCTTCGCAGCCTCGATCTCGATCGCGCGGAGTGGAAGAAGCGCATCGTCGAGGCCAGCGGGCTGTATGCCAGTGCGCCGGAGGTTCGCGGTTTCGCCAACCTGGTGCAATACTCCACCGCCAACATTCGCGCCATGGTGTTGAACCGCTATCTCGTCAACACCGAGGGCACGGCGCTGCGCTACAGCACCAGCGGATACAACAACGCCATCAGCGTGGGCGGACAGGCCCCGGACGGCATGCGGCTCGGGCGTGACAACGGCTCCGTTGCCGTCACCGCCGCCGAGCTTGAGAGCTGGCCAGCGTTCCGCAAGCGCGTGATCGATGACCTGAAGAGCCTCGACGACCTCAGCAAAGCGCCGCTGGTTGACGCCGAGGACTACCACGGCCCTGTCCTCTTCTCCGGCGACGCCGCCTCCGATGTGATGATTCGGCTCTTCGTACCGAACGTGGAAGCGGACAGGCCTGAGCTTGGCACGACGGCCCGCACCGGCGGGGCGTATACCTCCAGCTACAGGGCGCGCGTGCTTCCGGAGTTTATGAGCGTCGTCGACAACCCGCTGGAGACGAAGTTTGCCGGACGCTCCGTGCTCGGCGCCTACCAGGTGGACGATGAGGGCGTGCCGGCGCAGCCGGTCCATGTCGTCGCAAACGGCAAGCTGGAGAATTACCTGATCGGCCGCACGCCGATACGGGACTTCCCTGCTTCGAACGGACACGGCCGCGCCGCGCCCGGGGCCCCCGCGCATTCGCGCAGCGGAGTGATGGTCTTCTCGTCGAACAAGCCGCTCTCGGACAGCGAGATGAACCAGAAGCTGCTCAGCATGGCAAAGGACCAGAAGCGCGATGTCTACGCCGTCGAGACGATGGGAGGCGAGGTGCCGCGACTGCTCTATCTTGTCCACCCAGACGGCAGCCGCCAGCTTGTTCGCGGGGCCAGCTTCGACGAGCTTGACAACCGCAGCCTGCGGTCGGAGATCATCGCCGCAGGCAGCGCCCCCTACGTCAACGAGTCGCTGGGCACGGTGCCGCAGACCACCATTGTGCCAAGCCTTTTGTTCGGCGATATCGGTGTGAAGCGCGCGACGGAAGAACAACAGAAGCTGCCCTACTACCCTCCACCGCCCATTGGAAAGTAAGCTGGGCGTAACAACACGCTGAGGATCTTCGAGATGCAAGCAGATTTCAAAACACTACAGTTCGCCACTCTCGCCGCGCTCTTTGCGCTGCTTTACGCAGGGCGCATGGTGAAGGGTTCACCGCGTGAGACACCCGAAGGCATCGCCTTTCCGATTAAGCCGCTGGTGCTTTGGGGACGGGCCATCGTGCTCCCGCTCTACTTCGCGCTCTTCGCGTGGCCGATGTGGAAGGCGTCGCACCATCTCCCGGTGTGGCTTCCGCTGCTGATCGTTGCGCTGCTCGCGCTGGTGCTGTCGCAGATGCCCGGCACCATCGTGCTCACCCCGACCGGGCTGGTGCAGAAGTTCTGGATTCGAGGAACCAAGGCCATCGCCTATCCCGAGGTGATGACGATCCAGTTGACAGGTGCCGGACGCATGACGCGCGTGCTCGGCGACAACCGCGTCAGCATCACGCATACCTGGAACCACAGCGGAGCAGCGGAGTTCATCAAGGAGCTGGAGCGGCGTACCGGCAAACGCGCCATCCGATAAGAGCCGATCGCGTTAGTCCGTTCGAACGAGATACGGCTGCGCGTCCGTCACATGAATGCTCTCGGCAACCTCGGTTGCGTTCGCCTTGTCGGGGCGCGCGGGGTTGATGCGGACCCAGTGCCCCGTAGGTCCGGGGAACTCGATCACCTTCGCGGTCGTGTAGCGGCGCATCATCTGGCTCTTCAGCTTGAGCGCGTCCTTCTCATTTTGAAACGCGCCCACCTGCACGCACCAGCGCCCGCCGGGGATTGCGGTGGGGCTTGTGCTCGGCATGGGCGTCCAGGCCTCGACGCGCACTTTGGCAACACCCATGCGATAGAGCCCCGTCGCCTTGGCCGCCGCGAGCGAGAGGTCGATGATGCGTCCGCGCACGAAGGGGCCGCGATCAGTGATCTTCACGATCGCGGACTGGTTCGTCGTCAGGTTCGTCACCCGCGCCATCGAACCCAGCGGCAGAGTCAGATGCGCTGCGGTCATTGCGTTCTGGTCGTAGACCGTGCCGTCGGCACCCTTGCGACCGGCGTATGGCGGCCCGTACCAGCTCGCGAGTCCAGTCTCCACCAGCGCGGGCTTCTCCTGAAGATTGGGAGGCAGCGGCGCGGGACGCGGCTGCCCGAGCGATGGCGCGGTCGAAGAGCCAGGGTTGCGCGCCGAGTATGTCCCCGAACCCTGCCTGGCAAACGGAGGCGGCGGCGGACGGTGCGCCTGCACTCTCTTCTTGTGGCAGCCGCTCGCCGCCAGCGCAAGCGCCGAGACCAGCACGGCGAAGGTGAGGCGGCGATTCACGGCTGCTTTGCATCTCCTGGAGACGAGGGCGGCCTGCGTCCCGCGCGCTCGTCCATGCGCTGCGCCAGCCGTTGCAACTCCCGCGCGGCTGCACGAAGCGCATCCGAACCATTCCTGCGAACGTCGGGAACGACCTCGTCGTTGAAGTAGTCGATCAGCTTGCGCACGTCGTCTTCCACACGAGCGCCCGCCTCATGCAGACGCTGCTCCCATGCGTATTTTGGCGGGTTCTCGGGCATACACACTTCTCCAACTTCAATTATCAGAATGAGGAAAAAGCGTGGTCAATCGCCCACGACCGCTATTCCGCTGCCAGTGCCGAGGTGGTAACGTCGATGAAGCAGCGAACCATTGTCTTTGGAAATACAACGCCGGGTTTGCAGGATGCGTCTCTTTAAAAGCCGCGCCTGTTCTCACCTGCGTATTGGCGCCAATGCACGCTTATCTTCCGAGAGACGCGAATCCAGAAATCTGTTTGTGAGGTCAGTTCATTGACAGTTCCCGTCTCTCTTTCATCCATTCTGCGCTACGGCACTTTGACGGCAGCACTTTTGTTGTGCCTTACCGCAAACCGCGGGTCTGCGGAGACGGCCCCGCACGCCAGTGAGCTCGCTACCGCAGCTTTGCTGCCTGATTCGCCTGGCGCTTCTGTCGCAACAGCCACCGGCTTCAGCAGCTCGAATGCAGACGCAGCGGCGTGGCCCTGGCAGACAAATAACACCGGCCCCAAACCGGCGGCCCTGCCGCAGGTGAAGTTCATCGCCGCCGGCCAGCCCGCGCCCAGGCAGAAAGCACACGACAAGATCGAGCTTGGCTTGCGGGAGTCCGTGACGCCGTTCAGCATGATCGGCTGGGCGGCCTCGGCCACCTGGTCGCAACTGATCGACTCCAGCCCGAACTACGGCACCAATGGGAAGGCCTTCGCGCAGCGCCTTGGCGCAGCGGCCGCGCTGAACAGCAGCAAGGAGATCTTCTCCGACGGCGTCCTCGCCACGGCGTTTCACCAGGACCCGCGCTACTACCAGATGGGACACGGCCACACGTTCATCGATCGCGCGATCTATGCGGGAACCAGACCTGTTATCGGGCGTACCGACGGAGGGAGAACGATCCCGAACTTCGCCTTCATCCTTGGCACCGGAGGCGCGGCAGCCCTCACGCACACCTACTATCCGGAGCGCAACGTCACTCCGGGACAGGTCATGCAGACCTGGGCGACCTCGCTGGGCGGAAGCGCCTTCGGGTATCTTCTGTCCGAGTTCGGCAACGACGCCATCAACTGGCTGCACATCAGGAAGCATGAATAATTCCTCCGCGAACGGGGTTAAACCTCCCAGGCAGGAAAACGACAAGGCATGTATAAGGCTCTGATTCTGGGGACACTGCTTTCCGTGGCGCCGGCCATTGCACAGACGGCCAGCGCCCCTGCCCCTGGTTCGTTTGCCGGTGGTTCCGAATTGTCATCCGGCAGCTCTGCCCCTGACTCCAGCTCCACTCCTCCCAGCCCACAGGCCGCCGATGATCTTCCCGACGCTCCCAGCGCCTTGGGAGGAGAGCCGGAGCCGCAGTTGGAGGATGTCGTCGTCATCGGCGAAGCCTCGCTCAAGGCCAGCGGCAAGGGAGATCGGCCTTGCAACGCGTGGAGGGCGATGCGCGTGATCTACGTCGATCCCAACAAAGCCGATGCGCAGCGGCCCGCGTGCAGCGAGTTGGTCTATCCCTATCAGCGCTTTCTCAATACCGACTTGGCGATCCCTCTCAGTTGGCAGCAGAAGGGATACCTCGCGCTGCACTACAGCACCGATCCGGCCAGCCTCGGTACGATCGCCGGAGTCTCCGCGATCAACATTGCCTCCGACCCCGATACGGCCTATGGCCCCGGCCTGAAGGGCTTCGGAAAGCTGGCGGGGATCAGCATGCTGCAGAACGCCACGGCCGAGTTCTTCGGCACCTTCGCCGTGCCCAGTCTCGTGCATCAGGACCCGCGCTACTACCGGATGCGGGACAGGCCAGTCGGCAGGCGGATCCTCTACGCCATTACACGCAGCTACGTCTCGCGCAGCGACACCGGCAAGACGATCCCCAACTACGGCACGCTCGCCGCCTACCCCATCGTGGCCGAGCTGAGCAACCTCTACGTTCCGGGTATTCAGAGCGACGGGGCCTCCACCGCCGAGCGCATCGCGACCGGACTCGCGCTCGATCCGGTCAACAACCTGGTCAACGAATTTCTTCCCGACGTCGCCCGCCACATTCACGTTCGCATCATCTTTGTGCAGCAGATTCTGAACAATATCGCTGCCTCGCAGGGCGGGATGCCCTAGTCAAACAGGCAGAGCGGCATTTTGCATCATTTTCAAACCTGCCATTCACCCAACTGACGTTACCGTTCAATGCGCGTTTTCGCCGTTCGCTTGCTTAACCTTCGGTTAACCCTCCAATCTGAGTACCTTTTAAAAGATTCAAGTCCAGCCTTCTCATCTACTTAACAGGTGGGCGCGCTATGGGTTGAATCAGGGTGCTCACTTCCGGCTGGCGCCCTTCGGCCAATAAGCTTTATTTGGAAGCTGCATCGGCTATACCCAGATTCAGCCGGAAGACATCAGGAGACAAAACGCTATGGCAAAGTCCGCGAAGTTGGCCGAAAAGGCCCTTACGTATGGAGCAAAGGCTGCATGGGCCGTGTTCGACAAACTGAACTCGATCTCGCCCAACCCGAGCTTTACCCCGAAGTGGAGCGACAAACCCCTCCTGAAGTCCTACCAGAAAGAGAAGCCCCCGCTGGGCTGGCCGCGTACCACCGACTCGCTGTGCCCCAAGTGCATCCCTGAGATCCGTCAGCAGATCGTCGACGGCAAGCTGCCCCACGAGATTCTTCTGAACGAGAAGGTCGGCGAGATCAAGGCCCAGATCATCGAGCGCGACGGCCAGATCCTGATGGTCAAGGACTGCCCGATCCACGGCCACTTCGAGGATGTCATGTCCATCGACCCGCCGATGATGAAGCACCTCGAAGATGTCTTCCCCGGCCGCGACATCCGCGCCCACAACGACGAGAAGCTCCACAACCACGGCACGTCCACCGTGACGCACGGCCGCGGCTCGGTTCTGACGATCGACCTGACCAACCGCTGCAACATGATGTGCGACCCCTGCTTCATGGACGCCAACCAGGTCGGCTTCGTGCATGAGCTGACGTGGGACGAGATCAAGACCATGCTCGACAACGCGATCCAGATCAAGCCGCGTCGTCAGATGAGCGTACAGTTCTCGGGCGGCGAGCCCACGCTCTCGCCCTACTTCCTCGACGCCGTCGCCTACGCCCGCAAGGTCGGTTACAACTCGGTGCAGGCCGCGACCAACGGCATCGAGTTCGCGAAGTCGAAGGAGTTCGCCAAGGCCGCCGCTGAGGCCGGTCTGCGCTACGCCTACCTCCAGTTCGACGGTATCGGCAACGCCGCCAACTCGCACCGCAAGGTCGGCAACGCGTTCGACGTGAAGCTCCAGGCGATCCACAACCTGCACGAGGCCGGCGTCGACATCGTTCCCGTCACGACGATCGTCAACGGCATCAACAACGAGCAGGTCGGCCGCATCATCGAGTTCGCGCTCGACAACCCGAAGAAGATCAACTTCCTTTCGTTCCAGCCGGTATCGTTCACTGGCCGCGACGAAGAGATCTCGGACGAGCGCCGCACGGCGCAGCGCTACACGCTGTCGCACCTCGCGCACGACATCCGCAACCAGACCGGCCTCGGCGAATCCACACGCGACTGGTTCCCGATCTCCTTCATGTCCACCTTCAGCGACTGGGCCGACCTCGTACACGGACCGGAGCATGACTGGGGCCAGCTCTCCTGCGGCTGCCACCCGAACTGCGGTATCGGCATGGCGCTGATGATCGACAAGGAGACCAAGGAAGCGGTTCCGGTCACCAGCTTCCTCGACGCTGTGCAGCTCGCCAAGGACGTCGCTCGCATCAACGACGCCGCCCGCGGCAAGTTCCTGTCCATCGTCGGCGTCTCGCTCGCGCTTCTTCGCAACTACAACCCCTCGAACGCCCCGACGCACTTCCGCATCATGGACCTGCTGCAGAAGTTCGACAAGTGCTTCGGCGCCACCGGCAAGAACTACGGCAAGGTGACCGGGGACCGCACCATGGCCGACATCGAGAAGCGCCGCGCCGACCGCTGGAACTTCCTCTTCATCGCCGGCATGTGGTTCCAGGACCTGTTCAACTACGACTTCCGCCGCACCGAACAGTGCATCATCCCCTACGCCACGCAGGAAGGCGAGATCAGCTTCTGCGCTTACAACACCGGCGTGGGCTGGAGGAACATCATCGAGAAGATGCACATGACCGCCACCCTCACCAAGTGGTACGAGGAGCACGGCCGTCATGAGATCTTCGCCGGCGGCAAGAAGGTCGGTATCGAGAAGCAGGAGAAGTACGACCTGGTGCTGAATGAGTCCCACGTCAACGCCGCTGCCAACGACACCTTCGACAAGAGCGGCATCGCCAAGAACGCCCGCGAGGAGAAAATCCGGGCGCGCGACGCGAAGATCAAGCAGGACGCGGAAAACGCGAAGATGGCCAAGCTCTATCGCAAGGAGATCCTCAAGGAGCAGGAGCAGCCCGGCTTCATCTCCCTCGGCGAGATCAAGGCAGCCCCCTCACCCGCGAAGGTTGAGTCGGAAGAGACCGTCGCCGGAGACTAACCATTGTGGAGCAGACGCGCTCCGCGCGAAAGCCAAAACTACAAAGGCCGCCAGTAATGGCGGCCTTTCAGCGTCAGGAGGCTGAGTTTGCCTCTACCTGAGCAATCTACGCAAATCCAAGTATCGTTATTCTGTTGCGTAACCGAGAAGACTGCCGCGCCAATCCTTTTGTCACGTCGTTCAATCGATTGAGAAGCAAGGCTATAATCCGTTTTGCGAAAGTGGAGCGCAATCAGCGCAATAAGGACGACCGATGTCTTTTGGACAGACTGCAAGCACTGGAAGGCGAGCTTTCTTGAAGAGCGCACTGGCTGCAGGCGCTGCAAGCACGATACCGGCGGCGTCCATTGGCCAACCCCCTGTTTCCGCCAGTAGCGACGATCGTTCGTATTGGCTCGAAGTAGTCCAACGCATATCACACCCTGTCCTTGAGGCCGTTGGAGGGGGACAGTTACGGGCACTGATGCCGGTTGAAGCAGTTGCCGGCGTTGTGGAGGACCGGAAAAAATCGACGCATCTTGAGGCATTCGGCCGCCTTGTAACCGGCCTTGCACCCTGGCTGGAGAGCTCGACCGAAGGCAAGGAGGCCGGGCTCCAAGCAAAGTATCGCGAGTGGACGCGCAATGGGATCCGTTACGGCACCGATCCGCAGTCGGCCGATTACATGAACTTCGGCATGACACCGCAGTCGGTGGTGGATGCTGCGTTTCTTGTGCTTGGCATTTTGCGCGCGCCAAAACAGTTGTGGGAACCACTGGATGCTGCGACAAAGGCAAATGTGATTAAGGCGCTTGAGGCCACGCGGCAGATCCTTCCGGGGCAGTCGAACTGGCTTCTATTCTCGGCGATGATTGAGGCCGGGCTCTACTTCATGGGAGCGCGGTGGGATGCCATGCGGGTGGACTACGCCCTTGAGATGCACAAAGAGTGGTACATGGGCGATGGAACTTATGGCGATGGCAAGAGCTTCCACTGGGACTACTACAACAGCTTTGTGATTCAACCCATGCTGATGAAGGTTCTGGAGACTGTTCCAGCCAGAAGTGCAATGTGGACTGCGCTAAAGCCTGTCGTTTTTGAACGCGCACAGAGGTACGCGGCGATCCAGGAGAGAATGATCAGCCCTGAAGGCACCTTTCCTGCGATCGGACGCTCGCTGACATATCGTTTTGGCGCCTTCCACCTGCTGAGCGATATCAGCCTGCGACGACAACTGCCCGAGGGAGTGACTCCCGAACAGGTGCGATGTGCGCTGACTGCCGTGATGCGTCGCATGGTCGAGCGGCCAGGGACATTCGATACAAAGGGTTGGCTCACGATTGGCTTTGCGGGACATCAACCAGGATTGGGCGAGACATATATCTCAACCGGAAGCCTTTATCTGTGTTCGGCGGCATGGCTTCCGCTCGGGCTTCCCACGAGCGACAGCTTCTGGTCAGGCTCGTCTCGACCATGGACCGAGGTGAAGGTGTGGAGCGGTCAGAATATGAAGACCGATCATGCCCTACCCTCTTAGCTCTTCCATGGAATCGCTCAGAAGTGCTGGCAAGCAGTGACTTGGGATATTGGCAGAATGACATCGAGCGTTGACGTGCAATACCTGTTTGTGAGTAGAATCTAGTTTCGTTCTCAATGGTTGGATCGTTGAGTCTCATGGATCGATCGGATCGCGGGCCCAAATGTTTCAAGCCGGAGTGAACTGTGGCTACCAGCACTGCTCGACCCGAGGAGCGCACGCTCAATCATCCGTCTGCGGACTGGTCGACATCCTACACGCAGTTTCTGGCGCGGAGTGCCTCCAGCACAGCCAAAACATTGAAGTTATACCAGGAGGCGCTCGAATACGTCTCGCAGGGACGGCTGCCTGCGACGATCTTTCAGGAGCACTTCCCGCGCTTCATCCAACAGCATGGCGCCGTCTATACCGATCGCCTGGGGAAGATTGGCGCAGAGTTCCTGCACAGCGTCAGTGCTTTGAACAGAAGCAGGTCGCCCCGCGCAGGCGAGACGAATGACCTGAATGATGAGGTGACCCCGCCGGTCTTCGACGCTTCGAATCCTGCGAGATGGTTTGAGCAGTATGCGGAGTATGCGGGCAGGCTGAACGCGCAAGCACTGGCGGCGTATCGGCGGCAACTCGACCGGGTGGCCGCCGGTGAGCTGAAGGCGGAGGATGTACAGGAGAAAACGGCTGCGCAGATGTCTGAGGAACTGCCTGAGTATTTGCAGCGAGTGGGCCAGTTGTATTTCGACTTCATGAAGGAGCTCGATGAGCTTCGCAGCAACTATGAAGAAGATTACTTCGAGGGCATCCTCGCGCTCGCGAATGCGAGCAACGGTGAACCGGTTAATTTCTTAATGCTTCGCGGCCCAGTGGGTGGGGCTGCATTTGCATCGCTTGCCATTACGAATACAACTGAACAACGAACTGCGATCCACTATATCGCTACGGAGGTTCGCCGCCTCGATGGCATAGAAGCCGCTTTCAGCCCGAAGATGGCGATCACTCCCGAGGTGCTGGAGCTTGGACCGGGTGAAGAGGCGACCATCACCTTCTCCCTTCAACTGGAAGCCGATAAATACGATGCAGACGTCCCTTACATCGGATTTTTGTACATCACCGGCGACGGCGATCTTCGAGTAGAGATGCAACTGAGAGTTGTCGCAACGGAAAACGACACCAACGAAGTTTGATGAGGCCGGAGTATGTCCCGCTCAAAAGAAACAAGCGGTTTTGAATCGACTGAGCCGCGGGCCAACGCTCACGAACCCATCGCCATCATCGGCATGAGAGGCCGTTTTCCTGGCGCAAACAGCCTGGATACCTATTGGAAAAATCTGTCGGAAGGTGTTGAGTCGATCACGACCCTGACACAGGAGGAGATGCGCGCGGCAGGAATACCCGACCACATTTCGCGTCTGCCGGGATATGTGAATGCGTCTCCGCTGCTTGAAGGCGTGGACAAGTTCGATGCGCAGTTCTTCGGCTTCTCGGCTCGCGATGCCACGCTTACGGACCCGCAGCACCGCTTATTTCTGGAGACAGCCTGGGAGGCGCTTGAGGATGCGGGATATGACCCGGAGACCTTCGAGAAGCCGATAGGCATCTTCGGTGGATCGGAACTGAGCACGTATCTGTACCACCTCTATCAGAACCAGGATGCGCTGAAATACATCGACGGCATGCAGTTGATGGTGACCAACGACAAAGACCACCTCTGCACACAGGTCTCTTACCGTTTGAACCTTAAGGGGCCGAGCGTTGTTGTGCAGACGACTTGCTCCACCTCGCTTGTTGCAGTTTCGCTTGCCTGCGAGAGCCTGCATCATGGGCGTTGCGATATGGCCCTGGCAGGCGGCGTCACCGTGCGCGTCCCCCAGCGAGGAGGGTATTTCTACACGGCAGGCTCCATTCTTTCTCCGGATGGGCATTGCAGGCCGTTCGACGCGAAGGCGCAAGGAACGATTGTAGGCAGCGGCGTTGGACTGGTTGTTCTTAAGCGGCTGTCGGATGCGGTGAGGGGGCGAGACAATATCCGCGCTGTCATTCTTGGCACAGGCATCAACAACGATGGCAACGACAAGGTTGGCTATACGGCGCCGAGCATTCACGGGCAGGCTGCGGCGATCCGCGCCGCCCACCGCATGGCAGGCGTATCGGCAGATTCGATTGGATATGTTGAAGCGCATGGGACGGGGACGATTCTTGGCGACCCGATTGAGATCTCCGCTTTGTCGGAGGTCTTTCGCGAGAGCAGCAAGAAACGTGGGTTCTGCGGAATTGGATCGGTGAAATCGAACTTTGGACATCTGTCGTGCGCGGCGGGCATCGCAGGACTGATCAAGACGGTGCTCTCGCTTGAATATGCCGCGATTCCGCCGACTGTACATTACACAGCGCCGAACCCTGGGATCGACATCGCAGCCAGTCCTTTTTATGTGACGCAGAAATTAAGCCGGTGGGAACGGAATGGAACTCCACGACGCGCAGGGGTCAGTTCGTTCGGCGTGGGAGGAACGAATGCTCACATTGTCGTGGAAGAGGCCCCTCGTCCGACAGAAGCAGCTACAAAACGAGAATTTCAGTTGATGACGGTCTCGGCGCGAAGCGAGGCGGCCCTGAAGATCGCGACGGAACAACTGGCCGCTCACCTGGAAGTTCACCCAGAGATCGAGCTGCCCGATGCGGCGCATACATTGCATGTGGGCCGCAGGCCATTTCGCTTTCGCCGTGCCATTGTTACATCGGACACCGACCGCAATCGTGCAATCGACACGCTGCGAGAGTCGACACATCTGTCTGTAGATGCTGCTCCGACAGAGCGTCCAGTTGTATTCATGTATCCGGGGCAAGGGTCCCAGTATCCGGAGATGGCGAAAGGTTTGTACGACAGCGAGGAAGTTGTTCGAGACGCAATCGATCGCTGCGCGCAGCTTCTACAACGCCACTTGAAGCAGGACATTCGCCAGATACTCTTTCCAGGTGCGAGACAGAGCAAGAATGCAGCGGAGGCTTTGAAGGACACAAAGTATGCACAGCCGACATTGTTCATCATTGGCTATGCGCTCTCGATGCTCTGGCAGACGTGGGGAATCAAGCCGGCGATGATGATCGGGCACAGTGTTGGCGAATACGTTGCCGCGACGCTTGCTGGAGTCATGTCGCTCGATGACGCTCTCGCAATCATTGCCCGGCGCGGGAAACTCATCTCGGCGTTATCTCGCGGCTCGATGCTTGGAGTGTTCGCAGAGCATACAGCCGTGGAAAACTTCGTTACCGATGGGTTGGCTCTCGCTGCTCTCAATGCACCGGGGTTTTGCGTCCTGTCCGGTTCCACACGAGCCATCAACCGCGTGGAGAAACTTCTCATTGGAGAATCGATACCGAATCGCAAGCTGCATACGTCACATGCCTTTCATTCCGAGATGATGGAGCCGATCCTCGCCGAATTTGAGGAGGTGTTCGCAAAGATCAAGCTGCATTCGCCCAGACTTCCATTCATTTCAACATTGACCGGAGGCATGGCGGACGCAAACGTGGCAAAGCCGGAGTACTGGGTGTCGCAACTGAGACAGACGGTTCGCTTTGGCGATGGGTTGCAGTTGCTGGCTGAAGGAAAAACAGCCGCCGGCAAAGATCCGATCTATCTTGAAGCAGGCCCTGGGAACACTTTAACCACGTTCGTCAAAGCAACGGCGAAAGCTACTGGTACGAAGGGAGAGTGCGTGAGTTGTCTTCCGACAGCTGACAGCGCAATACCCGATACAGAGACGATTCTTGCTGCGCTTGGAAGGCTATGGACCGGTGGAGCGGCGGTTGACTGGAAGGGATTTCATCAGGCGGAACGAAGAAGGCGGGTCAGTCTGCCAACCTATCCGTTTGAGCGGCAAAGCTACTGGGTAGGGGCGCTGCCGGACGCACAAACTCAGACTGTAGAACTTCGCGATACTTCGAAATGGATGTTTAAAGCGCTGTGGAGCCGCACGAAGCCGCTCAACACAGATGCCGCATCGCTAAAGGGACGCAGGATTCTCATCTTTGATGAGACGACGGCGCCTGGAACCGATATTGCAGAAACGCTGCGGGGAGCGGGGGCAGACGTCATTGCCGTGCGGCGTGGGAACAACTTTAAAAAGACAAAACGTTTTTACACGCTGAATCCCGAGAACCCGGAAGACTATCAACGCCTGGCAGCGGATGTGTGCAGCGGAGAGGGCCGGCTGGCTGGCGTTGTCTATTGCTGGAATGCGGCGCCTCCGGGCGATACCTTGCTTGACGATGCTGCGCCGGTTGCATTGTTGGGTCCAATGCGGTTGGCTCATGCACTCAGCAGCCAGTTGACGGTGCGCCCTCTGCCGCTGCTTTTCGTCGCGCGCGGCACTGCTCTTGTAAGTGCGGAGGACAGGCTCGATCCCGCGCGAGCGCTTTGTGCGGGAGTGGCCAGAGTGCTTCCTCAGGAGCACCCCGGCCTCCGTGTTGCTCACATCGATGTCGATGATGATGTATCCGTCGCTAAGGCGATCGCTACGGAGATGGCAGCAGGACTTCCCGATCCCGCAGTCGCAACCAGAAAGGGGCAGCGCTTCGTCGAAACATTCGTCCCGGCAGCGACCAGCGTGCCAAAGGCTCCTCTCAATCTACCTGCGTCTCCTGTCGTTCTGATTACCGGCGGACTCGGTCACATGGGACTGCACCTTGCAGAGGCGATGTTTAACCGCATCGGTGCGCGGCTTGTCCTGATGGGGAGAACATCGCTGCCTTCTCCGCCGGAGTGGGAGGCAGCGAGCAAAGATGTCTCCGCTTCAGCCGGTCAGCGAAATATCCTGAAGCGTCTAGCAGCGATGCGCTCGAAGAGGGACGACGTGCTTGTCTTGAAGGCTGATCTCAACCATGCGCAGGAGGTTTCTTCTGCGGTTGATGCTGCCATTGCGCATTTTGGAAGGATCGACCTCATCGTGCACGGGGCCGCGCGAATTGATGCAGCGGCTTTTGCTTCTGCGGCAGAGACGGGAATCGACGTGATGGAAGCGCAGTTCTCGCCCAAGATTCGCGGCCTGTTTCACCTGATGACTGCAATGAAAGGGCGGGAGCCGAAGCGCTGGGTCCTGCATTCGTCAATCTCTTCTACCCTTGGCGGTTTGGGACTTGCAGCTTATGCGGGCGTCAATGCGCTGCTGGACGTGCTCGCGTTGCAGCAAGGAGAGAACTGGCTGAGTATCGATTGGGACGCCTGGGACAATGCTGCCGAAGCGCAGAGTGTGAGTATGCCACTGGCGATTACCCCGCCTGAGGGAAGCGATGCTCTGCTGAGGCTGCTTGCATCGCCGATTGGCTCGCGCGTCGTGGTGGCCGTAAATCTTGAGGAACGATTGAAGGCGTGGGTGCAGCATAAGAGTGCGGATTCAACTGCTGCGAAGGCCGAACTGCATCCGCGGCCTAATCTTGCAACGGCTTATGTAGAACCACGAACAGATACTGAGCGCAAGCTGGAGGAGATATGGGGCCAGCAGCTTGGTCTTGATACGATCGGCATCCATGACCGCTTCTTCGATCTTGGCGGACATTCGTTGCTGGCGGCGCAGATTGCCGCCGAGATATGCGATCGCTTTCAAATCGAGCTTCCCGTGTTGAGGCTCTTCCAGGCACCCACCATTGGAGAGCTGGCGGTAGTTGTCGATAAGGCGCAGACCGGAGCGGGAGAAACGGAAGCCGCGGGTCTTCCCTTGGCAACTGACATTCCTGAAGCCACGGAGCTGCAAGGCGACGAGCCAGGCAAAGCGGCGAAGGCCGGCTACCGCGATTTCTACAACGATGTCACGAGGCGGCTTGAGACCTCAGGTCTGGGCGCCGCATCATTCTTTCTCAACTACGGCTATATCAGCAAGAACGGTACGGATGAGTCTTGTTACGAGGTCCCGGAACATGTGTTCAATCGAAACTCAGTGCGGCTTGCCTTTGAGTTGATTGGCAACGCTTCACTCAAGGGGAAGCGAGTGCTTGACGTGGGCTGCGGCAGGGGAGGCACGGTAGCTCTTATGGCAGAGGTGCTCGGCGCGAAATCGGTAGGCGTGGACCTGTCGCCTGAGGCCGTAGCATTCTGCAGACGCACCCACAAGCACGGAACGAAGTTCGTCGTTGGCGATTCGGAGAACCTGCCATTCAAGAACAATACGTTCGATGCAGTGACGAACATCGAGTCGTCGCACACTTACCCCAATCTACGGGCGTTCTTTGGCGAAGTCAGTCGGGTGATCAGGAAAAAGGGGAAATTTCTTTATACGGATCTTCTGCCAGTCGAGCGCTGGCTTGAAGTTCGCGCACTCCTTGCTCCATTGGGCTTCCGCATTCTCAGCGACAGAGAGATCACGCAAAATGTGCTGGCATCGTGTGACGATGTGGCCTCCACTCGCGCGGAGGCTTTTGGAGGACACGACGCGATGATCGACAACTTTCTTGCCGTTCCCGGATCGGCTGTCTACGAACAGATGAGCAGCGGCGCGTGGCAGTATCGCATTCTACGCGCCGAGCGGATCTGAGACGAAAACTAGTGTCAGCAGCAGCCGCATAGGCAGCCGACACGATGAGAGCCGCAACGGTCGGGGAGCACAGCTACAGCGACGACGATGGGGCGAATCAGGCAGCCATCGGCTTTGAGCGTTGCATAGCCAACCTTGCATGAATCCAATGCAGCATTTATACGAGCAACTCCCGCAGCATCGGTGGTATCGGTTGACTGCCCGCAGTCGATCGATACAGTGATGGCAACGGTCTTTTCTCCGCATGGCGGCAGAGTGAAGGTTGTATCGGACAGGGAGCCCTTCCAGGGCAACTGCTGTCCGCTATCGGTCAGGAACGAACCGAACTCGAGAGTCACCTGGCGTTCGCGCCGCGAATCGTTATCGAAGGTGATGAGGATCTTGCGGGTCTCGCCGCAACGCGCATATTCGACCGTGTCCGCGCACCGAATGCAGCAGTCGCAGCCGCAATCATCCTCTTCGTGGCAGTTGCAGCCATGATGACGCTTTCCGTGGTGCTGTGGAGCAGGAGTAGCCGTTGTTGATGCAGCCTGCGCCATATCCACCATCTGCTGCAAAGCTGTCGTAGGGCTTTGATACAGATTGGTATATCCCTTCTGAACATTTCCGACGTAGTCGTTGTAATCCATCATCCGCATCCTACGGGTGTCGTGACAGTAACCGTAGAACACCTCGGGGCCTTTCGACTCCGTGCAAGGCCCCGAATAGCGACTTTGTTGAGTGTTCATAGCTGTCTCCTTAGCTCATGCAAGATTTTCGATCTACCGATTGCCACTGATCCGCACGCGAAGGCCACCATCTTGAGAACCTTGGGAACCAGACTGCGACTTCTGCTGCGATACCTGCGGCTGCTGCGCGTGGCAGTTGCAATGTGTGTGCGCCGGCTTCACAGGATCGTTCAACAGCGTTTCGTAACGGCCGGAGGTCGTAAACCCGAACAGCTCCATTCCCATAAACGTAAAGCCGAAGTGCTGCGAATACGGCTGCTCCATTCTTATTGGCGGCAGAGGAGCAATCTTGATGGTCTGGCAGGAGTCGACAGCGACCGGCTTCAGGTCGACGACGGAGTTTGAATCGCTTGTAACGGAGAGCGGTTCCACCTTGAGATCGAGCTTGGAGTCGCTATTGCTCGTCGATTGCGTCACGACAGGCTGCGTCACAGCCAGGGTTGAGTTCACATTGATGGGAGCAATCTCGGCGATGTGGATGTTATCGAGATCGGTATCGATGTGAACCGTCGAGCCATCACTGCCGAGCTTGATGGTCCACGGATTCGGAATAGACGGGGTTCCACCCTTGCTCATGGTGTGCTCTCCTTCGCTTTGCGCCGGGCAGCGCGGGCACCGTAGTTGGCCGTGGTATAGATATCAACAGAAAGCGTCGCATTGTAGAGCTGAAGATTTGCGTGGTAATGCCGCAAAGGCTTCAGGCTCGCGGGAAGGTCGAAGGTCACATCGACCGAGAGCCTCTGGCCGGGATGCAACACGATTGGGTCCCGCCGGGTGACGAGCGTTCCCGCCTGAAGATCGCCCCAGTGCAGAAGAATCCCCTTCACCATGGACTCGACTGACGCCTTATCAGAGTCGTTAATGCCGGCGACAAGCGCCGAAGCCAGATCGAACGAATCGAAGATCGGGGCCTCGCACTGAGCACCTGTTGGCAGATCGACGTTGCCCGCATTCTCGGCGATAAAGGTTCTGGTGTAAGTTGTATCGCCGCCGGCGAGTATGGTGATCTGCGCGGGGTCCATGCGGAGGTCGACGACCTCCTCGACATGCGCTTCCGCAGCGAGAGTGCGGTCTCCCACGGTCAGCTCAAATTCGTAGCGTCCAGGCGATGTGCTGGAGTCGAGCACGATGGTTCCGGGGACACTCGCCTGCTCGCCCGGATATAGCTTTGCGAAGAAGGGCATCTCGCCTAACGGCAGTTGCGCAGCCCCCCTGAGCGAACGGGACTTCAGGCCGACGCTTCGCAGCTTTTGTTTTCCCGCGCTATTGTTGACGAGCGGGATGGTTCCACTGAGGCCCTGTGGAGGGCCAGAGAAGAAGAGTTTTTTGGCGGAGCCTGCAAGTTGCAGCGTGGGCTCAACCCGAACCATATCGCGTTTATCAGCAGTCATGCGGGGACATGCCTCCCTGATAAGGGCCCGGTAGTGGGATTACGTTACTCGGTATTCCAACGCGATGTCAATGCTCCGGCCTGCAATTAAGCGGCTTTCTTTCAGCCGCATTCCACAAAGTGGTTGGGTTTCAGGAATCATTTTAAGGATCGAACTCTAAACGTGCGCTTTCTCCTTCAATTCCGGGACTTCATTCCTGAGCACGTTCAACAGTTCGCCCAACTGCTGCTGCAATGCAGCGACCTCTGGCCTGCCATAGAGATTCTTTGTCTCGCCGGGATCGTTTTGAAGGTCGTAAAGTTCAAACTCCTGCGGCTCGTTCACATAGTGAATCAACTTATAGCGCTCTGTCCGGATGCCACGGTGAGGTGGAACCGCTTCGGGGTTTGGCCATTCGTAGTACTCGTAGTACCACTCTTTTCGAAATGATGGATCGGGAGCTTTTGCGAGTGGAAGCACACTCTTACCCTGCATGTGTTCGGGAATGGCAACACCGGCAAGATCGAGGAAGGTCGGGGCAAGGTCCGTGTCGAGAACCATCTCACTGCGGACTGTGCCCGCGGGAATCCTGTGTGGATAGCGAATCATGAGCGGCACACGAATGGACGGTTCGTGCATGAGGCGCTTGTCGAAGAGCCTGAACTCGCCAAGAAAATAGCCATGGTCGGAGCTGTGCACGATTGCGGTGTCGTCGAGAATGTTCTTCTTCTCAAGATAAGAGAGAATGCGCCCAATGTTTTCGTCTACAGCAACAAGGCCAGAGTAATAATCTTTCACAATGCCCTCGTGCGAGCCGCAGGCCGTGTGCGACATTGTGGTGCCGATTTTGTTTTCTGCGTCGACAAACCCCTTTGGCTTTCCCGGATAACCCTTCAGATCGTCGTCGAAGGTGGCTGGCTTCGGAATTGCAGTCGAGCGATATAGATCGAAATGGCGTCGCGCGCGGAAGAACGGTTCATGCGGAGCGACGAACCAGACCAGAAGGCAGAACGGCTTATCGCCACGGTCCTCCTCAAGCCAGGCCAGAGCGCGATCTACCGTAAGGTCGTCGGGGTAGACACCGAAGTACTGCTTCTGCTCGCCGATCTTTCCTTTACGCCCCTCTTTAAATAGAGGGTTCGCATAGTTATTGCTCGGATCATTGTGCCCGAAGTAGTAATCCCAGTAGCGATCTTCCACTCCGTTGCGAACATGCACCTTTCCCAGAATTGCAACTTCGTATCCCGCTTCATGAAGAATTTCGGTAAAGAGCGGGATGTCCTTGGGCAATGGTTGGTGCGGCTTTGTGTTATCCAGCGCGCCGCTGCTTTTTGAATAAAGCCCCGTCAGCGCTGTGGCACGCGCTGGAGCGCAAAGCGCATTGGTGCAAAAGGCATTCTGGAAAAACATCCCTTCCTTGCCGATACGATCGTGATTCGGCGTCTTCAGAACAGGATTTCCGGCAATGGACAAGGCATCGGCCCGCTGCCCTTCTCCAAAGAAAAATACAAGGTTGGGCCGCTTCTTAGCCTGTTCCGGGGCAGATGCCGAGAGTGTTCCGGGAGCGACCATCGTGACGCCAACGGCAGCGAGTGAGCCTTGCAGGAACTCCCTGCGGTTGGTCGTCGCCGACTGTGATTCAGACTTTGGTTGACTCAAATCCTCAGGGCTTGTCATGTTCCTCCAGCGTTAGCTTGCGCTTTTGGATCATAACGAATTATTAGCAGGCATGCGACTGCTTATGCACCGCCCCACCGACAGGCATCAATACTGGTTTGGTTGCGGAGAATAATCTTTGCCGAACTTATTTTTGTGATGTGCCAGTGGATCGGCGCCTGGAACAAAAATCAGATCGCCTAAAGATACGCCTCGCGCCGCTATCTGAACGATGCGTTCCGCTTCATCTGCCGAAGCGGGCTGAAGCTGTTCCGCCCAGGTTTCAACACGATATTTGCCTGGAGGTACTCCATGAACAACGATGGTGCCATCAGCGGATGAGATCGCATAGTAAGGAGACCTCAAGGAGACAACCACCGCTCCCATCTCTGGATGGATATTGCAGAAGATGTAGGAAACGCCTTCGCGATCGAAGCTCACCGCACGATGCGAACCTGCCTCATACAGCCCCAGATCGAACCGCCTGCCGTTGAACAACGAGAAGACATTGTGAAAGAACGGATCGAGATTGGGAAAATCGACGCTGGTGCCGATGGGAATAACCAGTAAATGCGGGCTGAATTCCTTGTTCTTCTGGATGAGCCGGACATGTTGTTTCGGTACAGGTGCAGGCAAGGGTCTATCAAGAGGCGTAAGCCAAAGCACCACATTCGCAGGCGAGATGTGTTTTGCATGAGCTGCCGGAGTCACTTCATTGACGCGAACTTTGGCGATCACATCGCCTTCCTGGGCATACAACCCTGGCAATGCCGTTGCTGCCAGAAGCAATAGCATTGCGGGCTTGGAAGTTTTGTCGAGCTTCATCATGAAAATGACCGTTCCTAGAAGCGATACCCAAAAGAGAGCGTAAAGAGGTTTGCCACCGATGCTGCGCTGTTGATGGGAGATGTACGGATACGCCGATATTCCGGCGATATAATCAGGTAAGTCCGCGGCGTATAGATCAGGTTTGCAGAGATCATCTGATTTCGCGCGCGAAGCTGCACTGCTCCAGCGGTTGGCGAAAGAATGAGCGAGTGGAAGTCGCGGGCAAAGCCGTTGTCTTGACCGAATGCCCCGTTAGCTTCAAGAAGCCGTGTAAAACGCACCTTTGCCTGCGACCACCCTCCGACGTCATTGAGCAGACGGAACGTGGCGCGTCCGGTAATTGGATCGGCGCCGTTGACGACATCCTTATAAACGCCGCCTCCAAGTCCGCCGAGAGCGCGGCCTCGATAGACTTCACCGCTCAACTCAACGAATCGGGTGACCGGCAGCTTCCAGTCACCAGTGACTGCCCATGAGTCTCCATTCCGCCCCGTGTAGCTTTGGCGAGAGTAGTATCCGCTTGCGCCGAGTTGCAAATATGCGAGGCTACCCTGTTCTCCGTGTGTGTATGAAAATCTTGTCTCATAGGCAGGTTGAGCACTGCGCTCGCCAGACGAGGGCGCGCGATAGACGTCCGGATTGTTATAACCGGCTGCCGGCGGATCCCAAAGGCCAAACTGCCACCCGAGATCACCGTTGCGCGGACCGGCGAAGAGATGCTTGTAGCTCAACTGGGGGGCCCATGTCCACAGGTTGCCTGCCCACGCCATCCCGGGTTCAGCTACAGTCGCATACGAACTCGGCGAGAGCGGAGAGATCAATGGCTCAACGAACCCAACCTCTGCTGTATCGCGTTGCCACGCGAGGCGCGCACTTCCCGTGCGAAGGCGAACAAGACCGCCGCTCGTGCCGAAGCTGTTGTATGGAATTCCACCGTAAAAATCGAAGTTGACGTCCGCCTGACTCGAGGCGCCAAGCAGACGAGGTCCAACCGCATGGACTCCTAAAATTGTCTGACGCATGCTGGCTCCCGAACTGCGCGTGGACGCATCAGGGGCCGGCGCAACTGCCAGCGAGGGTAGATCGAAGTTGTCGACAGTGCCGCTGTTGGTAAAGGCATTGAAGAGAACGAGCCCCGTAAAGCGAACGGGATATTTCGAAACGCTCTCCACCTTCGACTGATCGTGTTGCGCCACCTGCGATTCGAGAACATCAACGCGCTCCGACATCTCAGGCGGTGGAGCGCTGGCGCTTTCCACAGCAGGCACTTTTTCCGTAGAAGCGCTTGCAGCTAACTGCGTGCGCAGAGCGGCTAGTTGTTGCTGAAGCTGATCGATCTCATGTTGTGAATCCCGCAGCTTCTCCTGTGCAGCGTCAAGCCGGGTCGCAATCTGTTTGAGCTGCGCCTCGGGAGTAAGCGCGGAAGTGTCAGCCCCAGTAGATTGCCCACGCATCAGGCTTCCCGTACATGCAAGATCAACACAGAGGAGACACAAGACCACTCTTGAGGTCAGGAGCCGTGGGCGAAAAGCGAATGGGAGGTTCATGATGTTGTCTCCGTAGGCGCACTGGTCCCGATGACTGCATCGGTAGACGCCTGCTCTGTAACTTTGGGTAACACCATAGAAAATACGGTCAGGTTATCGGATGTGCGCTCGAACTCAATATGCCCGCCATGCTCCGATGCAATGTGCTCAGAGAGGGTCAAACCCAGCCCTGTTCCACTCTGTTTGCCTTCACTGACGAACGGCATGAACATTGTTCGCTTGACAGTCTCGGCGACACCGGCCCCGTTATCTGAAATGCAGATGCGTATGGAGTTGGGGTCTTCCACAAGCGTAAGGCTGACTGCTGGAGCTTGCGAGCTTTGCTTTGCGGCTTCGCAGCCATTCAGCAGCAGGTTGTAGACAGCGCGACCCAGTTTCTTCGCATCGACATACGCTGTCAATGGAGATAGCCCAAGTAGCGATATTTGCACATCGCGCGCTGCCGGATGCGAACGCAGCATAGCAACGGCACGCTGCAGAATGAGCGCAATCGATTCAAAGTGCCGGTGCAAAGCCCTGCCGGTCTGGCTGAATAATAAGAGGGAGTCGAGCAGATCGGTCATACCATGGACTGCCGTGCTCACCTCGGCCAAAAGCTCTTCGCGCTCGGCCTGCGGAATGTTCGCTTCACTCATAAACTCGGCATTTGCGTAAATAGCTGAAAGATAATGCCGCAGATCGTGAGAGATCGAACTCGCCATGCGGCCAATCGTAGCCAGGCGTTCAGCCTGCACAAGCTCCTTCTGCGATTGCTGCAGCTGCGTTCGCATGCGATCGAAGGCGCGGCTCAGCTCACGAACCTCTTCCGCTCCTTCGTCGCGGATGCGATAGGTGTAGTTGCCCCCGCCGACTGCACGAACTCCTTCCATCAAAGAAGCCAGCGGGCGCGTAATGGACTGCGAGATGGACAGGAGGATTGCAGCGCCGGCGCACAATACCAGAAGCCCCAGCGCCGTAACCCAGCGGTTGACACGCATGATCAGGGCCTGCCCCTGCTCAAAGGATTTCAACACCACCAGGAGTGGGCGTGGAGCGCCGATTCCGTGCGTCTGCAATGGGATGGCCGCGGCAAGATACCGCTGACCACCAAGCCTCACCGTCTTTCCTTGTGCGTCATTTTGAATTTGAGGAAGAACTGCTCGCAGTTGGCCCTGAAGATCGGGACTGAGAGTAGCAACAAGCAGGTTGCCTCGATCTGCAAATGCAACCTCCGCGGCCGCGGCCTGACTGACCTGCTGCGCTACGCGCTTATCAAGCGCGTAGCCAACGGCAATATATCCGAGCGTGGAACCGGTTACGTGGTCGCCAAAGATGATCGGCTGTGCAGCAACCTCGTAAAGGCTCCCATCAAGCACCAGGTAAAAGGAGTCTTCTGCCGCGCGCAGATGAGGCTGAATCGAATTTTCGAACTCGGATGCATGCAGCACCGAGTCGCGCCTGTATCCGGCCGCCAGCTTGAAATCGGGAGTAAAGAGTGCAAATAGATCGCTGTCGCTGGTGCGCCAGAATTCGGTTCCGGCATCTTCAATTGTCTTCTTATCTTCCGAGGTCATCAGCGCTTTAATGGTCGGGAGATCCGCCATGAGGACAGATTCGCGGTGCATCATCTCGCGGTGATAGTGCTGGAGATTCTGATAGGTCGTAATGGAGTGGGCCAGGTCGGAGCTGAGGTCGCTTCGCGTCTGCTGCTCAACAATGACACGGAGGATGAGGAAGCTCAGCAGCGTCCAGCCGAAAAAGATGAACAGTAACGGCACCAGCAGCCTGGTGCGCATGCGAAGCCGATCGAGGATGTTTTTTATGAACATGCCGGTTCAGCCAGTTCACTGCCCGCCGACGAACTTATATCCGATGCCGTGCATCGTACGAAAGAAATGCGGGCGCGCAGGATCGGGTTCGAGCTTCTGTCTGAGCTTCATCACCTGATTGTCTACGGTCCTCGTGGTGGGATAGGAATGATAACCCCATACGTCGGTCAGCAGCTTCTCCCGCGTAATTACTCGCTCCGCATGATCGATGAAGTAGCGCAGCAGCTTGAGTTCGTGAGCTGTCATGACGACGGGCTTTCCGTCCTTTCGAACTTCCATGCGCGCAAAATCCGCCGTGACATTGCCAAAACTGGCTACTTCGCTGCGTTCCTCACGACGGCCGCGACGCAACGCCGCCTGCAAGCGGGCCAACAGCTCGCGCGGGCTGAATGGTTTTGTGATGTAGTCGTCAGCACCAATCTCAAGCAGGAGAACCTTGTCCGCAACCTCGGTTACAGCGCTCAAGATGAGGACGGGCGTATCCGGCAATGAATTTTTGATGTTTTTGCAGACGTCGCGGCCAGACATTCCTGGCAGCATCAGGTCGAGAATAACCGCGTCAGGCTTGATCGCCAGCGCTGCGGCAAGCCCATCGGTTCCATTGACTGCGGCGTGAACGTCAAATCCTTCCGTCGTAAATTGCCGCTGAAGGGCTTTTTGGATGCGTGGATCGTCTTCAATTACGAGAATCTTGCTCATGTTCTGCCACCTGTACCGACACTTCTAGTGTGTACAGAAATCTCTTATTGCAGAAGGCGAATTATCACCAAAATACAATCCTGAGACAATTTTGTGACATTTTGACACAAGAAAGACTAAGAGCGGCTTACCTGGTGGAAGAACCGTAACAGATTGCCTCCCCAGAATTTGTCGATGCGCTCTTCTGTGTATCCCCTGCGCAACATGGCATCGGTAATCATAGGCAGATCGCGGACATCTCTCATGCCGCGCGCCAGAGTAGGTCCGCCGTCAAAGTCGGTTCCGAGCGCAACGTGGTCTTCGCCGACCAGATGAATGGCCCGGTCGACAACGGCCACCCAGTCATCGACAGCCATCATGACCGACTCCGGCACATGTGCGCCAAGCATGGGGAACTGCGGCGCAACCAACTGATCCACCTCGTAGATCGTTTTGCCTTTGACCCTGTCGGGAATGCTCGAGGTATCGAAGAAGGTCTTTCCTCGTTGTGCGGTCAGCCACTCATACTCCTTGGGATAACTGAACTCGCTGCCGATTTGAAATCCGATGATTCCACCTTTAGCAGCTAACTTTTTTAGCAGCCCATCCGGCATATTTCTCGGAATGTTGTTCACGCTGCGCAGGCCGTGGTGAGTTGCGATAACTGGCCTGTCGCTGATATCGATCACCTGCGAGATGGTGTCATCTGAAGAATGTGAGACGTTAATCATCATTCCCAGGCGGTTCATCTCTCGAATGACATCGCGGCCATGAGCTGTCAGGCCGCCAAACTTTGGCGTCGAACAGCAGGAGTCGGAGTAGTTCTGGTTCCAGTTGTGCGCCGAAAGCTGAGCGGAGCGCAGGCCCAGACGATGGAGATCCCGCAGCACTCCCAGATCGCCATCGAGATCATAGCTTCCTTCAATATCCAGCACCGCCGCCATCTTGCCTTTCGCGCGAATGCGTTCGACGTCATTTGCGTTCAGCGCAAGCTCGACCACCGATCGGTTTTCTTCAAGCTGACGGAGAGCATGATCGACCCGCCGTAACGTTTGCTTTGTCTCGAAGCGGTTGGGGTAATACTCCTCTGGAACGAAGATCGACAGAAAAAACGCGCCTTCGCCGCCTTCACGCGCTCGCGGCAGATCCCACTGCCCGTCGGCTCTTCTGTCGCCCATACTGCCGCCGTGGTAGAACTCGCGGTCCAACGCATGGACGTGACCGTCAAAGATGAAGGCGCGTTTGTGGATCGCCAACGCCTGCGGAGAAATCTGCGGAGCCGCCTGATCCGCCGCACCGCTTTCCAATAAATTTCTGCCCCAGAGTAATGGGTCCACAATGGCAGGCACCGCGGCGCTATAGCGGAGAAATCTGCGGCGAGTCAGCACTGCCCACCTCCCGGAACGGCGTGAATTGTGCAGGGGCTGGCTGTAGCTCGCATATCATTCTCAGCAGATAACATGCGGGTCAGTATACAAGGAATCCGAATGATTCTTTTAGATCGAAAAACATACAAGACATTTGACCTAGCAGCAAAACGTAATTCATAGGTAATATCCTCCCGTTATCGACTACTTCGAAATATCCGTATCCAAGGATCTGCCATGGCCCCCAATGGATCGCCCGTCAAACGTCCGCGACTAGCGGCCGCAGTGACCTCGTACAAGAAACTTCTCCACCCTCAACACGTCGTCGACCGTCTCCTCGACGGCTATGGATGGAACGGCACCTATCATCGGCCCGAGATGGACGTCGTCTCGCTCTATGTCGATCAGCGCGGTGAAGGAGACCTCTTTCAGGAGCGGGCGGACCGGCATCCTGGCATGAAGATATGCCCCACAATCGCCGATGCTCTGACGCTGGGCACAAGCAAACTTGCCGTCGATGGAGTGGTCGTCGTGGCGGAACATGGCATATATCCGCTCAGCCCCAACGGCATTATGATGCACCCACACTATGAGTTCTTCGAGCAGATCACCAACGTATTCCGCTCGAGCGGGCGTTCAGTTCCCTACTTCAACGACAAGGAACTCTCGTGGAACTGGGACTGGTCCAAGAAGATGGTGGATGTCTCGCACGAGCTCAAGTTCCCATTGCAGGGAGGCTCCAGCCTCGCCGTAACTTGGAGAATTCCGTCCGTCGAGTTTCCGCTGGGAGCGGTCGCGAAAGAGGCCCTCTCCGTAGGTTATGGCGGAATGACGAGCTACGACTTTCATGGGCTCGAGACCATTCAATGCATGGTCGAACGGCGCAAGGGCGGGGAGACCGGTGTCGAATGGGTGCAGACCTATCGCGGACCTGCCTTCTGGAAGGCGCATCAGGATGGCGTCTGGTCGCAAGCGCTATTCAAATCCGCGCTCAGCCGAAGCTCAACATTAAGGTCCGGCGACCCGAGCTACACGAATATCTTTCCCACGCTCGAACAGATGAAGGCAATGGTGCCGGACCCCGTTGCCTATCATTACCGGCACCGCGACGGTCTGCTGAGCACGATGATCCTGATGAACGGAATGGTCCGCGACTTTACCTTCGCCGCAACCATCGAAGGTCAGTCGAAGCCGTTTTCGACACAGATGTATCTGCCGATGCCCGACGGCCGCACAACGTTGGCCAGCTTCTTCAGCCCGTTGGTGTGGAACGCCGAGCAGATGTTCCTGACCGGCAAGGCGCAGTATCCGATTGAACGAACCCTTTTGACCAGTGGGCTGTTGATCGCCGGCGTTGAGAGCGACAAGAAAGGCCAGCAACTTCAGACGCCCAACCTGGCAGCCGTAAACTACCAGCCCAATCCCAAGTCCACCTTCTGGAGAAGCTAATGCTGACACGTCGCCGCTTCGTTGGCTATTCTGCTCTGTCGTCCTCCGCGTTGATGTGTCCTCCGCTGCTGCGCTCGGCCTTCGGGCAGGCGCATGCCGCGACTGGTGAGCGCCCGGTGCGTCTCGCAATCCTGGGCTCGACCTATCGCCGCGGCTCGAATCTTCAAACCATCGCCGATCGTTTTCTCGTGGGCTACCCCTACGAGGGCGACTGGCATATGCCGAACGTGCAGGTCGTCTCCGTTTATGTCGACGAGAGAATTCGCAAGGCAACTGCGGCGGCCAACGAGTTTCAGTTGGCCCTTGCCGGCAAAACGAGACGGCGGCAGCCGCCGCCACCGCCTGCTCCGGGAGCAAAGCGCACCCCCGATGAGCGATGGGAGCCTGCCGCGCCGTCGTCGGAGGAACAGGGGCTCATGAACGATCTCTGCCCGGCGCGTGCGCAGCAGTTCGGTTTTCGTCTCTGCCACAACATTCCGGAGGCGCTGCGTTGCGGTGGCGACAAGATCGCAGTCGACGCCGTTCTCACGGTCGTCGAACAGTGCGATGAATATCCCTACGGCACCAATAGCAGGGACCAGGTGCTGCTTCCGCGTTACGATTTTTTCCAGCAATGCGCGCAGGTCTTCGAGACTGAAAGACATTCCGTTCCCTACTTCAATCACAAGCAGCTCTCCTTTAGCTTTGTTGAAGCGCAAAGCATGGTGAAGACCGCCGAGCGCCTCAATTTCCCGTTGATGGCAGGCTCGTCGATGCCTGTAACCTGGCGCCTGCCGGATGTCGACGTTCCCGACGGAGAGCGCGTTCAAGAGGCCGTTATGGTTGGCGTTGGCCGTCTCGATGGCATGGACTTCGATGCTCTCGAAGCGATGCAGAGCATGTTGGAGCGACGCAGGGGAGGAGAGACGGGTGTAAAAGCTGTTCAACTGCTTGAGGGCGACGACGTATGGGCGGCAGGGCAGGCAGGGCGCTGGTCCAAAGAGCTGCTTACTTCCGCGCTCTCGCGCAGCGATACGCCGATGGGATTGACCTTGCTCGACGGCCGCAATCAGGACCTGGTTGGCGACGGCGTGTTGCCGCAACTCGTCAAGGACCCGGCTGCCTACTGCATTGAATACGCCGATGGGACCAAAGCGACGCTGCTGATGCTCAACGGGGCCGTCAGGGACTTCAATATCGCCGTGCGGCTGGCGGGGCAGAATACCGTCTCCACGCAGTTCTTTATGTCGCCCGCGCCGAATGAGACGTATTCCGCCTGTCTCGCTGGAAAGATCGACCAGATGTACCAGGCTCGCGCGACGCCTTACCCTGTCCAGCGCACTCTGCTTACTACAGGCATACTTGAGGCCTGCCTGAATTCCAGACATCGGTTGAATCAGAGGCTGGAGACTCCTCATCTGGCAACAAACTACCCAGCTCCATCCGAATCCCAATATAGCCGCACCTAAATACTGAAGCACGAGTGAGATGGGCAGTCTTGATCGACTGCTCATCTTATCTTCATGAACCTTTCAGGTTGAATTAAGCTAACCTTCTTACTCTTGGCAGGCCGGCGATTCGCCGAGTCCTCATTCAGGAGTTCCCCCATGCGCACTTTTCCGGGAGCAGTTGCTCTGACCCTCCTCTCACTTGCAGTGTCAGCCACTGCCCAGAACTACCACGTCTCCAACCACTGGAAGGTTGGCGGCCAGGGTGGCTGGGACTATTTACTGAGCGATGACGCCGCGCATCGGCTCTACATCACGCACAACTCCCGCGTCGAAGTCGTCGACAGCAAAACCGGAAAGTCCCTTGGAGCCGTAACCGGGCTAAAGAGTACACACGGCGTTGCATTAAATCCCGACGGCAAGACAGGTTACATCAGCGACGGCGCGGGAAACGCCATCGTGGTCTTCGACCGGGCAAGCCTCTCCATCAAAGCAACTGTGCCTGCGGGCACAAATCCCGATGGCATTACATATGAACCCACTACGAAAACGGTATGGGCATTCAATGGCCGCAGCAAGAACGTCTCCGTGATGGATACGGCGTCCAACGGAATCATCGCGACGGTAGCGTTACCCGGCAAGCCGGAGTTTCCGCACGCCGATGGCCATGGGGCTGTTTACGTCAACATCGAAGACAAAAATTCCATTGTGAAGCTGGATGCCGCGACACAAAAGATCGTTGCGACATGGCCGCTTCAAGGTTGCGATTCGCCATCGGGCATGGCTATCGACCATGCACACCACCGTCTGTTCTCGGTTTGCGATGGAGGAAAGATGGCGATTGTCGATTACACCTCCGGCAAGCTGCTTGGGCTGGCCTCGATCGGCGACTCGCCCGACGCAGCCGGCTTCGACCCGAAGAATGGCCTTGCCTTCTCCTCCAACGGAGGCAGCGCCACTCTGAGCGTCATCGATACAACAAAGCCCGGCTTCCCAACGGTCCAGACGTTGAATACAGCCAAGGGAGCCCGAACCATGACTCTCGATTCTTTGACAGGACGCATTTATCTCGTCACCGCTCAGTTCGCACCGGCACCTGCCGCTACAGCGACGATGCCTCATCCGCGGCCAACGATCGTTCCCGACAGCTTTGAAGTGATTGTCGTTGAGAAGTAATCTTTATCGGCTTGCCGGTTACGAGGCCCGCGACATTGTCGCGGGCCTCTCTTCTGCGCTCACGGAATGCGATCTGGTCAGCAGGTAGTAAACCACCGGCGTAACGATCAAGCTCAATACCATCGAGATCAACAGGCCGCCGATGACTGCGATCGCCAGCGGCTGCAACATCTGCGACCCTGAACCCAGCGCGAACGCCAGCGGCAACATGCCGCACACCGCCGCAGTCGCGGTCATCAGGATAGGCCGCAGACGACGCTGGGCGGCATGGACCATCGCATCTCTAGCGGAGACGCCATCGCGACGATAGCGCTCATCGGCATCGAGCAGTAGAATGCCGTTTTTCGCGACGATGCCGATCACCATAATGACGCCCATGAACGACGCGACATTGAAGGTCGTGCGCGTCGCCAGCAGAGCGAAGACAACGCCTGCAATGGAGAGAATCGACGATATCAGGATCGCTGTAGGAGCATAGAAGTTACGAAACTCCACCAGCAGAACGCCGAATACCAGGGCAAGCGAAAGCAGGAGCACGCGCAGCAGCTCATGGAACGATTGTTGCTGCTCCTGGTAGGTTCCTCCATATTCAATGCGCACGGTTGGAGGCAGGCGCATCGCCTGAATCGTCTGCTGCACCTTCGAAATCGCCGTGCCAAGGTCGGAGCCTTCGAGCCTTCCGGTCACGGTAATCAGTTGCTGGAGGTTCTCACGCTTGATCTCATTTTGAGGAGGCAACTGCGTAATCTGCGCCAGCGATCCAAGGTTTGCGAGCTTCCCGGTGGAGCTGTTGAAGACAACATTCTGGATCGTATCCAGCGACTTACGGGTCTCGTCTCCAAGCCGCACACGCACTGTGTATGGACGCCCATTTGCAATCAACGGGTCCGTCGTCGTCACTCCATCGAGAATCGACGTGGCATCTTCCGCTACTTCAGTAGGCGTAAAGCCAAGACGGCCCGCAACACTGGGATCTATCTGAAAGTTGGTCGCCGGCCCGCTGATCGTATTGTCGATACCGTTCTGCACATCGACAACACCACCGATCTTGCTGATGGCATCGCCGATGCGCGGCCCTAACTCCGCCAACAAGAGGGGATCGTTTGCAAACACCTTGATCTGAATCGGCTCTGGAGCGTTGGACAAGTCACCGATCATGTCCTGGAGCACCTGGGTAAATTCAATGTCGAGAGCCGGTTCCGTCTTCTTGATTTGTGCGCGCGCATCGGCGATGACCTCGTCGATACCGCGATCTCGCTTGCTCTTGAGTTTCACGGAGATGTCGCCCGTGTTGGCTTCAGTGACTGCCGCAAGCCCCAGTTGAAGCCCTGTACGCCGCGATGTGCTTTCGACTTCAGGCATATCGTGCAGAATGCGGTCAACGTGGCTCAATACGCGGTTCGTCTCACTCAAGGAGCTGCCGGCCGGCATGATGTAGTCGAGGATGAATCCTCCCTCATCCATCTCCGGCAGCAGGTCGGAACCCAGCGACCGATACCCCAGCCAACTGCCAAAAACGAGCACCGCGCAGATGGCAACCAAAGCGAACGGCCTGTCGAGCGACCAGGCAAGACCACGCTCATGCCAGTTCAGGATCTTCCGCATAAAGCGGCCATGTTCCTCATGCGGCGTACCGGCTGCATGCCCGCGTTCACGCAGCAGAATCAGACTTAGCGCAGGCGTCCAGGTTACAGCGAGAAGAAGCGATGTAAGGAGCGCGGCAGTCATCGTAATCGCAAGCGCGCGAAAGAAACTGCCCGTCACGCCAGTGACCGAGATCAGCGGCAGGAAGACGACGACCGGAGTGATGGTCGAACCCACAAGAGGGACAGCAATCTCTCGCAGCGCCAGCCTGGCTGCGTTGGCGCGCGATTCGCCCGAGTCGCGATGCAACACGATATTTTCGACGACGACGATGGCATCGTCGATAACAAGGCCAATTGCCGCGGCAAGTCCTCCCAGAGTCATCAGGTTGAAGCTTTCCCCGATGATCCACAGGAAGAGGATCGTGATCGCTACGGTGACCGGAATCACCAGTCCGGCAACCACAGAGGATGTCCAATCGCCCAGGAACAGGAACAGGATGATGCAGGCAAGCACAAGTCCGATCAGAATAGCGTCACGCACACTCCGGATGCTCTCGCGAACAAGCTCCGACTGGTCGTAGAAAGGCTCCAGGCGGACCCCGGGCGGAAGCGTCTTCTTCAGTTGCTGGACTTCAGATGCAACCGCATCGGCCACTGTGACGGTGTTGCTTGATGGTTGACGCGTTATGTTCAACAGCACTGCGGGCCGATCGTTTGCAGTGACGGTGGTGTAGACAGGAAGCACACCCTGCTGGACCGTCGCTACATCGGAGACGCGGACTGCCGCGCCCCCTGCTGTGGCCTTCACCACCAGGCGGCCAAGCTGGTCCGCATCGTGCGCCTGCGCTCCAATAAGGCCCAGGATGAGTTGGTGGTCTGCCTCGTAGAGGCCGGGCGAATCGATGATATTCGACACCTGCACGGCATTTACCAGGTCGAGGATCGTGACACCGGCCGTCTGCATACGCGCCATGTTGGGGACGATGTGAAACTCCGGGACCTTGCCTCCCTGCACAACGACAGTTCTGACTCCGGGAACGCGATTCAGCGGCGGCCTTAGCTGGTACGTCGCAATCTCCCACAACTGCGTCTGCGACAAACGGTCGGAGGTGAGGCTGTAACCGACGACGGGAAATGTCGCAAACGTCAGCCGGTTCGTCGTAATCGTGGCAGTAGCTGGTAGTGTCTGGCGCGTCTTGCTGAGCGCCGCATCGACCAACTGGAGTGTGCGAAACATATCGACGCCCCAGTCGAAGAAGAGGCTCACCTCAGCAGATCCACGGCTTGTCGTGGAACGGACGGTGACCAGCCCCGGCACCGCATTCATTGCATCCTCGATCGGCTTCGTGATGGTGACCTGCATCTGTTCGACTGGCATCACGCCGTTGTCAACCCCGATCACAACACGAGGAAAGTTGGTTTCGGGGAAGACCGATATCGGAACACGTTGCGAGGCATAGATACCGGTAAGCGAAAGGACGATCAGAAAGAATAGTATGGGGCCGCGGAAGCGTATCAGCCAGAAACTTTGCTCTTGATCAACAGCACTGTGCTCCATTTATTTGGCCTCCCCGCCTTCTGCATCGGGTTTGCCAATCTGCACCTTCGTACCATCGTCCAGCCCATAAGCCCCTGTAGTAACAACCAGGTCGACGTTCGTCAGCCCTTGCGTCACCTGGATGTCCTGACCGTCATTGATGCCGAGTTGGATGGCCCTCTTGTGGGCGATGCTGTCGGGACCAACTACCATCGCAGACTTCGATCCATCCTGACTGGTCAGAACAGCGGTCAAAGGAATCTTGACTGCGTTAGTAACGGTACGGCCAACGATCGATGTCCGCACCGGAGTACCGGCCTTGTACTTTCCAGCCTTGTTCTCAACCCGAAGCCACACCTCCACCGTAGTACTGCCAGGGTCTAGCGCCGGGCTGATCAACGATACCTTCGCCGGAACCGGCTCCTCGACACCTGGCACCTTGACTGTTGCGTCGTCACCGATGCTCAGGCGCTGAGCTACCGTTTGAGCCAGATGGACCTTCGCCAACAACGCCGAGGTGTCCATCACTGTGATAAGTGTGCTGCCGGAGTTGGCAGTCTCTCCCGGAAACAAAGGGCGGTCTGTGACGACGCCGTCTATTGGACTGCGAATCTCGGAGTAAACCACCTGCGCCTCTGCGGCCAGATACTTCCCCTTGGCAGAAGACAGTTGCCCTTGCGCCTGCTGAAGCGTCGCCTCACGGCTCACCCGCTGCAAAGAAGAATAATGATTGTTGGCAACGTCATACGCCGACCGCGCCTGCACAAGTGCAGCAACAGCCGTGTCGTAATCTCTACCCGCAATAGCGCCTTCCTTCAGCAGCTTCTCGCGCGCGGCAGTAATCTCTTCCTGAAGGCTTAGCTGTGCTTTGGCTTGCGCGAGATCCAACTCCGCCTTTTTGTAGTCTTCCGGAACCTGGGCTTTCGTCTGCATCTCATAAGCCGCTTCCGCTGCCTTGTATTGGCCATTGCTGTCCATCGCCTGCGCTGCAAGGTCGCGATTCTCGAGCACGGCCAGCAATTGTCCTGCCCTCACCTTCGCCCCGCGCTGCACGTAGAACTTCCGTACCGGCGCTGTGATCTTTGGAGAGATCGCAGCCTGCGCCAACGGCGAAAGCGTCGCATCCGCCATGATGTACTCCGAGATCGCACCCGTCTCCGGATGCTCAGCCTGCACTGTCACAAGAGTTGACGGCCCGGTATCGTCCGCTTTTTTGCAGCCCTGCAACATCAGCGAAAACGCAATCGCAACCACTACATGCTTCGCGTCCGGCATTGCGGAGCATAACGATGTCTTTATCACTTGCCTCATAGTGTCCCCATCAATAGCTGTAACGCCGCCAGAGCCGACTGATAGCGGACAGTCCCGTCTGTCTGCGCTGTCTCCGTTTGCAAGTACGAATTCTGCGCATCGACGACCTCAAGCGCAGTCGATTCACCCGCCGTATAACGCAGCTTGGTCAATCGCAGGCTCTCCGACGCTGTGCGAACACTCTCGTCAAGCAGGCTGAGTTGCACTTGAGCTGCCGACGCTTCAGCGTATGCCTCTTCGAGAGTAGCAATGAGGCGCCTTTGTGTTGCGCTCAGGTTCGTCTTCGCAGTGTCGCGCAAGATCTCGCTCTGCTTCACGCGCTTCTGCGTCGAAAACCAGTCCCATACGGGGATATCGAGAGTCCCGCTGATCGAGTAACCCAGGTTCTGCACGCCATCCGGCCCCTTCTTGGCGAACTGTGGAGCGTCGATTCCATAGGTGAAGTTGAGAGCGAGATCGGGAAGATATGCCGCCCTTGCCGAAACCACCCCTGCGTCGCCTGCACGAAGCTGGGCCAATGCGCTTCGGATCTCTGGATTATTCGCAGAGGCCAGGCTGCTGACCTCGTCGTGCGTCGGAAGCGCAGGTGGAGGGCTGGCAGTCTGTGTCGTATACGGCGTTCTTGGATCGGGGAAGAGCAAGACGCCCAACTCAAGGCGCGCTTTGTCGGCTGCAATCGTTGCATCGCTTAGATCGCGCTGACGCTGCTGTTGTTGAAGTTGAGCCTTCACGACGTCGGCATGGGCTACCTCACGGGCAGCTTCACGCTTCTGCGTCAGATCGGTAAAGGCCGATGCCTCCTGAAGGGCCTCCGTGAACAGGTTTCGCTTGGCATCGGTTGCAGAGACCTGGCTGTACAGGTTGACGACGGCAAAGACCAGACCGCGCCGTGCGATCTCCAACTCCGCCGTTGCCCTGGCAGCGTTCGCGGATGCCACCTGTGCATCGGAGAGTTGTTTGAGTCCAAATGTTTCATTGATCGACGCCTGGCTGATGTATTCATGCACAGCATTGTTCGCAATGAAGATCGGCGGGGTCTGCGTTCCCGCCTGCCCGCTCGAACCGGCCTGTCCATTCGGTTGCGTGTAAAGCATCTGGTTGTGATATGTCACCGAAGGGAGCAGCGCCGCCTTCGCCAGGTATCCGGCAATCACTGTATTCTTCTGTGCCGCTATACTTGCCGCAAACAGCGGCTCATTCAACTGTGCTTTCCGGATGGCTTCCTGGACTGTAATCATAGGCACGGAAGGCGCCTGTGCATGAGCGAGGCATGAAACCCCCGCCAGGCAAAGAGTCGTAGCACCGAAGGATCGTAACCGGCTATAAGTCCGTTCCAGGAAGCACATGCGCTTTACTTTATAGAACGAAACTTAATTTTCCCTTAATCAAAATACTTACCCAGGTAGCTGGAACGGGGCGCCTCACCCTCTCGGATGATCAGCCTTCGCCGAAAAAATGACACGATTTCGATCCAACCGGTAGCAGCAAGCTACCATTGGAAGTACATTTTGATGGATAAAGATGAAAATTTCAGGCTGGATTGTCCTAGGCACCTATTTCCTCTTGATGATCGGCGTAGGAGCGTTCGCCAGAAGGAAGGTGCGAAACGCCAGCGACTTTTTCACCGCTGGAGGATCGATGCCATGGTGGCTCTCCGGCATATCCCATCACATGTCAGGCTATAGTTCGGCAGTGTTCGTCGGCTACGCTGCGCTGGCCTATACATCCGGCATCACAGTCTATTTCTGGTGGGCCAGTTCGATCTCGCTTGCCCTGCTTGTTGGTTCCCGTATCTTCGCGCCAAAATGGTCGCGCCTTCGCCAATATCTCAATGTTGTATCCCCATTGGAGTATCTCAAGGTCCGGTACAACGTTCCGGCACAACAGATATTGGGCTGGAGCGGAGCGCTTCTAAAGATCTTCGATGTCGGCGCGAAGTGGAGCGCGTCGGCGATTCTTCTACATGCCTTTGCGAATGTACCCTTCCTGTGGGGCGTCTTGCTGACAGGCAGCGTAACGCTGATGTACTCCGTTATGGGTGGATTATGGGCGGATGCGCTCACCGATCTCAGCCAGTTTGTTATCCAGTTTGTAGCAGGACTTGCAATGCTGGTCGCAGTACTTCATCGTCTGGGTGGAGCGAGTGCCTTATGGGAAATGTGGAAGCTCCTCCCTCCCGATCACATAAAACCATTCCATGGCGACTATACGGTCATCTTTGCCTCGGTCTATTTCTTCGTCAATCTGCTGTCGTACAACGGAGGCACATGGAGCCTCGCTCAACGATTTCTCGCTGCACCCACCGAAGCGGACGCCAGACGATCGGCACGGCTATCGGCAGCACTCTATCTGGCCTGGCCGCCTGTCTTGTTTTTTCCCATGTGGGCGGCGCCAATAATCTTTCCCCACCTTGCGAATCCTTCAGAGTCATATGCACTGCTGACGAAGGAGCTTCTACCATCGTCCTTGATAGGTCTAGTTCTCGCCGGTCTATTTGCACATACCATGGCCATGACCTCTTCAGACGCAAACGCGGTTGCCGCTGTCATCGTGCGCGACATTCTCCCGGTTTTGCATCGCGGGGCTGCGAAGCTGGACGACGCGAATCAACTTCTTTCCGGCCGCATTGCCACTTTTATATTCCTGGCGCTCAGCATGCTGCTGGCCCTGTTTTCTTCCCACTTCGGTGGGGTAATCGGCATCATCATCCTTTGGTATGGAGCGCTCGTCGGTCCCATGGCAATTCCTGTATTGCTGGGCCTGCTCCCCGTATTTCGACGCAGTGGCCCAACCGCAGCTATCGCTTGCTGGTTGACCGGCGTCATCATATTTGGCGCAATCAAGGTCTTCCCTTCCGCTTATTGGCCTGATTCAGCCGCACGCTACGAAAATGCACTCACGGTGGGAGCCCCGCTTGCTCTGTCGTTTTTGGCTTATGTCGCAATGGGATGGCTTGCGCCGCTACGAAAGCCCGATTCAGAGCGCCTTTTGGCCGCTCTGAATGCGACTCAGGCTGGTTTGCCTACACCAGCTTTGAGAGCATCTGACGTGCCGTTGGAAAAATAGATGTACCAATCCAGAATGGCTGAATTTGCATGGAAGCATGGAGGGAGCATGGGCGAGAGAACGATAGAAGGACGAGATCCAGGCAGTGGAGATGGAATCGCTCTCACCATCTCCGGAGAAGGAATTACTTCTATCGTTCCCGCCCATGTATCGAGTGACCTTTGGATATCGCCGGGACTCGTGGATCTCCAGGTCAACGGATTCGCGGGGTTCGACCTGAATGGGCCGGCCCTCAGCGCGGAGACGGTTTCCGGCCTTACCCGATGTCTTCTTCAATTGGGCACAACTTCGTTTGCGCCCACTTTGATCACTGCATCGGAAGAAGATCTGCTGTACCGGCTTAAGTGCATCGATGATGCCTGCCGTACGGACCCAATTGCGGCAGCGTGCATTCCTTTCATTCACATTGAAGGCCCCTCCATCTCTCCGTTAGATGGGTTTCGTGGAGCCCATCCGCTAGAGCACGTGCGGCCTCCTTCGCTCGCTGAATTTGAACGATGGCAAGCAGCATGTAACCAACGAATAGGAATGGTGACTCTGTCACCGCATTTTGCAGAGGCAGAACGCTATATCGCTTCTCTATCGGAGCGCGGAGTTCATGTCTCCCTGGGCCACACCAATGCAACCCATGAGCAACTCGAGACCGCGACGAAAGCGGGTGCGCGCCTGTCAACTCACCTTGGGAATGGTATCGCCTTGCAGATTGACCGCCACCTGAATCCCATCTGGAGTCAACTTGCGGACAAGCGCCTCACCGCGTCCTTTATTGCAGACGGACACCACCTCCCGGAGCAAGTGCTGATCTCCATGATGCGCGCCAAAGGTCTGGGTCGCTGCATTCTAGTATCCGATGCTGTAGCCCTGGCAGGTATGCCCCCTGGAACATACGAAACCACCATTGGAGGGCATGTCCATTTGTCTCCTGAAGGCAGGCTGTCCATCGATGGCACATCTCTGCTCGCCGGTTCCGCCAGTTCCTTGCTAAGGTGCGTTGAGGCCGCCGTTCGAATGACCGGGCTTCCTTTGGCAACTTTATTAAAGATGGCGACAGAAATCCCTGGACGATTTGCAGGCCGTGGCCGCCTGCATCCAGGTGCGCGTGCAGACATCATGCGTTTCAGATGGAACGATACGCTGAATACGGCTACCATCCATGACGTGTGGGTCGCCGGTGAACACTTTTACCATGCCTGATAGCTCAAGGAGCTGAATTCAGTCACTCGCCCTATGCTCAGTTCGATCACTTTGTTCCTTGCATGTTCCAGATGCTACCGCCTCGCGCGGGAAACTGGATCCGCACTGTGTTGATGGAATACGGAGCTACATTGAGGTTAAGCTCGTTTCCGTTGAGTGATATATCCGGGTTCGAGGTAAGGTCCTGCTCCATCAGATTGACTTCCCGCGCCTCGGATGCGCCTGCTGGAATTCTGATCTTTGCACGTGTTTCCTCCCCCGCCCACTCATAGAAGCGAAGAATGATGCTGTCGTTATCTTCATCTTTCTTCATTGCGGTTAAAACGAGGTTATGGGGAGCTACGCGGACAAACGAGTGAGTTGACGGCAGGTCGCCGGCGTGCGATTCAATCTGCGAAGCCTGCATGTTGTAGTTGTACTCGTAGCCGCGCAGAACCGTGTCAGCCTGCTTCCATGAACCGGCATGAGGGTAAAGCGAGTAGCTGAAGTGCTGGTGTCCCCGGTCAGAGGTGGGATCGGGATAAAGTGGCGCGCGCAGCAGCGAGAGCCGCAGGACGTTGCCAAGAGCATCATAGCCATACTTGGAGTCATTGACGACACTGAAGCCGTGGCGACTGTCGCCAAGGTCGGCCCAACGCAGTGCGGGAACCTCAAAGCGTGCGGCATCGATGGGATTGTCGCGCGTTGTGCTGCGCTCGATGCCGCCGAATGGTATCTCATAGGTGGCAGCAGAGCTTGTAGCGGTAAGTGGAAAGCTGGCTTTGAGCAGAACATGTGTCTCGTGCCAGTCGATATCGTTGACCACATCGACCCGCGGCGTCGCGGCGTAAAGGATGACGTCCTGAACAAAGGTGGACTTGCTCCAGTGGCGCGTGATGCGAATTACCGCGCGGAGCGGACCGCGCTCAACAGTCTCAATGCTCGCGAGTGCCGTAAGGTCTGTCTTCTGTTTGTTGTAGTCCTTGTCGATGTTCCAGGCGTCTTCGACGCGGATACTGTCGAGGTTGGCCTCGGTCAAGCTGCGACCGGTATCGACAAAGGCCTCAAGCAGGTTGCCGCACTGGCCGGGAACGATGCTCTCGAACTTGGCGGCTTTGTGGTAAAGACTGGTAATGCAGCCGTTCTTTGGATCGAGCGAGACACGGAGAAAGGCGTTCTCCATGGTTGTGCCATGGAGTGCAAGGTCGCTCGCAGCCTTGCGTTGGCCAGGCAGCGCGTGCAGAACCGTGTATCCAATGGCGGGCACGCTCCTGGGCTTTAGGAGCAGATGGTAGATGTTGGTCTGCTTGTCATGCGAAAGAACCTGCATGAGGACCGGCTGCCTGTCGGCGTCGAGCACGTTGATACCGTTGGGCGTAGCATGCGGCATCTGCACAGTAGTGGAGATAGCATCGGAACGATCCCAGCTCAGCGAATTCCACACAACGATGGGTACGCCGGGCTGAGCAGCGGTATCGATATGACTATCGAGCTCGTGGAGGGCGCTGTCTGTCGCCTCACTTGAAATCCTGTGCACAGCATCATAGTCTCGCTGGGCGTCTTTGTAGACTGAAGCGATCGCGGTTCCGGCGGCAACATCGTGGAACTCATTGAACGCTTTTTTCTTCCAGGCCTCGGTCAAAGAGGCTTCGGGATAATCCCGGCCGCTTAGCCATGCAAGTGAAGAGTATTTCTCCGCGTCGAGCAGCCATTCGTCGCTTCGGCGCATATTCGCTTTCTGGGTCGCCTGGCTGGTGAAGGTTCCGCGGTGATGCTCGAGATATATCTCGTCGTTCCAGACGGGCAGACTGATCTTACCAACGGGCGGGGCGGGTAGCTGCACGTTGCCAGCGGCCAGAGTCCTGTAGTTCCAGACCGGCATACCAGTGGCGGCGAGGCGTTGGTTCATGTCGTTGAAGAATGACTGCGAGGTGCGGAACTCTACGCGTGGGTACACCCGGTCGGGATTGGACCAGTCGATTCCGTTTTCGATGGATTCGCGCGCTCCAGGAATGTTGAGACGGCCCAGGCTGGGGCCATAGACGTGCATGAGAGCCTCCTGACCTGGATTGAGCTTGATGGCAACGCTGAGATCGCGTGCCATCTCGTCGGCCTCAGTGCCCTGGACGATGTCGTGCGGAAAGTAAGAGAGGACGCGGCTGCCATCAGGTGACTGCCACCAGAAAAGCTTAAGCGGGAGCTGGTTGGTGTCGTTGTAACGAAGCTTCTGCGTAATGAAGTAATCGATACCAGACTTCTTATATATCTGTGGGAGCTGCCAATCGTATCCGAAGGAATCGACATTCCACCCAATCTTGACGTCGACGTTGAACTTCTTCTGGAAGTAACGTTTACCGAGCAGCAGTTGGCGAACCTGAGATTCACCATCGGTCATATTGAGATCGGGTTCGACCCACATGCCGCCGACCAGCTCCCATCGCCCTTCTTTCACGCGCTTCTGAATCTCGGCAAATATCCCGGGAAACTTCTCTTCCATCCACTCGTAGTACTGGGCGCTTGACTGAGACAACGTGTATTGAGGGTATTCGCGCATCATTTGGAGCGCACTAGAGAAGGTAAAACGCACCTGGTCGACGGCCTCAGAGGCAGTCCAAAGCCACGCTGCATCAATGTGGGCATCGCCCGTTAGCTGGATAAAGAACTTCTTCAGCAGAGGCTGTAGCGGCTTAAGGGCGTCTTGCGCTCGAATCAACGAGGCGTCGAACGCGGGCTGATCGTTCCGATCGAGCGCAGCGAGGTCGACGGAATTGGCTGCATCGTCGAGAACCTTCTCTTGCGATGCAAGTTCTGTGGGACCTTTTACGATAGCTGGCAGAAGCTGCGCCGCCGAGATCAGCTCGGTGGCAAGCGCGACGGGGTTGGGACGGGCCGGAAGGAAATTCACCGAGACCGAAGCTCCCTCAAAGTGCTTGATCTCGGAGGTGAGCGGCATCTTGACGGCGATGAGCACCTTGTCGCCGGGCTTTGCGCTCTCAAAGAGGGTACGCGGCGCGATGTATGTGCCTTCAATAACGCGCTTACCGTTGAAGTAGATCATCTCGTAGAGATAGCCTCGCCCCGGGCCAAAGCCGCCGACATCGATCTTGAAGGTGATACGTGTGCCGGTGAGGTCGTAACCGTTCAACGTTTTGGGAATCTCGATCCATCGGCGCAGCCATATCTCCTGGACCGGGGCGACGAAAGGCAGATGCACGGTCTTCCATCCGGAAGTGTCTAGGTCGGGACTTTCGCCGTGTTCAACAGGACCTTCGTGGTACTGCCAATCACGGGCATCAAGACTGCCGAAGGAAGAGAGGCGCTGGACGACTGCCCTGGCCTGAGGGGAAAACTGATAGGCGTAACCGGGTTGAGCGAATAATGGCACAGTCACGAAGAGACTTGCAACCAAGCAGATGGTCTTGCAGAGTCTCCAACTCAAAGGGCACGCAGGTAGATATTTCCCCATGGAGAATCATTCTGCCAAACGAGCCCATGTATTCCAAATCTGAAAGACTTGGCCCGTAGATCGGGCGGCCTCGCGATCACGATGCCTTTGCCGACGACCTGCTAGTTTTGACGGAACACGTAGTGATCGAAAGACGAAATGGCGGTGGATGCAGTCTAGAGCGAACGGCTCTCTGTGATTAATTCCCAGTAACAGGGAAAAGTACAGGGAATTTCTTGTGATTTCGGCTAACTGCCCTGGCGGGAATGCCTCTATCACCTTGCATTCAGGCTATTTATTGCATTTAGCTCTCGACCTCGCGCTCTACGGAACAGGGAATTTTCATTTATGTATCAGGAAATTGCATTCCCTGATATTCGCTTGAAGTTCCCAACCCCTTCCGTTCAATTAACCAAAATGTCATTTATAATCAACAACTTAAATGTAACCACAGTTTAGCGTTTTGGTCTGTCGAACAATAGTCGAACCTCCTGTTCACCCTCTTCCTGCTCCGCGATTTTGCTCTCCAACATGTTCCAGATTACCTTCGCCGTAGTGCCGGTTCTGGTGATGTGCTTGCGTCCCAACTTGGAATAACGCTCGGTCATTTTGATATTCGAGTGCCGAGAATCTTCGCCAGATCGTAGGGATCACCGTCGTTCATCATGTACCAGGAGACAAAAGTTTGACGCAGATCATGGAACCAGAAGTCCCGAATCTTCGCTCGTTTGAGCAAATCCTCAAACTCCCCTTCTCGGCCCCTTACTCTTCGGTTCACCTTCGGCGGGAAGATCTGATCCTCATTGATCGTTGGGGATAAGCTGGTTCTTCCCGTGAGCATATAAAGAGTTTCGGCCCGCGTTTCCAAAGGTGTACGGGGTGCGGGAGAGTTGTCGCACTAATGGATGACCAGCGAAATACTGAGTTAGCTACATTGCCAGGCAGCCTGAAAAGGCCGGCGTCTCGCGTCCTCTCAACGTCAGTCACGAAATGCGATGGCTTCCGCCTTTGCCTGTATTTTGTCTGGGCTAACACCGGATACGCTCTTGAGCTGGTCCAGACCCTTGATGTCGCCATTCTGTTGCCGGTAAGAGACGATCGCTTGTGCTTCTTTCTCTGTCAGACCTAGCCCTTCTTCAAGCTGAGCTGCGGCCGCTTTGTTTACGTTCGTCTTCCCGAAGTACTTCGAGAGATACGCGGTCACATCCGCAGTCTCCGGCTCTGATAGTTGTGCACCGCGCTCTACCATAACGCCGACCATTCGGCGCCATCCGGCCTCTGTGTATCGTTCCCTGGTCGCCACGTCGACTTGGTGACATTGCACACAAGCGCGCAGCAAAGCCGCCTTGCCCTTACCCTCCGGCAGCTCATCGTTTTGCTTCTCCGCAGCCACCGGTACTGCAACAGTTTGTGTGATAGAAGACTGATCGCGGCTAGTAGCAGTTCCTTCAGTGCTGAGCTTGGGTTGAGCGAGAGTGGTGAACCGATTCACGGATCGCGTGGCGTCGTCTGATCCCACGTTTTCTTGCTTAATTCCGAACGCTACAATTCGGTCGGTGCCAACATAGACATTTCCATCAGCTATTGTTGGCGAGTTGTATTTTCCGCTCGTTTGAAGAAGTCCAGGATCGGTTTTCCAAATAACCTTCAACGTATTTGGATCTACTGCATAGAGAACAGGCTGCGGAGACTTGGGTCCGGTGAGGATCGCGCTGCGCGGCGCGTTCTCGTCCAACACCCACACGATCCCGTCCTTGCCACCGTTGCTGCTGACCACCGGGGGACCGGGATTCTTCAGCACGAAGTCCATCGCCCGCCCATCCACCCGAAGGTACGGATGGACGCCCGCCGAACGCAATAACTGCAGCCGCACCAGGCTGGGCGCAACGCTGATCTCCGTGTCCTCAGGATCCTTGTTGTTGCCCGAGTAGAACAGGTACTCGTAGCCGGAGGCATTCCGGAAGTAGGCGGGGGTAGCCCGGTTCTTCGCCCGGTCGAGCATGCCTTCGGTATCGGAATAGGGTCCAAAAATATTGAGCGGACCACGCTTGCCGAATTGCGGTTGCGGTTCCGGTGGGAGCAGGGATTGATCGGTGCTGGCGTCCTCACTACAGGGACGGCGTTCATCACCGAGGACCGTGAAACTAGATTGGCCGAGGAGATACGCGTTACCCTGCTTGCCTCCCACCGCGACCAGCGGATCCTCGAAGGCCGACTTGCTGTCAACATCCGGCAGGATGCTCGCTCCGCTGCTGCCGACGTCGACATCCCCCGCCTCGGTGCGACAGTAGTTGAAAGGCGTGTAGACGCCCCGCAACGTCAAGCCGGAGGCGGAAACGGGATCAAATTTCAGTACGGACTGTGCCCAGTTATGCAAGGGAGGCGCGTGCTTCTGGCTACCGCTTGCCCCGGTAACGGCATAGATATTGCCGCGAGCATCGATGGACACGCCGGTTGAGCCCCATACTCCTCCAATAGAATCCTCGGCCAACGGCGTGCTGCTGAATGCTGTCGTCAGAGTCTTACGCTGCGTGTCGATCGCCACCACCCAGCCGCGGCCCTGACCGATGGTGGCGAAAAGATAGCGATCATCGGGGCTGAGGTTGAGCGCACCACGCTGGATCGAGAATCGACCGGGCCGCCAAGGCGCTGCGGGGGTGTCGCCATAGCGCGGATTGCGATTGATTGACGGTTGTTCGAGTGCTTTTTCATCCATCGCCACCGGCCAGCCGTCAAGCACCATGCCATTCGACAGGTCGAGTCCATACATTCGGAAGCTCGTGACCTCGCCGCAGCTCACGACATAGAGATGTTTGCGGGCCTTGTCGATCACAGGCGTGCCGACGATGCCCATGGCGCTGGCGTCCCAGCGCAGGATGCAGGGAGCATCCAATTGGGTCTTCCAAAGGATTGCACCGGGAGCAACCCCGTTCGACCGGGTCGCATTAATGGCATAGACATAGCCGGTGCTCGCTGCAGCGATGACGACGCGGAAGGTCTTCCCGCTATACTCCTTGGTCTGAATCTTCAGTCCATCTATATAAAGAGGTGAAGCGTAAAGGCGCGCCGGATATTTCCCGAATCCGTCGAGTTCAGGGGACTCCCACAGCTTGCCGAACCGCCCCGCGGCAAGCGTGGCAGGAGTGAGCTTACGTTCCCTGGAGAACCAGCCGGTGCGTTGACGGTCAGCGTGCGCGGTGAGCACGTCGGCCCGCTTCGCCTCTTCCGCTACTGCCGCTCCGGCTACCGACAGGCACAAAAGTGACAGGACAAGAACGTTCGCTATCCGTATCGTCATTTTTCTCCGATCGCAATCCGGTCAGCGGAGTTGTAGGAAATCGACAGGACCGCGTCCTCCTTGCCGATGTTGCGCGCGTTGTGCAGTGTCCCTTCGGGGATCGTCACAGTGTCGCCTGCACTCATCTCGTATTCTTTGTCGCCCACCCGGTTCATGATGTGCCCCTGAACGACGTGCAGGATCTCATCGCAATTGGGGTGGCTGTGAACCGGGTTTTCCTTCCCGGGGTTGATGGTGGCTATGCCTACGGTCATAAAGAGAGAGTTCCCAAGCTCTCGCGACGCGAGCCATTCGAGCTTGCCCCAGGGCTGCGGCTGGACAACAGCTTCCGCCCGCGTTAGGAGCAGACGCCGGGGTGTGGCCGAAGCGCGGCCTCCTCCGTGTGGCATCGTCGGGGCGTTCGTAGTCGCCCCAGCAAGAGGCACGTCGCGTTTGGATGTCCAGAGGATCGCGTTCAGTAGCATGTCGCGAATCTGCGGCTGATCGAACGTCAACAGATAGTGGCCACCGGTGAATGCGAACGACCGGCCGCCATTGGGCCGCTCAGCAGCCCACGCAATGACATGGTCTGCGGGAGGCTCCTCGAAGACAGGCTTGTTGTTTTGGGTTTGGATATGGACCTTCGCGGAAAGTATCGGTGTGACTTTGTCGGTCTTGGAGAAGGTTAGGGTTGGGTAGAACTCGTCCAGAAGCTCAAAAGGTTTCAGTCCATTGGCAATGGGATTTTTATCCGCTCCTGAGATCTGCATCTGTGCGATCTCAGTCGTGCGGTCAGCCATACCGAAGCGAACGCCGCCGAGCCAATCGGCCATCGGAATGATGCTGGCCTGGCTGGGGAGGGTGGACGCCTGGTGCAGGGCGATGAGCCCTGCGCCCTTGTCCATCAACCGCTCCATGGCCACTCGACGCGGTTCATTGTCTAAGGCGTGGCCCATCCTCCCGACATGCCGTTCGCCGCCTCCGTAATCCATCCCAAAATACATGAGGACGACATCAGCGTCGGCGATCTGGGAAAGGTCCGCGGGAAAGCCCGTCGGGAATGACTTGACGACCGGATTGAGGGCCTGGAATTGGGGGGATCCCTTGATCAACCGCTCGATCGCGAGAATCCCGTCAGGATAGTCATGCTCAGTCCGGGGATAACCCTGTTTAGCTCCGCCGATCAGAACGATCGTAGGCCCTGATGGGGTCGCAGTGGTCGTGGACCCGGATTGGGCCGCAGCGGCAAAGCAAGCGACTACCGCCAATGTGCAGATAGTCAGCATTGCGACAGGTAACTTTGCTAAGACACATGAAACAGTCAACTTCTCGATAACTCTCATAAGGACACCTTGGCCTTCTAACTATGCAGGTTCAGTTTGGGAAATTCACGCACCTGACCAACCATCGCGCTTCCAGTCGGGTTTAATAACGCAGCTGACATAAGCGATCAGAACGTGTATTTAATCGCAGCCTGTAGAATGCGTGGATTATTCGCCGAGAGTATTTTTCCGAAATTACTCGATGTAAGAGTTGTCGTCGGATTATTGAATACCGGGTGGTTCAAAACGTTAAAGGCCTCGACTCGCACCTGCAAGCCTTGGCTCTCTCGTATCTTGAACGTACGGGAAAGCGCAGCGTCGAAAGTAAAGCCTCCTGGCCCCAGGATCGAGTAGCTTCCTGCATTTCCATATGTGCCCGTGGCTTGTTTGGCGTAGGCGGAGGTGTTAAACCATTGACGAATCGTCGGATTACTCAGATGGGGATTCCCAACCAAATTGGGCCGGTCGTTGCCAACATTCGTCAGCGAAACGTCTTGGCCGTCCGTCGGCGTTAGCCAGCTTCCGCTACGAGCTCCAATGATTCCCGATTGTTGCCAATTACTGAGGACCTTATCCATAAGCGGGCTTTTGAAATGCGGGCTCTTCGCGATATACGACAGATTGAATATGTGACGGACGTCGCTGATGCAGTTCCCACGACTCGCGCGTATATTAGACGGATCCTGGATACTCCCCCCACCTCCCTCCGCATTTTGCTCCCCTTCGCTTATGCAATGTGACCATGCGTAGTTCGCAAGAACACTGAAATAACCGCTGAAACGGCGGTTGGCCGAAAGAAGGATTGCATTGTAGTTAGCGTTGGCTCCGTCGTTCGTGTAAGGAACGCTGCCAATGAGGGCCCCCGCCGTCGGGTTTATGAGGCTTAGGACGCGCCTGGACTGCGTATTTGCAGTCGTGGAACACGGTTTGCTACCACACGTACCGGGTATGTACACAGCAGGGTCCAAGGGAATCCCTACCCAGCGGTGAGTGGATTTGTTCCCGAGATAAGACACCGTGAGAAGTAAATCAGACCCTATCTGCCGCTGGACCGAAAGGTTCCACTGCTGCGTGTTAGGCGGATGAATGTGCAAAGGCAAAGTAAAGAACTGACCAGCAGCAACGAAGGAGATATTGGAGGTTGGCGGAAAGGGCAGAGGAAATGGATCGCCACCAGGAATGCCCGCATAGGGATTTGAGAGACCTCCTGCGGGGCTGGTGAGTGAGATTTGGTTCCCATATGGCGCGATGTAGGAATACGTTTCAAAAAATGCCATCTCCGGATCCGCGTAAAAAAGGCCGTAGGCTGTTCGCACACTCCACTGTCCCGAACCCGTAGGGTCCCAAGCGATACCAACCCGAGGCGCGAAGTTCCATAAGCGGTTATTGGTCCCGGCTCGCGGGAAGGCTCCGTGCCCGGGAATCGTATCCCCCGGGAAGAAGACGCCTGGCGGTGCATTGAGGAACTTGGTGCTGTGCAGCCCCAAAGTGTAGTCTTCCTTGTCAAAGTACGAACTACGACCGTAGATGTCATACGGGGCAAAGTAAGGGGACCAGCGGACACCGCCCATGAGGGTGAGCCGTTGGTTGGGGTGGAAGTTGTCCTGCGCGTACAGACCTAACATGTTGTCCCGGGCATTCCAGACCTGAGGTGAACCCTGGCTAAATCCAATGTTGCGCCCAAGGAGAAAATCGGCCAGGCCAAGGCCCGTGAACGACCCGTCGAAGGAATAACTCCCGGTAGAAAGGGTTGCGTAGTTTTGGTTCAACTGCGCGCGTTCATATAGCCCTCCAAACGTAAACTGATGGCGGCCATGGGTCCAGATGACGTCATCCCTCACTTCAGCCTGGTTCCGATTGACGTATGCATTGGCACAAGTGCCGCAACTGGTAGTAAACCCGCCGTTGATGCTGAAGGACGGAGTATTTCCCGGAGACGGGGCGATGTTCAATCCCAGGCTGGCGGCTGAAGGCAGGTTTGCGGCTGGTCCCCGAGTCAGTGGCTCACGGGTCCAGGTCAAGTGCAAACTATTGATCACTTTTGAAGTAAATGTAAAAGTATCGCCCATCGTAACCGCCTGAACCAACATGTCGATTCCAGTCCGGGTGGTCTGAAGGAGATTGCTTCCGTCAAAGAATGGCGGATTGGTATAGTGCGTGTTGAAGTATCGACCAAATACAATGTTCCGTGTGCCGCTTGTCCAGTCAACCCTGCCAATGAATTGATTTTCATTACTCGGGTTTGGAATCCCGATCAGAAGCTTTCCGCACGGATCGTTCGTAGCAGGGAGATATTTCTTTGCCAGTTGCAGCGCCGAGGCATTGAAGAGAGCAGGGTCAATGTAGTTTCCTGCAAACGTCCCGCCTGCGGGGTTGGTCAGAGTAATAGGTTTACTTGTGCACGCAGTTGACGCGAGTGTACTGAAATCCCCGCTGAGAGCGGCTGCCGTTGGGACGAAGAATGTGCTCGTAGGTGGAGTGGTGCGCGTTCTCGTCCCCTGATATCCACCAAAAAAGAAAAGCTTGTTCTTTACTATCGGCCCGCCTAGCGTACCGCCAAATTGGTTGCGTTTCAATGTATCTACAGTGGTTGCAAAATAGTTAGCGGCGTTCACTGCATAGTTGCGTATAAATTCGAAAAGAGATCCATGGAAGTTATTCGTTCCCGACATGGTGACGAGATTGACGGCTCCTCCCGGGTATCCACCGTACTGCGCGGGAATCATGCTGGTTTGAACGCTGAATTCCTGCACCGCATCCGGAAAAGGCAATGGCAGGTTAGATCCCCCGTAGAGATCGTTATATGCGCCGCCGCCGTCCACCATATAACCAGTCCCAGCGGCTTCTCCTCCTGCCACGTTTATCGTATGTGAGGTCGGATAGTTCTTACTGCTGATGGAATCGCCGTAATTTGTCTGCACTGCCGCGCCAGAGAGTAGAACCAATTGCGACAGGTCCCTTCCATTTAGTGGGAGATCCACTACGCGTCTATTTTCGATAACCGACGATACAGATGTTGACTCCGTATTTACCATCGAGGCGTTTGCACTCACAGAGACACTCTCAGTAGACGCACCGACTTGGAGTTGGATGGCAACTGTAGCGTTGTCATTTACCTGGAGGACAATTCCCCGCTGAAAGTAGGTTTTGAACCCCGAGCTAATGACCTGCAGTTCATAAGGTCCGATAGCCAAGTTAGGAAGGACGTAAGCTCCGTCTAGTCCGGTGACAGCAGTGCGTGTAAAGCCAGTCTCTGTCTGAACAACTCTCACCTGGGCTCCGGGAACAACGGCCCCCGTTGGATCGGAAACCGCACCTGTGATCTGAGCCACCGCCCCAATTGATGCCTGCGCAAACAATGGCGTGGAGGGCGAACACGGTAATAAGATCAGCGCCATCCCGGCAAGAAATGTAACTTGGAAGATAAGCTTCATGCTTTGACCTCGTTCATCAGATTGTTTGGCGTAATTGATATGCACATCAATTCTGAAAGCTTTCAAAATTAGGATCAGAAAAATCTAAAACTTGTTCGATGAGCTGTTCGCACTAACTTCCGGCAACCGATCAAAGTTATGCTCCCTCCGAGCGGTCGCCTTAAACTTCCGAACCTGAGCCGTGATTGCCTGCTCGGCCGGAAGTCGTTCTACGCTGGATGCGCCAAAGAAACCTGCAACAGAGTGTGTTCGACTGAGCACAAACTCTACGTCGTCCGGTTCTGCAATCGGGCCGCCATGGCACAGCACGATCACATCGGAACGGACCGATTTCGCCGCATCGCAAATCGATTGCACCCGAGAGACCGCTTGGTCGAGAGTCATCGCCGTTTGGGCTCCGATTGTGCCATTCGTCGTCAACCCCATATGTGCGACGACGATATCCGCGCCCGCCGCGACCATGATGCGTGCCTGCCCTTCGTCGAAGACATAAGGGCTAGTCAACAGATCCAGTTTGTGAGCGGCAGCAATCATCTCAACTTCAAGTCCGAATCCCATTCCAGTCTCCTCGAGATTCTGGCGGAAGTTTCCATCAATCAGGCCGACGGTCGGGAAGTTCTGCACTCCTGCGAATCCCATCTCCTTTAGTTCTTTGAGAAACCTCGGCATAATGCGAAATGGGTCAGTTCCGTTTACGCCGGCCAGCACTGGAGTGTTGTTCACAACTGGAAGAACTTCGCTCGCCATACTTACGACAATGGCGTTGGCATCGCCATAAGCGAGAAGACCCGCCAGCGACCCTCGTCCGGCCATCCGGTAGCGACCGGAGTTATAAATGATGATGAGATCCGCGCCTCCTGTCTCAGCGCACTTGGCGGAAATTCCAGTGCCCGCACCCGCCCCGACGATCGATGTCCCCGCCGCTACTGCCCTCTGTAGCCGCTTCAGGTAGTCTTTTCGAGTCAACTCTGTTCCGCTATTTCCCATTACACTAAGTCCCCTTTGAAGAAAGCCAATTGAGCCCGCCGCCTGTCCGGCAGCGGTGACGCCGTTGCGTAGCCAGGAAGTACCCGGCGAAATACTTCATGCACCGACCCCTGGTGTCGCGGCAGTACCGACACTGAATCCTGATGACGCTTCGGTGCATTTCAAAAACTGGTCAGCAATTGCTTCCGCAAACTCAGGGTCGTTGATGTGCAGATCCAGCTCCACGAGCTTTACGTTCGGTCCGACATTTGCATGGAGAGCATCGAACAAGCTCTTATCGGCAACCGGGTCATAGAACGGCTTGCCAAGACAATCGATGCCGGAGATGCCCTGAAGCGGCAGCATTAAAACAACAGGCCCCTGCGCCTGATTTAACTTCCGAGCCAACATCTCGCCGAGTTCCCGGTTTTCCTCCGGTGTTGTACGCATAAGCGTGACCGCCGGGTTGTGCTGATAAAAGAGGCGGCCAGCAAATTTGGACGGTACAGTTTCGGGTGCGCCAAAATTGACCATATCCAGGGCTCCGACGGAAACGACCTGGGGCACACCCCTTTTTCCCGCCGCCTCCAGCCGGTGAGGCCCTGCGGTCAGAACGCCTCCTACGAGTTCATCCGCAAGCTCCGTAGTCGTGATATCCAAAACGCCTTTCACGAAGCCCTCGACGACCAAACGTTCCATCGCCTGTCCTCCGGTTCCGGTGGCGTGAAAGACCAGAAGCTCATAGCCGCGATCTTCCAGCAGCTCCTTGACGCGGTTCACGCAGGGAGTCGTATTGCCAAACATGGTCGCTGCCAGCAACGTTCGGCTGGACACTTCCGGCAAAGGTGCTCGGCGTCCGCACATCCCCGCCATCGCTTCTGCCGCATTCGCGAGAATGGTGGACGTCAGACTATTGAGACCAGTGAAGTCGGCCACCGAATACATCATGCAAATATCGGACGTCCCGACGTACGGCCGTACATCGCCAGACGCCATCGTTGAAACCATCAATTTGGGAGCACCGATCGGAAGCTCGCGCATTCCCGCGGTGGCAATAGCTGTTCCCGCCGAGCCTCCGATAGCCATCATTCCTTCTCGAAGCCCTCTCTCCCGGCGTTCACGCACCCATGCCGCTAATCCTCTATGCATGGTGGCAGTTGCACGTCCACGATCCTCGGCGGCGACCAACCGAGTGATACTTTCGCCCGCAGCCCACGCTATTTCCTCGCGGGATACATCCGCATGGAAGAGCGGAGGTCCCAGAACTCCGATGTCAACGACTGTTACGGCAAGTCCAGCCTCTATTAGGCGGTCCCGCAGAAACCGCACCTCATTGCCCTTTGTGTCCAGAGTTCCCACGACGAGGATGGAGTAAGACGCAGTCAAAGCGATTGTCCCCTTACATTGTTAGCAATACAAATTAAGTACAATAAGAGAGCAATGACAAACTAATATTGGATATATTCAGGTGTCAAGTACAAAATATAGTGTTAAATTAGGAAAACAATGCCAGTACAATTGGAGAATGTCGAAGCCTATCGAACAGCTAGGGCAATTTATGTTTGAGGAGTTCGGACCGCCCCGTTATGAACAGTTGGCTGCTTTTTTTGAACGCGCGATACGGGCAGGCGAGCTCAGTTCGGGAGATCGCCTTCCCACAGTGCGTCGACTCTCCGGCCTCATGAGCGTGAGCGCTACAACCATCAGCGCCGCGTTCGACCTCCTGGGAAGCCGCAAATTCGTTCGGGCCGAAGTGGGCCGCGGCACATTCGTTATTTCAGACTGGCAGGATGTAAGCCGGAATTCGTCAAATCCGGTTCGCGCCAGCACCCCACAGCCACTGCTGACTCTTAGGGAAACTCGAAGCCCTTGGCGGCGAAATGCGTTAATGCGCGCCAGCTCGCGACTCCGCGCCACGTATCCAACGGCGATGGAATGTAGCACAGGGCGGCCCGATGCGAAACTGCTGCCACTGGAAGTTATCCGACGGGCTTGGGAAGATTGCATTCAGGAAGTCACATCAGCCGATCTGCAATATGCCGGTCCCGAACCCGTCCGGCCTTTGGCGGATGTCCTGGTTCCGATACTGGAAGGCGACCTCATTCCGGCGCGAACTCAGGATCTGATCATTGGTAGTTCGGCACAGCAGTTTTTTGCTCTCATCTATGAAGTCGTAAGCGCGAAATCGGAAAAATCCAAGTTGTCGGTCGCTGTTGAGGAGCCTGGTTATCCGACCCTGATGGACACCTTGGAGCGTGCCGGCGGCAGACTGCTGGGAATTGCCGTAGACCGGTTTGGCGCCATCCCGGCTTCGCTCGATACGGCCTTACGAGGTGGCGCAAAGCTGGTGATTTTAACGCCGCGTGGTCACAATCCAACCGGCGCTTCGTGGTCGGCTGAGCGTTTATCTGAGCTGTCCGACGTATTGAAGGCTCATCCTGACGCGATCATCGTAGAGGATGACCAGGTCGCTGGTATTGCCACTACCAAACCGGGCTCGCTGCTATCCATTCCTGAGTTAGAGAATCGGGTTTTGCATGTCCGCTCATTTTCGAAATCAATAGCTCCGGATCTGAGGATGGCAGCAGCCGTCGCGCGCACCTTCATACGAGAACCGCTGTCGGAAGCCAAAACATTCGCCGATGGCTGGAGTTCGCGGTTGCTTCAGCGAGTTCTTGCACGGACATTACAAACGGACGAGGTAAACATGGTCTTGAAGAAAACGAGCGATGCTTACCGCGATCGTCGGCAAAGCGCATGCTCCGCTTTGAATCAGATCGTAGCGCCACTTGGTGGTGGCTGCTGGTCCGGTCCTGATGGTGTCAATGTGTGGGTTCAGCTACCCCCTGGTGTCGATTCCAAACATATTCAGGAGCGTAGCGCAGCTGCTGGAGTTCGCATCGCTGATGGTGAACCCTTCTTCATTGCCCCCGGCCCAAACAACGTCGTGCGGCTGAATGCCGGTTCGGTCGAAGCAGAAGATGCGGCGAGGGCCGGCAAGATCGTGGGGCAAGCGATTCTTGACTATGGTTGGCAGAATCCCGGGCCGATTCACGTATAGCTGTGACTGGCCTGCCCGGCTAGCATCTTCACTTCAGTCAGCCCGATCTTACGGAGCAATTTCAATTACACCCTTCTTGATGATTAGACATCCATACAGGCGGGTCTCTCCAGTCATTAGAACTCCGAACGCATTTCGAGCGCGTTCATAAAATGCGAAACGATCAATCCGGATTGGCGCTGGTACTGATGGATCATAGCGTCGAATCACATTAATGAAATCGGCTTCGACAGCGGGGTCGAATTTCTTGTGGGCATCTACCGTTATCATGACCAACGAATCTCCGCAGGTCTCAAAAGGAAATAGAGGTGCAATTCCTTCGAGAATATCAGTAACCGAGAGCCCCTCGGAGCGAAGCAGCCGCTTAGCCATGCTGGCTCCAGGAAAGTTAGAGTCGGCAAGGACCAGTTCATCTCCATGCCCCATCTCGCATAAGAGCTTCAGTAGCTCTGGACTAACAACAGGTGAAATTCCCTTGAGCATTGTCTAAATCCTTTTACTTGTTGCTATCAGGAGGCGCGCCGAGGGTCTATTTTTAACTATCTCCTCGGACGTCGCATTGCTTGGAGTTGTTGCACTTGCCACTTGCAACGCTCCTAAGACTTCAGCGTCAGCGGCGGCGCCGCGGTCCTCAGAAACGTGCGACGGTCTGTTCCGATCTTTTTCACTACAGCCTCCTTGTACATGCAGTCCTGAGCCACCGTGGCAATTCGCACCGGTCAATATATGAGCTGGATATCCAGCGCATCCTTCCGATGCGCCATCGTCGGGGCATCAGGCTCTGCTCGTGCTCCTTTCATTGCGCATCTTTCACACACCGGAAGCCGAGCGTGCCGGAGCGATCGATGCTGGGAGCCATCAACAGCAACTTGCCGTGCTGATCGTTTCTGTACGCCTCCGGGAAGTACCAGAGCGAACCGGCTGGGCGATAGTGGCTGCCTCCGCGAATAATAGCGGCGCGGGTATGGTCATCCAGATATTCGTCGGTCCATTGCCATACATTTCCGACCATGTCCATCACGCCGAAAGGACTTGCTCCTTGGGGATGCGCATCGACATCGCTGGGAAGAGGCAGCGTGCGGCCGTTGTCCTGAACCGGTGCCAGAGTCTTGGCATCTGCGGGGCAGCCACTCGGACCTCCGCCTCGCGAGCCTCCGAGCCAATCGCAGTTGCCCCAGGGAAACGTGCGTCCATCGTTACCTTGCGCAGCGTACTGCCACTCCCACTCGTGAGGAAGCCGCTTCCCTGCCCATTTTGCATACTCACGTGCGTCTTCGATTGACACCCAGGTGACCGGCTTGTTGGCCCATCCATCGGGATAGGAACCATCCTTCCAGTCCTTGAGGAAGTTGAGACTGTCTTTGGGTTGATAGTGCGTAGCATCGAGAAATTTCTTGAACTCTGCATTGGTCACCGGGTACTTATCCATGAAAAAGGGCTTGATCTGTACAAAGTGTTCATGAAAGCGACGAGGGCTGTCTTCCCATGCATACTGAACATCAACCCCAACATCGTTGCTCCCCTCAATCTCGATTCCCTGCACACGGAACAGGTAATCGGCACCTTCGATGCGAACCATTCCTTCGGGTGCGGATGCGGCACGCGTCGAAGGTGCGATCTCTACCATCTGCTGCGGCAGGAACTGCCACTCATGCGAATAGCTGGACAAAGGTTTGGCAGTCATCTCTTTCATCTTTCCCATCAGCCCTTTCAGCTTCGGATCCAGTTCGCCGTTGGTCGCGACGATTGCTCCATAGCCATGAGCTTCGGTTGAAAACGAGAGTACTGCCTCATCGCCTTTTATTTCAGGCTTGAGTTCCACGCCATGATAGAGATCGAAGTAACGCATGCCCTGCTTGTAGGGTGTCGTCATCTGATTTCCCTCGGCGTTGTATTCGTTGCGGTTCACGATGGTCCATACCGTCTGGTCGGCCAGCGGCCAGCGGCTGGAGAAGACACCGTATCTCAGCATTGGGTAGTACGGCTCCCATCCCTCGCTCGCGAAAAACGGAGCCACGGCACGCTCGATGGTTGCCACGCGACGCGTTGCCTCTGCGTCGCGTGGAGTAACACCGTTCCAGATACCCCAGACGTTTTCCCAGCTCTCCCAACCTTCTCCGTTAAAGAAGGCGTACTGCAGAGCATTGGTTTTATCGCGGTCCCAGCGGCCTTGAATATTGACCTGGTGACGCGGTTCAAGCCAGCGGTACTTGTCGACCCCGGGAGCGAATGTGTATTGGTACTGGCCCCAGGTGAGGACATTCCATGCAAGAGCTTCATCGCTTGGTCCGCCCTCCGGCTCAAACGCCAATGGATGGCCGGCCTTCTCAGCCGCCAGAGAGAATGCCTGAGGCACGCCGTCCTGCGTGTCGCCATTGACCCCGTCAGCATCGATCTCTTTCATGAATTCCGCAAACGCCGTCGGCCAGTCGGTTCCCGGGCCTTTCGTTCCCTGGTCCCACATCATCATGGGAAACAAAACTTTCACGCCGCGGCGATGAAAATCCGCCACCATGCGCTTCACGCCCTCGACACCGCCTGGCATGGAGCGAACCATGTCAAGCTGGTTTCGCTCGTCCATGCCTACGTTGGGATAAACCGCCCAAATGAGTACGGCATCGATGCCACCGTAGCGTTTCTCCAAATCGTCGAGATACCGATCTACAGTGTATTTACCTGCGACTGGGTCGTAGAAATAGCGATCATGCACCATCATCTGTGGCTGTATGAAGCTATGTTGCGCCCATTGAAGCTGGGGCAGCGCGTAGCGGAATCCATCGTAGCCGATACGGATGCGACGTTCAGTACGCCAATGCGTATTGTCGGCGAGCCAGTCGCGATGAGTCGACGGAGTACAAGCAGCAGCCCCTGGCCGCATGATAGGTCCCGTTGCCAGGCACGGTGGCGCAAGAATAAGTTGCCCTTGAGGATTTCCAAACTGCGCATTGGCTTGCGCAGCGCAGAGAGCAGCGAGAAGAGAGAGGCCTGCGGTACACCACATCGTTCGGAATTCAGCTTTCATTTCGTAGTTCCTTTCGTGCAGATGAGTTCGGATGGTTTATTGGCCGACACGAAGAAGGTGAGGGCCGTATCTATGTAGATCAAAAGCAAACTATCGTTACGCAAGTTCACTCGCAGTCTCGATGAGATTGGCGTTTATGAACTTCTCTACTTCAGCCATACTGGGCATTGAGGGCTGAGCTCCTCTTCGCGTCACAGAGATAGCGGCAACCGCGGCGGCAAAACTTGCACTGTCCAAAGGAGACTTGCCCAACATGAGCGCGGTTGCGAAGCCCGCGTTGAACGCATCGCCTGCAGCCGTCGTATCGATCGCATTGACAGAGAACGCGGGAACCAGACTGCCAATGCCTTCCTGCGATGCCAGATAGGTTCCAAGAGCGCCCATTTTAAGAACGGTTCCTCGACACCCATTGGCTAGGAACGCCTTTGCCATCTCAGCAGGCATTGGCTCATTGGCACCAGCGTGCTTCTTTTCAAAGTAGAAAGCTGCTTCTGTCTGGTTCGGGGTAAACCACGTAACAGCTTTGAAGATGTGCGGCGGCAGATCCTTCGCTGGCGCCGGGTCAAGAATCAGAGGCACATTCTCCCGCGCACAGATTCGAGCCAGGTACTCAACAGTTTCGACTGGGATCTCAAGCTGCGCCAAAACCATTCCGGCACTTCTCAGCATTGAGATGTTTGCATCAAGGTCTTCGGGAATGACCTTAAAATTGGCGCCCGGAGCGAGGACAATGCTATTTTCCCCGTGTTCCGAAACTACGATCACGGCTACGCCGGAAGCACCATCGCTCATGGAAACTCCAGCTATATCAACTCCTGCATTCTCGAGATGACTTCTCAGTTCCGCGCCGAACGTATCATTCCCCACGCGCCCGATGAGTCGTACAGGATACCCGAGCCGGGCCACAGCGACGGCCTGATTTGCGCCTTTTCCACCCGGATGAATCTGAAAGTCCGATCCAATGACGGTCTCGCCTATTACAGGAATTCTCTTAGCAACCGCCACCAGGTCTGTATTGATGCTGCCGACAACAACAATTGGTTTTTTCGCAGACAATTGCATTCTCCTCAAAGGGATAAAGGGGTTATGGAAAGATCGGAGCACAAGCGACCGCGGTCAACCCACAGAGAAAAAAGATGAACATCCATTTCAGACTGCTTTTTGATCGAGCTGGAGCTGCACTGAATTCGCGCCAGACAAATACGCCCCAACAAGCTGAAATCATCGTGGCGCCTTGTCCAATGGAATACGAGACGGCGGGGCCTACGATGTTGGCCTGCGATGCCACGAAATTGGCCATCGCTCCTGTACACCAGATCGCACCACCTAGAGCACCCCAGAGATGCCAGATACCGGGCGCTCGCCAATAGCTCCGCATGGAGGCCGGCTCTTGGCCATCAAGGGGAAATCGCATGAGGAGATAGTTCACAGGAATAGCGCAAATCGATACCCCGATAACGAAGAACAGCAGGATGGCATATGGACCCGGTGTACCTTCTCCCGTCATTGCCTTCGAAACGAAGGGATAGAAGGTACCCATCAAAAGTCCCGCGATCAAACTAATGATGATGCCGCGACGACTCATTGCAGTGCGTTCTGTTTCACGCAGCCTATAGGCTATGGCGTCGAACACAATAGCGGTCACCACGAGTGCGATGCCGCCGAAGAGAAGAAAAGAATTTCCCTTGGGAGAGATAATGTAACTACTGATAGCGCCCACAACAAGCGCCAGGCCGATACCGATAGGAAATGCGACTGCCAGTCCCGCTATATCGATCGCGGCAACGAGCAACAGATTGGCGACATTGAAGATGGCACCACCGGTCATCGCAAGAAGAATCGAATGCATGTTTGCGTGAGCGATGTCTGTATAGAAAGACCGCCCCACAGCTCCCATACTTCCGAGAGTTGCGCCCCACAGAACTGCTCCGCCAATCAGTCCTACAATGAAGTCCCAGTAAAGCAGTTGGAATCGATAACCAGGACAAAGTTTCATAGAATTGGCCCATGATCCCCAGCAAAGCATGCTGAGGATCATGAACAGAAGTGCAATACCGTACGTCTCAGGCTGATACATTGAGCGCTTCCTTTTCAATGAGACAAGTGCAATCAAAAAAGACAATCCGTACTGAGCTCGATAAGCTGGCCTTCGCGACTGCCGGCAATCGGACGAATGCCCGATTTGTCCGGAAGTCTTCATCTACAACTTATTTGAATGCTTTCAGAGCAAGCAGGCACTAAGTACCTGCTTGCTCCGGGATATCTCACGCCTGTCTCAAATTTTGACTCCTTTTGGATCTCGAGCTAACTGGAGACTAGAACTCTAACCGCAGCGCAAGTTGAACCTGCCTTGCTGCTCCGGCGGAAGTGATCTTGCCGAAAACGGACGACGCTAACGATGTTGTTGGGTTGTTGAAAGGCACCCTATTGAACAGATTGAAGATATCCGCACGCAATTGAATCCTGGCACCTTCACGCTTCAAGAACGGAAAGTTCTTCGCAGCGCTCATATCGGTATTGAATGACGAGGGCCCGACAAGGCTGTTGCGTCCGCTATTGCCAAAGGTTCCGTAGGTGTAAGGTGCAAGGAGTGGTGAGCCGTAGGCTGCGGTGTTGAAATATCCCGCTCTAGCCCACGAGTCCCGGCTGCCGCAACCTGCACAGGGATTCGTGCCCGTCGCATTCAGGCGCAGGGCTCCAATATCCCGGCCCGCTCCTAGCCACGGCGCTGCTGACCCGGTAGTCAGCGAGAAGGGAGTACCGCTGCTGTAACTCACAATTCCTGAAAGCATCCATCCACCTACGACATATTTTGCAAGGCGCAGATTCTCGAACTGCGGAAGATTCCAAACCCCGTTGACGCGCAATAGATGCTTTTGATTGAAGTCAGACCTGGAATATTCGCCGGCAATGGGGCTGGCCGGATTTTGCGCAGTTCCACCATCCGCATCGGCAACGGAGCCTGAGTCGAGGGACTTCGCGAACGTATACGCGAATTGCATAGTGTAACCCGTTGAAAAGCGCTTCCGTGCGGTGATCTGCAGGGAGTTGTAATTGGAGAATCCAATATTGGCTATTCTCGTGATGCCAGCGTAATACTGGGGCAGGAACGGACGGCGCGACTGCGCATTCGCGGCCGTTCCGCCCGCAGAGTACGGAGCGGCATTCGCCTGGTTTCCATTCCACAACCGGTCTCCGTGACTTCCTACATAGCCGACCTGCACCATGAATTCTTTCGGCAACTCACGCTGCACATTGAAATTGTATTGTTGCGTGAACGCATTCTTGATATGCGGATCGGGCGAGTAAAACTGCGCCGGAAACGGCCAAAGCGGATTCTTTCCAGGGTTGAGGTAGGGGTATGGGAATGGATTCGTGTACCCAGTCCCACCGTAGGGATCGGTGAAAGTATTCGGGGTAAACACCAGTTGCGTCTCGAAGGGCGGCGCCTCAATTTCATTGGCCATGGTGATGGCACCCGGAGCGTTATAGAAGATGCCATATCCGCCGCGAACCGCTGTCTTTCCATCGCCAAAGACATCGTAGGCAAATCCAAGACGTGGCGCAAAGTCACCTTTGTCCATGAATATGGTTCCAGGCGGGATTCCAGGGTCTCCAGGAAACGCGAGGCCTGGAGGCGCGGTTGGGAAGCGCGTGGAATGAAAACTGGGATCGAAAGTAACGGTAGGAGAGTTGTGGTTAAATTCTACCCAGGGGAAGAAGAGATCCCACCGTATGCCCAGATTCAGTGTCAGCCGGGACGATACCTTGTAAGTATCTTGAGCATAGAATCCCGCTTCCACGGAATGCTCGTTACCGTAATAGGGAGTGTACTGTCCGAAGCTAATAGGCTTACCAATAAGATAGTCGGCCCAATTATTTCCCGTCTGCACGCCGCTAAAGGTTGGATTTCCGGCGGAGTTCGTGTGGGTCCATTCGATATGCTCTGCTTCACGAAGGGCCATCGCACCGAACTGCCATAGGTGCCTTCCCTTGACCCACGACAGCTTTGCGTCGGCTTGTTTCAAAGCCGTATTCTCGTACCACGGACTCCCTGAACCAAAGCTTGTGACGCCAGATACTGTCACCAGCGGGGAGACGTTGTATCCGCCGGTATTATATTGAGCGCCCATTTGCGCCCCCGTTACGATTGTTCCGAAGGGCGTGCCGGTGGTCGAGAGATTCGTGTCCGAAAATCCGAAGTCGCCAATCAGATTGGGTGTGAAGGTGTGCGTGTCCCTGACGGTAGTACCCCAATTGGCGTTCGCAAAGTTATCGCCGAACTTCGAGGAAATGATGGCGGAATATGGAGGACCAGTTACAGCCGAGGTAACCATATGGAAGAAACGGACGTATGCCTGATCGTTCTTCGTTACGCGGTAATCGCCTCTGATCGTGTATTGGTTGCCGGTGGTAGGGGTTGGCACCTGGTCGGTATTCGCCCACAGGCCGGAGGCTTGCAGAGTTGGAACGGGTATGTAGGTGTTCATGAAAGCCAGCGACATTGTGTCCCATTCGCTCTTGGGGATTTGATTTTTGCCTGCATATCCATTGGCGGCAGTGTAATTACAGGGAGTGGTACCAGTACCCGGACCATTGCCATTTGTACCGCAGGTTGCCTTATACGGATCGTGGAGTTGTGTCGAAACGGCGCTAAAGTCCCCATTACGTTGAGCCGGAGTTATGGTGGCGAGGTTCTCAAGAGTTACCTGGTGAATTCGCAGGCCCTCGTAGGTGGCGAAGAAGAAGGCCTTGTCCTTCAGGATTGGTCCGCCGCCGGCGACGCCGAATTGGTTTTGTTTCAATATCGGTTTTGCCGCCGGCGGCGGCGCGAACCAGTTTCTTGCGTTGAGGGCGTCGTTGCGAAGAAACTCCCATACTGATCCGTGGAACGAGTTAGTTCCCGCTTTGCTAACTGCTATGAATGCTCCTCCTGACGCGTGTCCCAATTCTGCGCCATAGCTATTTGTAAGCAGCGAAAATTCGCCGATCGAGTCAGGATTCGTAAGGTTTGCTGGGCGGTTATAGAGGCCGGTTACAAAGATAGCGCCGTCAAGTGAGACTTGACTGCCGTTGACGCGGCTTCCGTTCACGTTGAATGTCGGTCCGTTGCGCTGGTTTATCACTGCGGCGGGCAGGGTGGCGTTCCCTACTCCGGGCACGAGGGTGATCAGTTGCAGCGTATTGCGGGTATTGAGGGGAAGCTCTTTGATCTGGGTGTTATCAATCTCAGTACGGATAGTCGCCGAGCTGGTATCCACTTGCACCGTCGACTCTGAGACCTGAATGGTTTCATTGGCGCTTCCTATTTGCAGGGTTGCATCCAGGCGAGCACTCTGTCCGGCTTCAAGAATGATCCCGGACCGGGTGTAGTTCTTGAACCCTGGTGCCACAACCGTCAGCTTGTAGGTTCCCACTGGCAGGGAAGGAATGACGTATTCACCGGTCGCTGCAGTGATGACGGTGCGGTCTAAACCGGTTCCAGTATTTTGGATCTCAATGGATGCATTGGGAATGACAGCTCCAGTTGGGTCGACAACCCTGCCAGATATCTGGGCATTCGTCGCCTGGGCGTTTGCTGAACTTACCCAAAGCATTGCAGTCAACGTAAACATCAATGACCATCCGGCCAGCCGGAGTTGTAGATATCGCCGATGACTAATAGCTTTCCTGTTCATGATTCAGCCTCCATTTCCATTCATCGAGAGATCGGAGATCTGCGTCTCCGAAAATACAAGAAGTTTGAAACTTTCAAAATGCCGTGATCGAGCACCCTTTGTTCCCTAAGAGGGACACCAAGAAAGCGGAGCATAAACAGGCCATACCGACTGCCAGAAAGACATAGGCAGGAGCTCAACTGGAAAGCAATGTTCATATTATTTTGAAAGGTTTCAAAATTACAGACAAAAAATAACTGGAATCTAGCATTGTTGTCAAGGCTTTTGTTTTTCCCATCCTCACGCGTACGCCAAGATGCTGAGAACACAACTGCACTCGGTCTATCGAGCAAAATGGAAGGGTTCCATTCATGAATTGAATTGTTTCAAATAAGAGGTTAGATTGGTTCCTGGGTCTCAGTCACTTTGCGACCAGGCTCCTAAAGCCTGATGGAGAAGGCGTTATGGCCAACATGCATGATATCGCCAGAATGGCAGGGGTATCTCTGGGCACGGTCTCCCATGTGCTCAACAATACCGCTAAAGTTCGAGAACCGAAGCGAACCCGTGTGCTTGAGGCTGTTCAATCGGTTGGATATCAGCCTAGCCAACTGGCACGCGGTCTACGACGCGATACAACCAACACGATCGGGATGATCATTCCCGACATCACGAATCCCTTCTTCCCCGCCGTCGTTCGAGGCGCGGAAGATGTGGCCTTCTCGAACGGATATCGTCTGATCCTCTGCAACACGGACAACGATCACTCCAAAGAGATAATTCACCTGAACGAGTTGCGAACCTACCTGCCAGCAGGCCTCATCGTAATTCCGTCGAATTTCAGTGAACTTGCGAAACAGGCGGAGTCATACCGGCAAGCCGGCACGGGAGTGGTGTGTGTCGACCGGCTTCCCAAAAACTGGAGCGGTGATAGCGTCACCGCAAATAACGAGGTAGGAGCTTACAACGCAACTCGGCATTTGCTTCAACTGGGGCACACCAGGCTAGCAACTATCACAGGGCCTCTACACCTTACCAATTCAAAGGAGCGGCTTGTAGGTTTCAAGCGCGCAATAAAGGAAGCAAAACTTCACTTGTCTCCTGAATACTCTCAGGAGACAAGTTTCGATAAGCAAGGAGGACATGCTAAAACTCTTATTTTGTTGCGTCTGATTCCGAGACCGACGGCAATCTTCGCGGGCAACGACATGATTGCATTGGGAGCCTTGCTGGCTGTCCGCGAGGCAGGCCTTCGTTGTCCCGAGGATGTATCCATCATTGGCTTCGATGACCTTGACCTGGCCGAAACCACAAATCCTTCCCTCTCGTCTGTTTCCCAGTCAGGCTACCAACTTGGTACGACTGCCGCTCGCTTATTGCTTGATCGTAGACAAGGCGACGATAGTCCTGCAAAACACGTTGTTCTTGAGACATTGCTAAAACTGAGGCACTCGGTGGCGCCTCCACCTCACATTGCTGGAAAGTTCGTCGACAATGAGGCGCCGCGGAAGTAAACGAAAGCGAACCTGAGCATGACGTGAAGAGTTTTGCCATTTGCAGTTTTAAACTCAGCATTGCCGACACCTCATAGGGTTCGGAAAGGAGTTAGCATTGGCCCTCGCGCCTGAGCAGTACGTTGCCGGGCTTACGGACTTCGGGCCGGGCCGGGCGAAGTTGTTCGGCAACAGCGCCGACGAGTATCTTCAGGTGCATCAGTTGGACAGCACGTAGGCTGATGTGACGGAAGGCTCTGGCGGAATCTGGGAGCGGCTGCACTACGACTGGTTCGATCTTCACCATGTCGTCCTTACGACGACAGACTCCAACGTGTGGGGAGGCGGCTCCGGCCATACCTACACCTTCACGCGTGGAAGAAGGGGAGAGAAAGCGATGCGCAAGATGAAATGGCGGAGGGAGAGGGATTCGAACCCCCGTTACCCGTTAAGGTAAAGCGGTTTTCAAGACCGCCTGTTTCAACCGCTCACACATCCCTCCGCATGAGCGCTGTCAATAGTTTACCTCAGGGATATTCCAAAGCTCCCGCCGGGCCCCGTTCTTCAAGCATTGACACTCGACCCTCTCCAAGGCACTTATAAAGCTACGCAGGAGAGCATATGATGTGCAGTTAGTTCATTTACTTCAATCTCATGGCCGACGACCAGCGAACCCGGCGTGCGGATAAGCCCAGTACAGGCGCTGGCGGAGTTCGCACATCTCCATCCGGCGAAACCTCCTCCTCCGAGCTGCCGACCCTCTTCAACATCGATCCCGGCAATCTCTACTCGCCGCCGCCTCGCAGTTCTTCTGTATCGTCTTCTCCACACTCAGCGCGCCTCGCCCCCGACACCATCATCGGCAACCGCTACACCATCATCGAGATGGTCGGTGTTGGAGGAATGGGCGAGGTCTACAAAGCTCGCGATCTCGCCCTGGGCCGCCTCGTCGCCTTCAAAGTCATCCGCCCTGAACTCGCCCGCGACCCCGACATCATCGAGCGCTTCAAGCAGGAGATCCTGCTCTCGAGCAACGTCACCCACCGCAACGTCATCCGCATCTACGACCTCGGCGAGGCCGACGGTCTCAAGTTCATTACGATGGAGTACATCGAGGGATGCGACCTTCGCGCCGATCTCCTCGATCGCGGCCGCTTTCCGCCTGCCGAGGCCATCACCATCGTTCGGCAGGTCGCCAAGGCGCTCGAGGCAGCGCATGCCGTCGGCGTCATCCACCGTGACCTCAAGCCGCAGAACATCATGTGCGAATCCGGCGGCCGCGTCCTTGTCATGGACTTCGGCCTCGCCCGCACCGTCGATGACAATGGCCTCACCCAGTCCGGCAATATCGTCGGGACCATGGAGTACATGTCGCCCGAGCAGGCACTCGCCTCAGAGATCGACCAGCGCTCAGACATTTTCTCGCTCGGAATCATCTTCTACGAGCTGCTCTCCGGACACTCGCCCTTCCAGGCGCAGAGCGGTATCGCAAGCCTGGTCTTGCGCACCCAGCAGGATGTCGCGCCCCTCGCCGACAGCGACCAATCCATTCCTCGACCGCTCTCAAACATCGTCTGCCGATGCCTTGCGCGCGATGTCGCTCTCCGTTACCAGAACGCGACAGGGCTTATCGCCGATCTCGACGCCTACGAAGCCGGGCAATCTCTCGCTCGTATTCCTGCTGAACCCCCATCGAAGCTCACCATCATTGGCTCCGAGCTTCGTAAATCCTGGAAGACCCTTACCGCTCTCGTCATCGTCGCGCTTCTGCTTACAGGTTATCTCTCCTACGACAAGTTTCACAACCGCTCTGCGCAGATACAGACTGCATCCGCAGGCCCTGCTCTTTCGCTCGCCGTCTTTCCACTTCGCAATGCCTCCAATATCTCCGGCATCGACTGGATGAGCGTCAGCCTCGCCGACATGATTGCAACTGCAATCGGCCAGTCCACGCAACTCCACTCTGTCTCGCCTGAACGAATCCGTCAGGTCTACGCCGACCTGCGCCTGTCGCCTCAGTCCATCATCGACGAACCCATGCTGCGGCGGCTCGCCCAGTTCACCTCTGCCGACACCGTCGTCTCCGGCCAGTACAACCGCATCGGCGACCAGATATCCATCGACGTCACAATTGAAGACCTAAAGAACAGCCATACCACGTCACTCAAAGCGCAATCGCTTGAAAAAGACCTTCCCGCTGCGATCAACACGCTTGCCGAATCCATAAGACAAAACCTCTCGCTGTCATCATCCGATCAGAAGGCTGCCGCTGCGCAATCCATCCAGCCAACCTCGACCTCTGTCGCCGCACTGCGCGACTATAACGAGGCTGTGGCGATGACGCGCGCGGGCAGGAACATCGACGCACAAGCCCTGCTTTCAGCCGCCATTGATTCCGATACCCGCTTCGCGCTCGCCTACGCTCTTCTTGCGCACGTCAAGGACGAACTCGGTTACGAGGCAGAAGCGGTGCAGGTCTCCCGCCGCGCGATGGAGCTAGCCGACTCGCAAAAACTTCCGCCGCTCGCACGGCGTCTCATCCAGGCCAACAATTTTCGCGTCACGCAGCAGAACGACAAAGCCATCGAGACCTACGAAAGCCTCGCCCGCAATCTCCCCGGCGATGAAGACCTCAAATATGTCCTCGGCTCGCTCTATATAGAGACCAGCGACTACGGCAAGGCACGCGCCCAGACCGCGAGCCTTCTCAAAGAAGATCCAAAGAGCATCCGCGGTCTCTGGCAGATGGGCGTTATCGAAATCACCAGCAACAACCCGCAGGCAGCGCTCGACCCGCTCAACCAGGCCCTTTCGCTCGCCATTCAAACCGACAATCAGGAATCCAAAGCGCTCGTCCTTCTCGCCATCGGCATCTCTTACCGGCTCCTCAACAAGCCCGCCGATGCTCTCCACAACTACGAAGACTCCATCGCCATCAACGAGCGCATCGGCCAAAAACGTGGCGTAGCGGCTGCGCTCGCTGAAATGGCGCAGGTTCAGGCATCCTCCGGTAACAATGATGGCGCCCTCGCAAGTTATCGAAAAGCTTTGGGTCTTCTGCGCGAGATCGGCATGAACAAAGAAGTCGGCGACACCCTGATGGACATGGGCTCGCTCCTCTCCGACCTCGGCCAAAGCGACCAGGCGCTACAGGCCTTTCAGGAGGCCTTGCGCGTACAGCGCGAGAGCGGCGACGAAAACTTCGAGGCCCTCTCGCTCTCCAACATCGCTTCCGTCTATGAATCGCGCGGCGACACCGGCAGCGCACTCACTTACTACCAGCAGGCGCTTCAGCTTCGCGAGAAGCTCGCCGTGCCCGGCTTCCTCGCCGACGCCCTCGCCGGCCTTGGCCGCACCTATGCCTACGATGGTCAGTACGACGATGCGCTCAAGTCCTTCGTTCGCGCCCTCGACCTCACGCGCAAGGCCAACGATCCACGCGAAGGAGCATTCGTCTCGCGCTACATGGGTCTCATCTTCGCCGACGAAGGACGCTATGGCGCCGCAGTCAAATCGATACAGGACTCCCTCAAAGCACTCAAGGATCTGGGTGACCAGAAGAGCCGCGACTACGCCTCCATACAGAATGAACTTGCCGTCACTCTCGCACGCGCCGGCAAATTTGACGAGGCGGCAACTGCGCTGGAACCCGCCCAGGCTGCTGCCCGCGACTTGAAAAACGAAGCGCTCGCCGCGCAGATTCTCAACACACAGGGCGAGATCGCCTTCTACCGCGGCAATTTTCCTGAAGCCCGCCAAATCTTCCAACGTGCTCTTCAGGCCCTTGGCCGTCGTGACGATAAACCCACCGCAGCGCGCCTGCGACTCAATCTTTCGCGCACTTCTCTCATGCAAGGCAATCGAAAGGAAGCCGACAGCGCGCTCGCTCCCTATGCCGGCAAAGCGATCTCCCTTCCCCGCACGCTTGGAATTCAGATCTCAATGACTCACGCTGAGATACTCATCGGTAGTGGCGACAATGCACGGGCACGCCAGATTCTCCTCGCCAATCTCAGCGACACCGAGAAGGCAAGCATGAAGCTGCAAGCAGCCCGCATCTACTACCTGATGAGCCTTACTTCGAAGAGCAATCTCGAAGAAGCATCCAGCTTTTGCAGCCACGCTCTCAAAGGGCTCGACGACGTCCGCATCATTGCCGGCAGCGACAAGCTTCTGCAGCGCGCCGACCTGAATGCGATCTACAGGGACTGCACCCAGACAATTACCACCAGACGCTAAATCCAGCAGCATCCAGAACCTTCACTTCACCGTTGTCTTCCAAGTCGAAGTGTTGTTTCCAGGATTTGGATCGCTGTTCGAGCTTCCCACCGTTGCCGTATTCACCAGCACTGCCCCTGCCGCAGCATTCACCCTGACCACAACCTGCACACCTATGCCATCTAACGAGAAACGCGACAGCGGCTTCAACTGGCCCGCGTTGCACACCACCGTACTCCCCGAAGCCGAGCACGACGACGCCCGCGGCGGCTCGCTGCATCCGCCAAACAGCGCGCACGAGATGCTCTCAAACCCCGCGCTGACAAAAGTCGTTCCCCTCGGGATGGCATCTTTAATCACAACGCTATCCGCGGTCTTCGGCCCAAGATTCAGCACCAGCATGTCGTAAGAAAGCTTCGCGCCGCTCTTTACGCTTCGCCTGGCAATCTGAGCAATTGCAAGATCGGCCTGCCCGGTCGCGACCACGTTATACGTCACCGAAACCGGGGTGCCCGCATTGCCCGCGGCATCCGTCACCACCACCGTCAGCGTCTTCCTGCCGGCGGATGATGTATCCAGCGGATACGTCAGCGTCCCCGTATTCAACGTGCCTGGCGCGCCATAGCTCTTCGCTCCGCACACCGCCACACCAGCGCGATCGTCCGTGCAACTGTAACTCACATTCACCTGCTGATTCAGAGTGAAGGAATCTGGCGCCCCATTGATCGTCACCGGAGCCACCGAAAAGGCCGGCCCGCTTGCCACTACCGGAGCCACCGTATCCACATTCAACGGCACGGTGTAAAAGCTCGTTGACCATCCTCCCGATCCTACGGAGGTAAACTGCAACTCCTCTGTTCCTGCGCAGTCCTGTGCGAAGTAGTGCAGCGCGTACATTCCATCCGCCGCAGCCGTCAGCGTCTGCGAGGCCGGCGCAAATACACTCGCCTGTATCGCAGGCGTCGGACAGCCCGCAGGATTCGCCAGCGTCACATCTCCCGGCACCGCAAACTTTGTAGGCGGAACCATGTTCGCCGGCGAAAGGCCATAGGTGATGCTCTTGATCGGCGAAGCCACAAAGTTCTGGTAGTTCGGCACCGTGTTCGGCAGCACAGGCGGTTCGCTGACCAGGCCTACCTTCACCGTGCGCGAGTTCACCCATCCCCCGGGATGCGCTCCCTGCACCATCACCGTCGTCAGATCTTCAGGCACCTGCGCGACCGAGATGAACGTCGAGTTCGGATGCGTTCCCGTTCCATCGAAGTCGTCTACAAAGTCGTCTGCGGCCGCTGCAAGGGCAGTAACCATCCTCAAGGCTGTTGTCTTCACCGCCGGTGCCGCACTGGCCGAACTCACCGACGTCAGGTTCGTCAGCAGGTTCTGCGGACAGCTATCCGTCAACCCGGAGGCTGGATCGAACACGCAGGGTCCACCCGTCCAGCCCTCGCCCGCCATCAGGAAACCAACGCCCTGGTGATATGTCCTGCCGTTCGGCCCTGTGATATCCGGCAGCGTAAAGGCAGGTCCCGTAAATGTATCGGAGAAGACCTCATTCTTCAGCTCCGACAAGGGACACAACGCTCCCGCCGCAGCCGATCCGGTTCCCACCTGGCAGGTCAGCGTGTACAGCTTGCAGGCAGGGCTTCCATTCAGCAATTCTCCCGTATGCACCACGCAACTCGACGTAGCAAACGAAGTCCCTGCCGCATACTGGTTCTGCCACAACAGCGGGTCCAGCGGGGAGTCGCTCGTGCTTGGAATCGTCCCCTCCGCAATCGTCAGCTTCCCGTCCGTCTGGGCCTGCGTCAGGTCATAGGTAAACCCTACCGTCTGCCCCGGCGTTGAATTGAAGTCGTAGTCCTGATTCAACTGACCTGGCGCCGGATTGTTGCTCGATATAGGATTACCCGAGATCTTCGCCGGCCCTGTCACGCCGCCCTGCGTGCAGCTCGTGACCAGGTACAACGACGCATTCGCCAGCAGAACTCCGGCATCCACCAGGTCGATCCTGATCTTCTGGTCTCCCGAGACCAGAAACCCACTCACATCCAGCGGAGCGACCCCGCCCGTCGCGGTATATCCGTCCATGTCCGCGCCAACCATTCCCGGCGCAGCATTCTGATACGTCTGGTTGAAGCAGTTCTGCGCTCCCTGCGCCGGGTCCTGCGTTCCACCCTTGCACACATTCACCGCACTAGTCGTCGCTGTACCCACGGTCACCGACACATTCATGAAGTTATCGACGAGAACCTTGCCCATACCATCGGGCGTTGACGACAGCACCGCCGTCGGGGGCCCGCTCGTCGTATTGCAGCTTAGGCTCACCGTCGCACTGTTGAACGTCGCCGGCGCAGCCCACGACGCTCCCTGCGTCGACGGGCGAACCACTGTCGATCCGAACAACTTGACGGCATTCTGACCAAAAGCGTTCTCTCCCAAACCTGCAAGGAGTGACGTAACAACCGTAGCAATCAGAACTGCCTTCTTCGCCATGATGAGCACCTGGAATCTCTTCCAAAGACCGCCGTCGAACGCCCACGCGAAGCGGACGTAGAAACGCGTAAGTTACAGCAGGGCCGGAATACTGACAACAGGGAGGGACTTCGATATTCCGCCCATAAAATCGCAGTGTCAAGTGCAATCATTTGCCTGTTTCTTTGAAAAATGGCACCCCGGTTCCCTTCAAACTCGCTGAACAGACCCAGACAATAGCGAAAACACGTGCATCGCTGCGATACTGAAAGCGTCTAATTTTCAGGACTTCGGCGCATGGCTTCCACCGCTCATCCTCCCAAACCCGCGGCCCCCCCCAAGACAAGGCTCTCCTCGTTTGAGAAGACACTCGCCAGCGCGCGTTCCACCATGATGTTCAGCGAGGTCGTCCGCCTCGCCGTCGACAGCTTCAAAGCCAGCAAGGTGCGCTTCGTGCTCACCATGGTCGGCATGATCATCGGTTCGGCCTCCATCATCCTCGTCGTCACGCTCGGCCTTACCGGCAAGCAGTACGCCCTCAACCTGCTCGCCTCCATCGGCCCCACCATGATCGAGATGCAGTACAACGGCGGCGACCGTGTAGGCCCCGACAACACCTCCACGCCCGACTTTATGACGCGCGAAGACGAAGCTGCCGTCCGTGAACAAGTCCCTGGCATCATCGCCTCCTCACCCATGCTCGAGCTTCACGACATCGTCTCCATGGGCGGAGGCATCACTAAGAACACCATGATCCTCGGCGTCTCGCCGCAGTACCGCATCGTGCGCAACCTCGCTCAGATCTCCGGCCGCTTCTTCGACGACCAGGACACCGTCACTCATGCAAAAGTCGCCGTCATGGTCGAGCCTCTGGCCCGCGCGCTCTATGGTTCCAGCTCTGCCGCCGTCGGACACACCATCAACATCACCGGCATACCCTTCACCATCATCGGCGTATTCAACATGCGCATCGACACCTTTGGCCAGTCCGAGGTCTCCGATCAAACTATCCTGATCCCCTACCCGGTCGCACGCTACTTCACCGGAACCGACACCGTGAAAGAGATCTTCTTCAGCATGGCCAACGCCGCCGACGTCACACCGGCCTCGAAGGAGATCCTCTCTGTTATCAAGAGCCGTCACCGCTCCACGTCGCAGTACACCGCCTTCACCATGCAGCAGGTGCTCCACGTCATGGCGCAGATCGCCGACATGCTCACGCTCGTGCTGACGCTCGCCGCTGCCATCACCCTCGTCGTCTCAGGTGTCGGCATTATGAACTCCATGCTTGCCAACGTGCAGGCGCGTATTCGCGAGATCGGCATCCGCAAGGCCCTCGGCGCTACCAGTCACGAGATCCGTTTGCAGTTCCTTACAGAAGCTGTCTTCTTGTCGCTCTCCGGCGGAGTCATCGGCACACTCCTCGGCCTCGCGATCCCTCTCGGCGTGCGCCTGCTCACCCCATTCCAGATTCCTGTCTCCGCCTGGTCAGCCGTCATCGCTCTTGGAACTTCCATGCTCGTCGGCATCCTCTTCGGAACGCTTCCCGCCAACCGCGCCGCCCGCCTCGACCCCGTCCAGACCCTCAAGTACGAGTAACGCTTCCAAAGCAGTCACAACGCGGGTGTATCCTGAAGCACCTCAGCGATGCGTGCCTCCGAATGGATCCAACTCGGCTCGGCTTTCATCTTCGCAGTCGCATCGTGGCTGGCTCCTCTCGTCTCACACCCGCTTCCACTACGCCGTCGATGGGCCGTAACGGGGCTCGCCGCAGTCACTGCTACAGCGATCGCTCTCGCACACCTCGCATCTTCAGCACTCGCACCCAATCAATTTGAGGTCGTTCTCGACTGCCTCACCGTCGTTCTCTTTCTTATTCCGTACTGGCAGACGGGCCAGTTCTTCCGCGAGCCAAACCATGCCATCGAGAATCGGCTGCTCGCCTTCGACCGCAGACTGCTCCCGCACATCGCCCACACCTCGGGCACCAGTCGCAACCTCATCGGCTTCATTCTGGAGATGGCCTACCTCTCCTGCTATCCCCTCGTGCCTCTCGGCGTCACCGCCATCTACGCTGCAGGACTGCGCGAGAGAATCAACGGCTTCTGGCTCGTCCTGCTCCTCGCAACGTATATCTGCTATGCCGTCACACCGTTCGTCCCCGCATACCCACCCCGCTCACTCGTCAACAACCAGCCTGCCACCGTGGCACCCGCCAACAAAGGCCGAATCTTCAATCGCTGGCTGCTGAAACACGGAAGCATTCACGCCATCTCATTCCCCAGCGCACATGTCGCTTCGGCGTTCGCCATCGCCCTCGTGCTCCTTCATTACGCTCCATATCTGGGCGCGACCTTTCTCATCATTGCCATCATGATCTCGCTGGGAGCGGTGATCGGCCGCTATCACTACGCGCTCGACGTCATCCTCGGAGCCGTCACCGCCCTCATCGTCTTCCTCGCCTGCTACCGCCATCTCTAGAGCATTTTCCTCGCAGGTGTAGTCTTCAGGGCCGAAGGCCCGTCACATAACAGCCCAGGCCGACAGGCCTGGGTACTCTAGCAGCGCAGCTACGGCTTGATCCCCACCACCATCGAATCGGGGCCCACCAGGTGTTCGACATACGTCTCACCGAACCCTGCCTCCTTCATCCATCCCTGGCAATCTGCACCCGTATAGTCGAAACCGCCCTCCGTCTCGATCAGCATGTTCAGGCTCATCATCAGCCCAAACGCATTCTTCGAGCGATCGTCGTCGATGATCGAGTCATACACCACCAGCGCCCCGCCTGAGGGCAGCGCCTCGAACGCCTTCTTAACCAGCATCTTCTTCTCTTCGAGGTTCCAGTCGTGAAGAATATGCCCCATCGTAATCACGTCAGCCTTCGGCATCGGTTCGCTGAAGAAGCTCCCCAGCTGAAACCGCACACGATCGCTTACACCATTCGCCGCAACATACTCTTCGAAGATCGGCCCGACCTCGGCCAGGTCGAACCCGATGCCCTTCAGATGCGGGTTCGCTAGCGCGATCTGTGTCGCCAGATCGCCCTGTGCCGCACCCATATCGGCGAACGTCTTGTACTTCGACCACGGAAACTTCCGCGCAATCTCCATGTTCGCTCCGTGGCTGATGCTCGACATCGCCTCCAGAAAGCCTCGCAGCCGTGCCGGATCGGCATACAGCGCCTCAAAGGTCGCCGGACCGTCCTTCCCCTCGTTCTGCTGCTGCCCCGTACGCAAGGCCTCGGTCAGGTTGTTCCAGAACCCGAACACCCGCACACTCGCCATCTCCAGGATGCCGCCCACATAGCCCGGCTTCCGCTTATCCAGAAACAGGTCGGTTTCAGCCGTATTCGAGTACGTCTCTCCGTCGCGCTTGAGAAAGCCAAGCGCAACCAGCGTATCCAGAAAATCCTTCGCCGACCGCTCATGCAGTCCGAGCCTTCCCGCCAACATGGCAAAGGGTTGTGGGCCATGGGCCAGTTCTGTAAATACGCCCATCTCAACCGCGCTCAAAAGCGTCTTCGACGCCCAGAACGCGAAGCCAGTCTGAAGAATGTTGTCTGGCGTGGGAACTTCCGCTGCCGGTACCATCTCTGCACTCATCTCGTTCTCCATTCATGGCCGTTATCTCGGTTTGTACAGAAACTGCGGGCGAATCGAAGGCGTCGCTTGATTGAAGTAAAAGCTTGTCCATTCGTTCAGTGGAACGATGCGTTCCTGTTTTGGGTAGGCGGCTGCGGCGGCATCGGCGATTGGCTTCAGCGAATCGACTTCCCAGGGATCCAGCTCATTGGGCACATCTTCCGAAAGCACCCCTGCGTATTCCTTTTGCTTAAACGAGTCGATGAGTTCCGCTCGCAGTCCCTGCCCGGCAGGTCCGCGATCGGCCCGCAACACGTCCCATATTGCCATCCAGTTTGCCAACTGCCGCTCTCCGCTCGAACCGGAGTCTGCCACATTGTGAAAGACGAATATCTCGCCGCGCATCGCATGAAGGCTCTGATCGACTTCATGCGCATAAGCGAACTGAGCTTGTGTAGGAATGAACTCTCGGGGAGCATGAAACAACTGGATCATTTGCAATCCGCACGCAACCATAAGCGTCGCCTGCAACGCATCGGACGCAGGCGACTGCAACGTGGAACCCCATGCGAGGATCGTTGAGATGCTCAATCCGAACAAGACGCAGACTCCAGCATAAAGAGGTAGATCGACGTTCGTTGAACCTCCGAGGTGCAAGCGCGACGACAGCGTCGAGATAAGAATTCCAGCCGCCGAAAATACATAAAAATACAGTTGCCTGCGATCGGGCGTCCTGTGCAGCAGTACCGGTATCGACGCTGCCATGATCAACAACAAAGCGATGCCGAGTGGAGCGATCAGATCGTGCAATATGTAGGTCGCGCCCTTCGACATCATCCATGAGTGATGCGACGGAAGGAACACAGTGTAGTAGCGGTACCACCCCAGGCTCTCCCGGTTGAACCACCATGAAGAAAGCCCTGCCGTCAGAGCGAATGTCCCAAGTCCCGCAATCATCTTCCTTGGACGGCGGAGCTCATGCGCCAATACAAAGAGAGCGATGATGGCCGCGCTTTGTTTCGTCTGGAAGGCCAGCGCAAACGCAATCGCCGACCAAATCGACAGGCCCCGTTGAGATGCATCCAGCGCGAGAAGAAGGAACAAGAGATATAGCATGTCCACGCGCCCCAGGTCGTACCATGCCCCGCTCTGGGCATAGAGCGCAGCAAACAACCCGCAGGCGAGTAGCGCGGAAAAGTTATCGCGAGTGATGCGTTTCACATAAGAGAAGATCGCGATAAGGCATCCCGTCGTTGCCAGTATGCTTACTACTCTCAGCGTGATGAGATTGACTCCCATCAAACGGCTCAGCCATGCGCTCACGTAGATGTAAACAGGCGTGTAGATCAGGGCGACATACATCCTGCCCGGCGCTGCATAAACAGGCTGATGGTTCGCTGCGCGCCGGACCATATCGAGCACCGCGCCTTCAATCCACTCCAGTTGCAATGGAAAGCGAAATCGATGGATCGCTATGTAATAAAAAAGCGCTATAAACGCCGCAGCCAGAAGTGCGACCGCCAGACGCGAAAAACGAAGTATCGTATGCGCCCACTGCCCGGCGTCGATCGGCCTCATGGAGGCACTCTACCGGACTACTCGGCTCGATACTACTAAAATCTCACGGAACTTCCCCTCTTCAGGGAAGCGCCGAAGACACAACAAAACGGCTCCGGCCTCCCGGAGTACCGGGAGGCCGGAAACATTTGCGGCACTTCTGCTACTCTGCCGAAGCAGCACCTGCGGCAACCGCTTCCTGGACCTGGTCGCCCTTGACGGTCACCTTTACGTGCGCCGTCACCTCGCGGTGCAGCTTCACGGGAACGTGGTACTCGCCCAGCGACTTCAGCGGCTCGTCCAGCGAGATCTTACGGCGGTCCACCGTGTAGCCCTTCGCCTCAAGCTCGTGTGCGATGTCGCTCGACGTGACCGAACCGAACAGGTGGTCGTTCTCACCGACCTTGCGCTCGAACACCAGTTCGACAGCCGAGAGCTGCGTCGACAGCTCTTCCGCCGTGACCTTCTCCTTGGCCGACTTGCGAATCGCCGAGCCTTTCATCTGCTCGATCACAGCCTTGTTGGCCGCCGTCGCCTCGATCGCGAGCTTCTCCGGCAGCAGGTAGTTGCGCCCGTAGCCGTCGGCGACCTTCACCACATCGCCGCGATGTCCGAGCTTATTGACGTCTTCCTTCAGAATAACTTCCATGGAACTCTCCAATTTCTTTCAAGCCGTTCGCATTCCGCGACGGCAATAAGTTAGAAGCGGGTTGCGAATGCAAGCAGGGCGATGTTGCGCGACTGCTTGATTGCCAGGCTTAGGCGGCGCTGATGGCGCGTGCACACGCCCGTCAGGCGGCGCGGAACGATCTTGCCGCGCTCGGCGACGAAGCCCTGTAGCAGGCGAACGTCGCGGTACGAGATCGCGTCGATCTTCTCCGTGCAGAACTTGCAGACCTTCTTGCGGCGAAAGAATTTGCGTCCGCCAGGGCCGCCGCCGGGACCACCCGCGGGACGCGGGGGGCGCGGGCCGCCAGGGCCTGCGGGGCGCGATGTGGGAGCAGAGTGTTGCTGCGGCTGCTGCTCAGTGGATTGCGTGCTGTTCGTCTCGTCAGCCATTGTCGATTTCCTCTCTCGTTCGTTGGTGCCGTCGTCCGCTCCAGACACGCCGTGGAGTCTCTGGACATGCTCCTCGTAAGAGGAAGCACGGAAGCGGATTCCGGCGATTGGTCCTGCGTTGTGCGGTGCCCTTTCAGCGCCGCAGAATCCTCAAGCCTTCGCGCGATGCACTTAGACCGCTGCGGCGGCTTCGTGAGCGGGAGCCTCGGCAACCGGTGCTGCGGCGCTCTCGCTGGCAACGGGCAGCGCGCTGCGCTTCACCTTGGTGTCGCGGATCGCCTTCACCTTCGCCAGACGCTTCTCTTCTTCGTCCATGCGAACGGTGATGAACTTGATCACCTGCTCGGAGACGCGCAGACGGCGCTCGATCTCGCCGACCAGCGAACCCTCGGCTGCGATCGTCATCAGAACGTAAAAGCCATCATTGAACTTGCGGACCGTGTACGCCAGCCGACGGCGTCCCATCTTTTCGGTCGACTTCACCTCACCGCCGCCGTCGGTCACGTTCTTCTCGAAGCCTTCGATCAGCTTGTCGAGGTCTGCCTCTTCCACGTCCGGACGGACGATGTACATCACTTCATAAGTACGGCTCATACAGTTCACTTCTTTCTGCGAAGTTCCGCTTCGCACCGCCCGGCCTCTTCCGCCGATTCGGTATGGAATCTACTGCGTTGTGACATCTAAAATGCCGTCATTCTGAGCGTAGCGAAGAATCCCGGTATTTCGTCTTTGCCCTTTGCTGCCGCTAGCCCGTCGATCTTCTCCACTCCAAAACCACTCAACCTTCCGGCTCCGGCCTCCGGTTGAACTCGTTCATCGCGGCGCCGACACCCTTCGTCAACACCACCTCGACCGCAACCTTCACCCGGTCGAGTACCTCATCCAGCACCGCAAGCTCCTGCTTGCGCATCGGCGTCAGCAGATAGTCCCTGCCTCCCGCCTTAATCTCTCTGCCGTCCTCCAGAGCAGGTTTCCCGACTCCGATGCGAACGCGCATCCACTCTTCCGTCCCAAGCGCACCGGAGACCGACTTCACTCCGTTGTGCCCGTTGGCCGAACCGCGCTGCGCGATCCGGAACTGGCCCAGCGGAAATGCCAGCTCGTCGTAGAGAACGATCACGTCCTCTGAGACTTGCTCGATCCCAAGCTCATCGATCAAAGCGGCCACAGAAAGCCCGCTGAGATTCATAAACGTCTCCGGCTTCGCCAGCAGAGCCTCATGTCCTGCCAACCTCGCCTTCGCCGTCATAGCCCTGCCCCGCCGGTTGCTCACCACCACACCGCAGTCGTCCGCGATGCGATCGATCGCAAGAAACCCGGCGTTGTGCGGTGTGAACTGATACTCGATCCCAGGGTTCCCAAGTCCGACGATCAGCTTCACGCGCACATTCTCCAAACCAGCAGGCGAAGAGGAGAGGAAGCCTTCTACTTCCCACTCCCTCTTCCCTGCTCCCTGCCTTACTACTTCTTCTTCGCGTCAGCCGCAGGAGCCTCGGCGGTCTCAGTCTTGCCCTTCTTCGCAACTTCAGGCTCTGCCGGAGCAGCCTCGGCCTCAGCCGGAGCCTCTTCCTTGATGATCGTGACGTGAGCAACCGTCGCATCTTCGTCGCCCAGGAACTTGATCGAACCGGAGTGGGGAAGATCGGCGATGCGAACCACGCCATGCAACTCAAGACCAGTCACGTCAACATCGATGTGGCTTGGGATGTCGCCCGGAAGGCACTCGATCTCGACTTCGCGCAGTACATGCTCAATGATTCCGCCCTGCGTCTTCACGCCCACAGGAACGCCGACGAGCTGAACGGGGACCGAGACACGCATGACCTTGTCCATCGCGATGCGCTTCAGGTCGATGTGCAGCAGCTTGCCCTTGATGGGCTCGTTCTGCCAGTCGACAATCATCGCCTTGGTCGCCTTGCCGCCCTCGATGTTGAGGTCGAAGATCGAGTTATGGCCCGACTCCGAGTGAAGGATCTTCGTGATCACCTTCGGGTCGACCGTCACGGCCACTGCATCCTGCCCCGCGCCATAGACCACCGCGGGAATCTTGCCGGCCACGCGTACGCGGCGCGCCGCATTCTTGTTGAACTTGCCCTCACGAGGAGTCGCGACTACTGCTTCAATCGTTGCTGCCATCTCACTTCATCCTTTCGGGCACGAGGTTGAGCCTCGCTCCCTTTGTTGAAAACGGTGAGCTCGCCACCGCTGATATCTATTCCCTACTACCCATTCCCTGCTTCTAGTTGAAGAGCGAGCTCACGCTCGTCTCCATATGAATGCTCTCGATCGCCCTGCCCAAAAGGCCCGCAATCGAAAGCACCTTGATCTTGTCCACCTTCTGCGCCTCGTCGGTCAGAGGGATGGTGTTCGTCACGACCACTTGCTTCAGCCGCGAGTCCCGGATGCGCTCGATCGCCGGGCCCGAGAGCACGGCGTGCGTGGCGCACGCGTAAACCTCTTTCGCGCCCTGGTCCAGCAACGCATCCGCCGTCTTCACCAGCGTCCCCGCCGTGTCGATAATGTCGTCGAGGATCAGGCACGTCCGGCCACGCACATCGCCGATCACGTTCATCACCTCGGTGACATTGATGTCCGTACGGCGCTTATCGACAATCGCCAACGGCACATCCAGCTTCTTGGCGAAGAATCTCGCCCTCTCCACACCGCCGGCATCGGGTGATACCACCGTCAGGTCCGGCAGGTTCATATCCCGGAAGTGGCTGACGAGCACCGGGCTCGCGAACAGGTGATCCACCGGGATATTGAAAAACCCTTGTATCTGTGCCGCATGCAGATCCACCAGCAACGCCCGGTTCGCACCGGCCGTAGTGAGCAGATCGGCAACCAGCTTCGACGTGATCGCAACGCGGGGCCGGTCCTTGCGGTCCTGCCTGGCATAGCCGTAGTACGGAATCACCACCGTAATCCGCCCGGCCGAGGCGCGCTTCAGCGCGTCCATCATGATCAGCAGCTCCACGAGATGCTGATCCACCGGGTAGCACGTCGGCTGCACGAGAAAGACGTCCGCACCGCGAACGTTCTCGAGCAACTGAAAGTGAACCTCTCCGTCGGAGAAGCGCTGCAAACGGCTTTCGCCCAGCGGCACTCCGACGAACTTGCAGATCTCCTCGGCCAACGCACGATTGGATGATCCGCAAAAAATCTTGAAACGCTTCGGCTCCGGCGTCTTCCCGGAGCGCTTCCGCTCCGGACTCGCCTTGCCGGCCTGTCCTGACGGCTCGCCAGAGTGACCGTGCGCCGAGTTCGTAGGCTCAGGCTGGGAGTTTTGTTCCGGCTCCTCAACCTGACCCTGAATAGGGGAAAGAACTGCAGTCGTGTCTTGTTCGCTCACGTGTGAAACCTCCAGAGGCTGGTTGACCTTGAATAGTTCCTGCTGCTTTACGTCTTACCGGAGTCTTGTTGCGACCCCGTACCGCTCAAAATCCTTGTTGCGAATCCTGAAACTGCTCTTACTAAGACTGTCCTTCCAAACTGCTCTGCTTCCCGTTCACCGGCCGCATCTTTGTTTCTTTCCGCAGGCCGCGGGATTCAAATCCAATCACCTCGCGGCATTTTTGTTGCTGCCGCTAAACCCTAAACTTCTACTCTTCGCACAAGCGAACGACTCATGGCTGGGCGACTAGGATTCGAACCTAGACAAAGTGCGTCAAAGGCACTTGACCTACCATTAGTCGATCGCCCAGTAATCGGTGGGAAGCCTCATTCGGCTGCCCGCCCAGGTCACCCTGCGAACATTCTCGTCCAGTACTCACTCCGAGGCAAGGTCTTCGTAATCAGAGCCTTGGTCCCAGCCTCCTGGACGCGATGTTGAGCCGCTCGTGCGTCCCGCTCGGACCGGTAAAGTCCAAACAGAGCCGAACCCGAACCCGAGAGCGCCGCATAAAGCGCAGCCCCGGAACCGGTACCCATCAGTTGACGCTTGATTTCACGCAAGGAGGGATAAGCAGGAAAGACGACCCGTTCAAAGTCGTTTTCAACCCCGGTGCGGACAAGCGCGAGAAGGGTATTCTCCGCCAGATCATCCACTTGACCGCCCTGAGCCTGCTCAGAGCCTCCCTGCTTGTCGGCCGTTTTTTGACCGGCAGGGTTCGAGCCACGGATGATACCGGAAGTGCCTGGCTCCGCATACAACGATGCGAAAGCGAGACTCAACTCCTTTAGTCTATCGGGATTGTTCAAGTCAGTCAATGAACCGGGCACCGCAGTCAACAAATGCCCGGGTGCCCCATCCTTCGCACCGCGAAGGGTGGGATAAACACTCCCCGACTCACCCACGGACTCGGGTGCCCCATCTTCGACGCCGGAGGCTGCTAAGGTGGGTTCGCAGGATACCTCCCGACCCTCTGTATCTCCTTGATCTTGCTCCATTAAGGACACGGCTTCAGTCGTGCCGTAAGGCTCCCCCCGAGAGGAAGGGGCTTCAGCCCCTGGGGTACCCCCCACCAACGCATCCCAGTGCCGAAACGCCTGCGGCGTGCTCACTCCCACCTCAGGAACCGCTATCACACAGAAAACAGAAGACATATCCGGCAGCGGAATCACCTGCTCCCCGCGCCCAAGCCCCAGCACCGCCCCGCCCAGCAGAAACAGCGGCACATCCGACCCCACCTCACCAGCCAGCCGTAACCGCTCACTCCCCGGCAGCGCTACCTCCAGCTCCCGCTCCAACCCGATCAACGCCGCTGCCGCATTCGCCGAACCCGCCCCCATGCCCCCCTGCACCGGCAGCCGCTTCTCTATATGGATGGCCACCTCAGCCGCCACACCCATCCGCGCAAGCGCCTTCTCGACCATCTTCCAGCAGGTGTTCTTCGCATCGGTCGGGACACGCTCGTCGTTCGTCGTCAGCGTGATCTTCGTCCCCGCCGCGCGAGCCGCCGAGACCGTCACCAGATCATGCAGATCCAGCGTCTGGTAAAGCGTAGCCAACCCATGAAAGCCATCCGGCCGAGTGGGGCCGATAGCGAGGCCGAGGTTGATCTTTGAGTAGGAGCGAACGAGCGTCGACATGCGACTTCCATTCTATTCGTCGGCCTTCCGCTATTGCTTCTTCTTCAGCGGCAGAAACTCGATCCGCACGTCCTTCTGCGCTGGCTTCGCATCAAAGTCCGCCGTCACCAGAATATGTTCCGGCGAATCCTCCGCCAGATCGATCCCAAACGCATCAGCGTAAGGAATCTTACGTAGGTTCTTTATCGTGGCGCTGCGCACAGCCCGATCCGCCGTCACCGAAACGACCTCGAACCCAAACGCCGATAACCGCGATAGTGCAGCACGCATACCGGCCTCGCCATGACGTTTCATCACGATCCCGGCAATCTCACCCCAGTGGATCGTTGAGATCGCTACACGGGCCTTTCCCGCAACATGCTTTTTGACGATCTGCTCGACTCTCTCTGCTCCGGCTTCATCGTCCAGATAACGCAAAACAGCGCTGGCATCTAGAACATATGTCACCATCGTTCGGCTCGCCGTTCCCGCTGAAGCTCAGCAGCCATCGAAGACCCGCCAGCAAACATTCCGCGAGTCTCTTCGACCAGACGCTCCGTAACAGGGCGCAGCAGAATAGCGCCATCTTCAATCGTCAACGCAACTTGGTCCCCGGGCTCAAGGCCAAGGGCATCACGCATCTTCGCCGGAATGACCAGCTGGCCTTTTGTGCTGACAGTAGTAATCAATCCATTCATGACTTACTACTATATCAAACGTAAGACGTTGGTGTATGAAGTAGGTAATTTTCAGAAGATCTGGAAGTTCACGATCACATACATCTCCACCGTCACCGGCTTGCCGTTGTCCATCGCAGGCTTGAACCGATACTGCTTCACTGCTTCGAGCGCCTTTTCGTCCAGTCCCATTCCGATCCCCTGAATCACACGAGCATGCGTCGGGTTGCCGCGCTCATCCACCCATATATAGACAGTTACGTCACCCGATACCTTCGCCTTCCGCGCCTCCTCGGAGAACTCCGGCTCAGGCTTATAAATTACAACCGGCATACTCACCGAGCCTCCCACATGCCGCAGACCACCGCCTCGATTGCCTCCGCTGCCCGGCCCCACCCCGGGCCCATCGCCCGGTCCGATCCCCGTGCCCCGGCCATCGCCCATCGACACCCCCGCCAACGGCGAGTTCGGCATTCCCACATTCGGCATCACGTTGTCCGCCAGCTTCACCTGCTGCATCACGATCGTCGGCTCCATCGCTATCTTTGGCTCAATCTTCGGCGGCTGCGACGGCGGCACGATCTGCTGGTCCGCCAGCTTTGGAAGATGTCCTTTACTCACCGGCATCTCTCCCGGCTGCCCTCCGCCACCGCCAGAACGCTCCATACTCTTCGCCGTAATCTGCAACACGGGCTCGATCAGCGGAGTCACTGTCCCGCGGACAGGATCGACATCGCGAATCTGCGCCCGCACCACAAAGCCGATCAGGAAGATCGCCATCGCATGAACCGCAACCGCATATGCCGTCGACGAATAGCTGCCGTCCACCGCCATTCGATCCGTCACAGCAACCGGACGTGACTCCAGCACCAGCGGAGGAAGCCTGCGAGGAAACAACGCCTCCCGCAGACCATTCCACAACGAAGCGAAGATGCTCTCGCTCGAAAGCCCACCCGCCAGTACAAGAACATCCGTTACCGGCGACACTGAAACACGCGCAGCCGACATCACCCTCCGCTCCAAACCCTCGGCTGGCTCAGGATTCGCGGCTTCATGCAGCACGGAGCCCAGCAACATCTCGAACTCGATCTCGTCTCTCATCGCCGCACCCCCTTCATGGCCTCGAACCTCTTCTTCAACTCCGCCTTCGCGCGCATCACCCGCGTCCTTACTGTACCCTCGGGGATTCCCATCACGGCGGCTACCTCTACCGAGGTCATCTCCTCGATCGCCGACAACACCAGAGGCCTTCGCAGATCCTCCGGCAGTGCATCGATCATCTGCCGCAGGAGCTCGCGCTCATCACCCCCTGCAGCCAGCGCCTCAGGAGACTCCCTCTTCTCCGCCACATCAAGTTCACTAACGTCCGGAACACTGCCCGTCGCCTTCAGGCGATCGAGCGCCACTCTCCAGACCGTCTTCGCGAGAAACGCCCGCTCATTCTCCATGCGCACCCAGCCGCCGGTGCGGTAGAGCTTCAGAAACGCCTCCTGCACGGCATCCTCGGCGTCATGTGCGTTTCCCAGCAGGCCGCGCGCAACGCGAAACATCGTTCGCGAATGCCGCTCCACCAGCGCCGCGAACTCCTGCTCGGAGGCAACCTCATCTTCAGTCGCCGCTGGCCGCTCGCCCTGCTCACGCTCCGTCCACTCTGCTGCCAGGTCCATGCGCTCTATCCGCTCTCACCCTCTAAGACCGGCCGCGCGGCAAAACCGTTCATTTTTTCCGTGAGAAAAATCTGATGAGAAACTGGGTGCCCGATCTTCGCGACGCGCTTCATCATCGTTAAGGCAGGTTTGCGGGGTGCCAACCAGCCCAATCCAAGCTATCCTTATCGAAATCCAACGCCTTCAACCGGCCACGAAGTCCGCTCCAGGAGCAAAGCCTTGCGCCCCACCGCCGTCCGCCTCTCCGCCTCCATCGTTGCCCTCTCCCTTGCCGCTGTCTCGGCCGTCGCTCAGCAGACCGGCCTTGAGCCAACGCGCGCCGCGCACGCGATGGTCGTCTCGATTCACCACGACGCCTCCGACGCCGGCGTTGAGGTCCTCAAGAAGGGCGGCAACGCCGTCGACGCAGCCGTGGCAGTCGGCTTTGCGCTCGCCGTCGTCTATCCCGCCGCAGGCAACATCGGCGGAGGCGGATTCATGCTCATCCGCGACAACCGCGGCAAGACGCACTTCCTCGACTACCGCGAGAAGGCCCCCGCCGCCGCCTCGCGCGACATGTACCTCGACGCCGAGGGCAATGTCGTCCCCGGCATGTCGCTGGTCGGCTTCAAGGCCTCGGGCGTCCCCGGCTCCGTCGCAGGACTTACCTATGCGCAGCAGCACTTCGGCAAACTCTCGCTCGCTGAAGACATGGCACCCGCCATCCGTCTCGCCAGCGAAGGCTTCATCCTCACCGAAGAAGAAGCCCGCAACCTGCACAGCAAGAACCTCACGCGCTTCCCCGTATCCGCAAAAATCTTCCAGCGCGACGGCGACTTCTATAACGCGGGCGACACCTTCAAGCAGCCCGAGCTGGCCGAGACGCTGCGGCGCATCGCCAAAGACCCTGCTGATTTCTACAAGGGAGCCATGGCACAGCAGATCGCCGCCTTCGAGAAGGAGAACGGCGGCAACATCACCGCCGAAGACCTTGCCGCCTACCAGGTGAAGGAGCGCAAGCCCATCACGGGCAAGTACCGCGGCTACGACCTCGTCACCGCGCCGCCGCCCTCCTCCGGCGGCATCGTGCTCGTCGAGATCCTCAACATCCTTTCCGGCTACAACCTCGCGAAGCTCGGTCCCGACCGCAGCGCGCCGCAGGTGCACATCATCGCCGAGGCCTTTCGCCGCGCCTACATGGACCGAGCCGACTATCTGGGCGATCCCGACTTCAACCAGCTTCCCTTGAAACAGATGGCGAACCCGAAGTACGCCAAGGCGTGGCGCGCGTCGATCCATCGCAACCGGCCGACGCCCAGCAAAGATCTCGTCCGCCCCGCCGGCTTCCTGCCTCCGCCTCCGCAGGCTACTCCCGTGAAGGAGTCCACGCAGACCACGCACTACTCCGTCGTCGATGCCGACGGCATGGCCGTCGCGACTACCACCACGCTCAACGGCGGCTTCGGCTCCGGAGTCACCGTCGAAGGCCTCGGCTTCCTGCTCAACAACGAGATGGACGACTTCACCTCGAAGGTCGGCGTGCCCAACGTCTACGGCCTCATTCAGAGCCCGGCCAACTCCATCGCCCCCGGCAAGCGTCCGCTCTCGGCCATGACGCCCACCATCATCACGCGCAAGGGCAAGCTCGCCTATGTGATGGGAACGCCAGGCGGCTCGACCATCATCACCACCGTCGCCAACGACATCATCAGCTCCATCGACAACGGTCTCAACATCCAGGCTGTCGCCGACGCCCCGCGCTTCCACCACCAGTACCTTCCCGATCGCCTCGACTTTGAAAAGAAGTTCAACCGCGAGGTCGTCGAACAGATGAAGGCCATGGGCTACGAGACCAACCTCAACCAGATGGCCGACGAAAAGACCTCCGGCGTCTGGGGCGACAGCGAGCTGATCGCCGTCGATCCAAAGACCGGCGAACTGCTGGGCGGACATGACTCCCGCCGCAACTACGGCAAGGCCGCAGGTTATTAATTCCTGTAGCTTTTACAGTTGGTTGCGCTATGATGCGGCGTGCTCGAATAACTCGAGTGGAGGTCTTCATGCAAGATCAGGGCCGCCGTAAATTTCTCTATACCGCAAGCGCATCGTTGGCTATACCGGCACTTACCAGGCTAAACGCCTTCGCCGCTCCCACAGCCAAACCCGCCCCGCCTGCCGACGACGTTCTCAAGCAGATGCTCGAGGGCAACAAGCGATTCGCTTCAGGAGCCTCCACACATCCTCGCCGCACGCCCGCCGACTTCAAGCCGCTCGCAGCCGGGCAAAGTCCCGTTGCCTGCGTCGTCGCCTGCGCCGACTCGCGCGTCACTCCCGAGATCCTCTTCGACCTCGGCATCGGAGAGCTCTTTATTGTGCGCGTCGCTGGCAACTACGTCGACGGCGCCGGCCCTTCCGTCAAAGGCTCCGTGGAGTACGCCGTCGCCGAGCTTGGCGTCTCGCTGGTGATGATCCTCGGGCACAGCCAGTGCGGTGCCGTGAAGGCCGCCATCCAGCACCTGCACGACAAGGATGCCCTTCCCGGCGCGATCAACGACCTCGTCAACGCCATCAAGCCCGCCGTGCTGGACTCGCAGCATCAGTCAGGCGATCCACTGGGGAATGCCATCCGCGCCAACGTGGCACGCGGCGTCGATCGGCTCAAAGGGCTCGGTCCGATCGTTGCGCCCGCGGTAGCCTCCGGCAAGATCAAGATCGCGGGCGCCGTCTACGACCTCGCCACCGGCAAAGTGAACATGGTCTGAAGCGGCAAGTATTCTTCCGTTATCGCATCTCGAACGATGACCAGAGTGAGGTTCTGGAGAATACCGGTGATGCGCGCAAATGCCCTTCAAACCTTCACCCTCGCAATCGCCGCTCATAGCCTTGCTCTGGCCTCGTTCGCGCAGAAGCCCGATCTCCGCGCCGGCGGCCCCAATCCTTCCTCCATCCCCAACCACCAGACGGCGAAGGTCGTTCTGCCCGGCTACTATCTGGCGGGCGCGCAGTTCACCGTCGACGGCTCATGCACTCTCGTCTCCTACACGGCGAGCGATCGGCAGATCGTCATGATGCTCACTGGAAACCGGCCGATCGCCGACGGCGAAGGCTACTGCAATCTTCACGTCAAGACCGCCGCCGGACATGCCGACGCGTGGATGATCGTCGACTTCACCGGCCGCGAGCAGGAGCTGATCAAGAAAAACGCCCGCGCCGCCGAGCGCGAACACACGCGGGCCTTTCTCGCCCGCAGCGGGAGCCGCTGGACCCTCCACTTCCAGGACGGATCTACCGACACTTACACATCCAAACCGGACTCCGAACCCGGCCTCGCTGCCTTCTCCGACGGCGCAGGCAACGAGGTAAAAATAGCCGTCGGCAACGACAATACCGTCACCATTCTCAGCGCTCAATGTTGGCGCACCGGCACATTATCCAGTGGGCGCGTGGCCAACGGCAGATCGAATGGAGCGTGCGCTCCGCCTGGACCCTGGACCGCGACCATGCAGTGACGCAGATCTGTAATTGCGGGTGGCTTTTGGCTCCATCCTGTATGCTTGTCCAGACAATTTCCCCAGGAGAGCACCTGCCTTGAAACGAGCCCTCACTCTCGCCTGCACCCTGCTTATGTCCTCCCTGCTTCCATCCCAGACCTTCACCAACACCCTGATGCCGCAGCCCGCGCATCTTACCGCCGCCACTGGTGCGTTCCCATGGACCACCTCCGTCACCGTCGGCGTCACGCACTTCAGCGACCAGCGCCTCGACGACGCCGTCCAGCGCGCTCTGCTCGATCTCGAGCGCAAGACCGGCGTCCCGCGCCAGCGCTCCATCACCACCAGCGCCGCCTCCACGCTCGCCATCGACGTCGACGGCGCAGGCGAAGCAGTTCAGTCCATCGACGAGGACGAATCCTACGCGCTTGCGGTCACACCTGCGGGCATCAAGCTCCACGCCGCCACCGTCGTCGGAGCCATGCGCGGCCTCACCACGCTTGAGCAACTCATTCAGTCCAACGGCAACGGCTTCATCGTCCCCGCCGTCCAGATCGAAGACTCGCCGCGCTTCCGCTGGCGCGGCCTGATGATCGACTCCGGCCGCCACTTCGAGCCCGTCGAAGTCATCAAGCGCAACCTCGATGCGATGGCCGCCGTGAAACTCAACGTCTTCCACTGGCACCTCACAGAAGACCAGGGCTTCCGCATCGAGAGCAAGCTCTACCCCAAACTGTCCGGCATGGGCTCCGACGGCCTCTTCTATACGCAGGACCAGGCGCGCGAGATCGTCGCCTACGCCCGCGCGCGCGGCATCCGCGTCGTACCTGAGTTCGACATGCCCGGCCACACACGTAGCTGGCTGGTCGGCTATCCCGAGCTCTCCAGCGACCCCGGCCCCTACACCATCCGCCGCGAGTTCGGCGTCGAAGGTGTCGCCATGGACCCGACCAAGGAGAGCACGTACCAGTTCATCGATGGCTTCCTCGGTGAGATGGCCACCATCTTCCCCGATCCCTACCTCCACCTCGGAGGCGACGAGACACCCGGCACACAGTGGAAGGCCAACCCCCGCGTCGTCGCCTTCATGAAGGAGCACAACTTCAAGAACACCGAGGAGCTCCAGACCTATTTCAGCCAGAAGGTGCTCGAGCTTGCGAAGAAGCACGGCAAGCACATGGTCGGCTGGGATGAGATCCTCAACCCCGCGCTTCCCACCGACGCCATCATCCACTCCTGGCGCGGAGCCAAGTCGCTCTACGACGCGGCAGGGCGCGGCTACCAGGGCATCCTGTCGCAGCCGTACTACCTCGACCACATGAAATCTGCCGAAGAATATTACCTCGCAGACCCGCTGCCAGCCGGCAACGGCCTCACGCCGGAGCAGGCGAGGCTCGTCCTTGGCGGCGAAGCCTGCATGTGGGGAGAGCACGTCAATGAGCTCTCCATCGACTCGCGCATCTGGCCCCGCACCGCGGCGGTAGCCGAGCGTCTCTGGTCGCCCGCTGCCACCCGCGACGTCGACGACATGTACCGCCGCCTCGGGGTCGAGTCGCTGCGCATCGAAGCCCTCGCCGGAACCACACACCTGACCCATGAAGGCGCGGCGCTGCGCGAGCTCGCCGGAACGGAAGACATCAACGCCCTCCGCGTCTTCTCCTCCGTCCTGCAACCCGTTCCCTTCGGTGACCGCTACCGCGGCCAACACACCTCGCAGCTCACGCCGCTCGACCTGCTCGTCGACGCCGTGCGCCCCGACCCGCCCTCGCGTCAACAGATAGCCGTCCTCGTCCGCGACCTGCTCAAGTCGCCGAAGGCGAACAGCGACGCGCGCAACCAACTCATCCGCGCCTTTGAGAGCTGGACTGCCGCCGCCCCTGCCGTCGAGGCACAGATGGACCGCTCACCCCTGCTCGCCGCTGCTCGCCCACGCGCCCAGCAACTTGCGCAACTAGGTAAAGCTGGCCAGCAGGCGCTCGAATACCTCGCCGGCAAGAAGGCCCCCGCAGGATGGAAGCAGTCAAGCCTCGCTGCAATCGAAGCCGCGCGTAAGCCGCAGTCGCTCGTGCGCTTCACCGTGCTCGATCCGCTGCACGACCTCGTCAACGCCGTGCAGTAACAACCTGAGCAGCTCCGGCGTCGTAGGACAACTACGGCGCCGGAACCACGCCGAGCTGCTGCATCATCCCCAGGCTGTCCATCAGGATGCGGCTGTCGGTCATCAAACCGCCTACGACCCGGTCGATCACCACGCCCTTCACCTTCACGCTCCTGCCAGTAGCCGGGACACCGAGAAAGACTCCGCGATGCGTCCCGGTCCACGTAAAGCGGCTCGCCACCTTTTCTCCCTCTTCGATCACCTCGTCGATGACCCAGTGAATATCGGGAAACGCAGAGCGCATCATGGCGATGACCTCCTTCAACCCTTCACGGCCTTGCCTTTGCCCCGGCAACGGATCCAACTCTACAAAGTCCAGCGCGACGATCTCGTCGGCAACTTCGAGCCGTCCCCGGTTAATGACCTCTTCCACAAAGCGTGCGACCACCGTATGATTCCCAGCCATCCATCCTCCAGAGCATCCCACCGTCACAACTCTACTTGAGAAAGTCCACCAGCAGCGGATTCACCTTGTCCGCATGAGTCGTCAGCAGGCCGTGCGGAGCGCCTTCGATCACCGCCAGCCTGCTGCCGCGGATCGCCTGACGCAGCGGCCGCGCCGTCCCGTCGATCGGCAGCGTCCTGTCGGCGTCGCCGTGAATGATCAGCGTCGGCACATTGATCTTCGCCACGTCCTCGCGGAAGTCTGTCCACCACGTCCTGATGCAGTTCAGCGTTCCCATCGGCGAGGCCATCGAAGCAATCTGCCAGCTATAGCGAAGGTCTTCCTCCGTCAGCCGCGAACCGAGCAGGTCGTCGGCGTTGTAGAAGTTCTCCAGGAACGACGTCAGGAAACCCAGCCGGTTCTTCTTCGCCGCGGCCTCAAGCTCGAGCCTTACACTCGCATCCACTCCTCCGGGATTCGCCTCCGACTTCAGCAGAAACGGAGGCACTGCCGAGATGAACACCGCCCGTTCAACATGCGTAGCCCCAAACCTTCCCATAAAACGAGCCACCTCGCCCCCGCCCATCGAAAAGCCCACCAGCGAAAAGCGGTTCAGGCTGAGATGCTTCGTCAGCTTGCACAGATCTTCGGCGAAGACATCGTAGTTGTAGCCCAGCAGCGTCTGACTCGACTGCCCAAAGCCGCGCCGGTCATACGTAATCACACGAAGCCCCGCATCCAGCAGCGCCGCCGTCTGCTTCTCCCACGACCGCCCGCTCAGCGGAAACCCATGGATCAGGATCACCGGCTTCCCGGTGCCATGGTCCTCAAAGTAAATATCGATGTCGCCCGCATCCCGTCCTACCGTAAGGTATGGCATCTGTTCCTCCACGCACCGCTGTCTGCTGTAACGATTGCGCAAACATACTAAGACCGGAGACGCGATGTTCCCAATAAAAATTGGGCTATAGCCCCAATTCGCTCAGGCTGGGATGGTCGTCAGGCCGACGGCCTGTGGGCCAGCGATAAAGGCGCTGCTCCTCTGTGATGGCAAGGTCGTTGATGCTGGCGTGCCTGCGTTTCATCAAGCCGTGGTCGTCAAACTCCCAGTTTTCGTTCCCGTAGCTGCGCCACCACTGCCCACTGACGTCATGGCACTCGTAAGCAAACCGCACCGCGATCCTCGCATCATCGAACGCCCACAGCTCCTTGATCAGCCGGTAGTCCAGCTCGTGCGCCCACTTGCGCGTAAGGAATGCGACGATCTCCACGCGGCCGTTCACAAACTCCGAACGGTTCCTCCATCTGCTGTCCACCGTATACGCCAGCGAGACGCGCTCGGGATCGCGCGTGTTTCACGCATCCTCCGCCATGCGAACCTTCCTGACTGCGCTCTCATGGGTAAACGGCGGAATGATCGGGGCCTGCACTACATGTGTCATCGCGAATCTCCTTACTTCGCCAGCGCTTGCGCAATCGCCTTCTCCGCCAGCGGCGACATCATCGCGTACCCCTTCGCCGTCGGGTGCACGCCATCAAGCGCAAGCTCCGCGTCGAGTCCGCCATTCGCGTTCGCCATCGCCGTATAGTAGTCCAGATACACCAGCCCCTCGCGCTGGCACATCGCCTTCAGGCGCGCATTCATGTCGCGAATCTTCTCCGCCGGCTGCACCGCGGGCTGCCACTTGTAGTGGTCCGCCGGGAGGATCGACGACACCACCATCTTTATATTGTTCGCGCGCGCCACTGCCAACATCGACATAAAGTTGTCCTCGATCATCTCCGGCGACGACGGCCCTGTATTCCCCGCAATGTCGTTCGTACCCGCAAGAACCACCACGACGGCTGGCTTCAGATGCACCACGTCCTGCTCAAACCGCACCAGCATCTGCGGTGTCGTCTGTCCGCTGATGCCGCGGCCGATATAGCCCTTGCCCGGAAAGAACTCGTCCGCGTGCTGCGCCCACGCGTCCGTAATCGAGTCGCCATAGAACACAACGCGCTTCTCTCCGTTCGCCGGAGCAGCCAGAGTGGCATTGGCCGCGCGATAGCGATCCAGTTGCGCCCAGTCGGCCAGCTTCTTTTTCATCGTGTCGATCTGCTTCTGCGCATCGGGTTGAACTGCCGCAGCGGGAGCTGCCGTCTGCGCCCACATCCCCATGCTCCCACACGCCAACGATCCCAACAAAGCCACCCGCATCCAGCTCATCCGCTATCTCCTCTTCTTCGCAAAACCGTGCAAGCCAGCATAACTCCCCAAAAGCCTACCTCGCTCGCACGTTGACGTATTTGTCATCCTGAGCGAAGCGCAGCGAAGTCGAAGGACCTGCATTTTCTATGGGTACCTCACCTTCGACGCGGTCTCACTGCGCCTAAGGTGAGTTTGCACAATGAAAAATCTCCACACGCCGCCTTGATGTACCCTTTGTTCACCATGCAGCCCGGAATCTCGACGCACGTCTTCCTTTCCCAGCGCCTCCACCCGGGCCTCCTCGACGCGCTCAAGAACAGTGGCGCAAAGACCATCGAACTCTTCGCCGCGCGTCACCACTTCGACTACACCGACCGTGCCCAGCTTCGTGAGGTCGCCCTCTGGTTCCGCGACAACGGCATCAACGCCACGCTGCATCAGCCCATTCACAACCGCGAACAATCCGAGAACTGGTCGCGCCACGTCTCCGCCACGCTCTCGCTCATCTCCCCCGAGAAGACGCGCCGCATCGACGCCATGGACGAGGTCAAACGCGCGCTCGAGTCCGCCGAGATGGTCCCCATCTCCGCCGCCACCCTTCACCTCGGCCTTAAGGACGACCCCTGGGACACCCGCGCCATTGAGAACTCGCTCACCGCCATCGAGCACCTCAAAGCCTTCGCGCATCCTCTGGGCATCAAAATTCTGCTCGAGAACCTGCAAAACGAAGTCACCACCCCCGAACACTTACTGGAGATCCTGCACATCGGCCACTTCGACAACGTCGGCATCACGCTCGACATCGGCCACGCACATCTCAGCGACACAGGCATCGACCATGCCTTCGAGCTGCTGAAGCCACGCATCCACCAACTCAATCTGCACGACAACAAGGGTATGCGCGACGAACACCTGTGGCCCGGAGCAGGCGAGATCGACTTCGCCAGCGTCTACAAGCTCGCATCAGCGCTCCCCGCTGAAGTCCCCGGCATCCTCGAGATCGCCCACGACCTCAACGAGACCGCAGAGAGTGCGACAGCCAAAGCCACCGCCGCCTTCGACCAGACCGCCCGCTCCGCTGAAGACCTTCTTCTGCCCAACCCCAGCTGAGAACCGTTAGAGCGGTCGTTTTCTCCGGTACTCTTAAATCCGGAAGGTAAAACCGCGCCATGCCCGAACTCGCCACCATCGCCTCACTCGCCGCACACGAAGGCCAGACCGTCACGCTCCGCGGATGGCTCTACAACATCCGCTCCTCGGGCAAGCTACTCTTCCCCACCTTCCGCGACGGCACCGGCACCATCCAGGGCATCGTCCCCAAAGCCGCCGTCCCCGAGCACGTCTTCGAGACCCTCAAGAACCTCCAGCTCGAATCCTCCCTCACCGTCACCGGCAAAGTCCGTGCCGACTCCCGCGCTCCCTCCGGCTACGAGCTCGACGTCGAAGACATCCACATCATCTCCCCCGTCTCCGCCGACGACCCCTTCCCCATCACCCTCAAAGAACACGGCGTCGACTTCCTCATGGAGCATCGCCACCTCTGGCTCCGCACCCCGCGCCAGTCCGCCATCCTCCGCGTCCGCGCCACCATCATGCGCGCCGCCGCCGAGTACTTCGACACCAACGGCTTCATCCGCACCGACCCACCCATCCTCACGCCCAACGCCTGCGAAGGCACCTCCGAGCTCTTCGAGATGGACTACTTCGACGACGACAAGGCCTACCTCACCCAGTCCGGCCAGCTCTACATCGAAGCCACCGCGCTCGCCCTCGGCAAGGTCTACAGCTTCGGCCCCACCTTCCGCGCCGAAAAATCCAAGACCCGCCGCCACCTCACCGAGTTCTGGATGATCGAGCCCGAAGTCGCCTATCTCGAACTCAACGGCCTGATGGACCTCGCCGAGGGCTTCATCACGCACATCGTCACCCGCGTGCTCGAGCAGCACCGCGCCGATCTCAAGGTCATCGGCCGCGACGTCGCCAAGCTCGAAGCCGTCATCGCACCCGGCACCGACGGCGAGCGCGTGCCATTTCCGCGCGTCAGCTATGAAGAGGCGCACGCCATGCTGGAGAAGGCCTTTGCCGAGTGCAAGATCGAGAATCCGCACAAGGACGGCGACGACTTCGGCAGCCCCGACGAGACCTACATCAGCTCACAATTCGACAAACCCGTGCTCGTCCACCGCTACCCCGCGGCCATCAAGGCCTTCTACATGCAGCCCGACCCGCACGACCCCACCAAGGCTCTCTGCCTCGACGTCCTCGCCCCCGAAGGCTACGGCGAGATCATCGGCGGCTCCCAACGCGTCGACAACTACGACCTCCTGAAGTCCCGCATCGAAGAACACAACCTCCCACTAGCCGCCTTCCAGTGGTACCTCGACCTGCGCAAATACGGCTCCGTCCCCCACGCCGGCTTCGGCATGGGAATCGAACGAGCCGTAGCTTGGATCTGCGGCCTCGACCACGTAAGAGAGACGATTCCGTTCGCTAGAACACTGAACCGGATTTATCCGTAATTAGGTAGTATTCTCATCAAAAATATAGTCGATAGTTTCACGAATTTCGGGAGTGGCATTCGTTATCTTGATTCGTTTATATGCGACCATGCCAATTTTCTTTACGGGTGTGGCGATAAGTGCACTCAGAAAGCTGTGTGGAGCAGTTTCGACATTCGAAAAATCGAGCAGTAAGTCCTTGCCTGATTCAAGAGCAGGAAGGAGTTTTCTGTCTCGTATGTTGATAGCTCCCTCTTTATTTTCTGCAAACTTTCCGAAGAAGTTCTCCACACTTAGTACGTAACGTTCAGCCAGTTCCTTACCTTCCCGACTTGCGATCTCTTTTGTCGCCGTCTCACGTGCCTGCGACAACATTTGATGAAGGTTGACTGGCATCTTTTTATGACTAAGTTTCAAGGTCACGAGTACAAACGTTCCTGGCCATTTCGAGCTCATCTGTCTTCCCGTAATATCACGTGGCGAGATATGCAACAGACCGTTCCCGGATACAAGATGCATGTCTGCATGCAGCTTTTGTACGATATTTGTTGACAGGTAAAGCCCAACGCCAGCGTTATTTTTCCCTGTGTAAGGATTGAGCTTTCCAAACGTGCCAGAAACTTGAGGCTTGATCGCCATTCTTAGGGCTTCCAGATCGTCTTCCATCGCTGGGTAAGCAAGCTCCAAATGGCGCTTTATACCAATGCCTAGATCTGCAATTATGAAACTAATCTCATTACGCTTTTCTACCATGTAAATTGAATGACTGACGGAAGTTGCTTTTTATTGCTATTGAACCAACGTTGACCATGTTCCATCGTGTTGTAAAGCAATTCCGATAAGACATATTGGAGAGTCTTCTCATATTCGACATTAAAGCCGCCTGCAAACTGCTCAGCCTTAGACAGTGCTTTGGCTGCATCTTCACGTTGTCGAATAGCAATGAGTGGCTTTACATTGCTTCCTTTGAATTGGGCCTTATTGTCACCTAGAACTTGCGACCACCCTACGGCACCCATCTTGCGCCACATATCACTAGGAGATGATTCCCTCGGATTCGGAGAAGGATCATTAAGTCTTATCCTAACTTGGTGACCTTTTGCTTTGAGATCCCAAACATAGAGAAGAAGCAAGCTTAGAGCTTGATAATTTGCGTATTTGCAGTGTCGTATATCAATTACGACGTCAGGATCAGTTATGTTCCAGTTAAACCAATTGAGAACTCCTGCAAAATTGTCTATATCTTTGCCTTTGAAAGTGAAAGCTGTGGGCAGCTCTAAAACTTGCATGGATGTCCTCTAGTTGCTCTTCTCAAGTTCTAAGAATACTTGAACGCCAACTCTATTCGAGCGCCGATTTGGACAGCAGCCCGTGACTATTCAACCAGTTCCGCTCGGCATACCATTACATAACCATGCGCCGGGTGCCCCATTCATGCGGTCTCATCGCATGATTGGGTCATTCGCGCATCGCGCGAACCCGAGGGAGTCTCTAGTGCCTCCGCCTCCCACTCGGCCCTAAGCTGCTCCTGATAACGCAATCCATCAACAGCCTTCTTCTTCCAAATCCCAGGAGAGCTCTCGAATCCAGCATCGTTGCTGCCGGTTTGCGTCCGCATGCAATAACCTCACATTGAGTATCAACGCTCTAACGCCATTCCACATGCTCCGCCGGAGTCATTTGTTAGAACCCAACGAACTCCTCTCCCACCGCAGAAATCCCTTGACCGCTCTCCCCGCGTAACAGCAAACTGTCCGCGGTATCTCTTCGGCTCCTCGCGCAAGAAATGAGGACTCCATGAAGTCACGACTCTCCCGCAGATTCACCGCTCTCCTGCTCTGCGCCGCACTCCTCCTCGCCCCCAAACCAGCAAAGGCCGAGATCCCCAGCGGAGGCCAGGTCGCCGGGATCGCCATCGCTCTCGTCGCCGTCGGAGCTGCCCTCGGCGTCGGTATCTACTTCCTCGTTCGCAAACCGCCACACATCACTGGTTGCGTCACTTCCGGCGCCGATGGACTCACCCTCCACAAAGAGAGCGACGCCACCACTTACCTGCTCACCGGAGACACCGCCTCCATTAAACCGGGCAACCGTATCCGCCTCTCCGGCAAAAAACACACCGGCCCATCCAGCCAGCGCACCTTCGTCGTCGAGCAGGTCGCCAAAGACTACGGTCCCTGCGCAGCCGCCGCTACGCCCTGACGAAAAATCCTGCCAAGCCCCCACGACCAGCAACCATCACAAATAGAGTGGCTTAAGCTCCAAAAACGATGCTCCACAAGGCACCGTTTACCCTCTTCGACTCAATAATTCAATAAAACGGTAGAAAATCACCGGCACCCTTCGCCGAGATCGGGGAAGGTGTCATCTTCCGCTACGAGCCGTTTGCAGGTCCTGATCCAGCATCCCTGCAAGGTCGCGGGCCAGGTCAGCTCCCTTCGGGTCGGTGTACGTTCCTAGCTGCCCCTTCAATTCGGCGTCCGCCTTGCGCGACTGGTCGACGCACGGCGTCGATGTCATATACGAGGCGGTGTAGCCGATGGTCCTCTTGCCCAGGGTCTGCTCCTGGATCACGACATGCAGCGCGCGGTCTGCATTCGTCGCCGCGTCTACCACGTCGACTCCGCTCAGCCCGCGGATCGCCTGCCGGATCTCGGCCAGCCGCAGCCCCTGCGCGTCATCGCCTGCAACCGTCACCCACACGCGAACCCGCCCGGGCTGCGCTGGAGTCGCCGGGCCGCAGAGCAGTACGTGCTTCTTCGGATCGCCGGCAACATTGTTCTTTGCTGCAGCCACCAGAGCGTCGATCTGCGCCTTCGACAGCCTGTTCAATCCGACGAGCGCGAAGCTGCTCTGTGAGACGCCAAGATACTGCTGCACGTCAGGCGTCCACGCCGAAGCCGTCGACGCGGTCTTCGTCGTAGCGCTCTTTGACCGGTGCGTCGTCTGCGCCAGCAGGAACTGGCCGCTAACAGATGCGACTGCAACAACGGAAACCAGGATGCGGTTCTTCATCAACTGACTCTCCTGCCGGGGATTCATTCACTTAGATGCTAAGGCAGCGGGAGGATTACAGTCGAAGCGCAGGAATCAAGGCTTGAAACCCACCGACTCCCACAACGGGGCCGGATCGTAGACCGCACCAGCGGATATTGTCTTAAGAATACGCCTGGTATTGCGGATATCGGCCAGTGGATCGGCGTCCAGCAGCACCAGGTCGGCTCTCTTGCCAACCTCAATCGTTCCCGCTGTTTTGTCGAGTCCCATGACCTCGGCGGGAACGCTGGTTGCAGCCTCGATCGCCTCCATCGGCGAGAACCCCGCCTGAACATACAGCTCCAGCTCGCGGTGCAGTGAGTAGCCGGGGATGTTCTGGTCCGTCCCGGCCACGATCCGCAGGCCGTCCCGATGCAGCTCGCGGACCGTCGCCAGCATGGCATCGAAGCTGGCCTTGGCCGGAGCGGCGCGCTCGCCTGAAGCTCCCGGCGAACTCAGTGCCTCCGCCAGTTGCGGCGCCACCTTCAGCACATCGGGCTCCAGCGAAGAGTAAGCAACCCATGCCGGGTGGTAGAAGTTCTCGTAGAGCGAGATCGTGTCGTCGAAGACAGTACGATGCTGCATGAACAAGGCTATCTGCTTCCGGGCATCGTCCGTGTCGAAGCTGGGCACTGCGATCGGCTTGCCCCGCTCGACATGCAGCAGGTCGCGCGCCGGATACTGAATGTGGTTGATCTGGTCGTACCCGGCCTCAACCGCCTGCGCCGTCGTCATGCCGTTGGGCACGTGACCGGTAACGGTCATGCCGAGCCTGTGTGCTTCGTTCGCAATCACCGGAACCAGCTCCGGCTTGAGACTTGAATAGATCTTGATCTGCAACGCGCCCGCAGCCTTGTATCTTCTGACCACTGCAATGGCCTGCTCTGGAGTATCGGCGACCACGGCCCCCAGCGAGATCGGCCCGCTGCCATCGACGATGCCTGCCATCAATATCTCTGGACCGATCCCTTTGCCTGACGCCACCGCATCGCGCACCGTGGTGATGAAGTCGAACTCGTTGCCGCAGTCACGCGCCGTCGTCACACCTGCCGCAAGATAGATCGGCCCCCACTCGACCTGTTCATAGTGGGCGTGCATGTCCCACAGACCGGGGATGAGGAACTTTCCTGTGCCATCAATGATGGTTGCCCCAACGGGGATAACAGGTCTAGTTGCTGTCGAAATACCGGCGATCGTTGCGCCTTCGACGAAGACCGATGCATCCTTGATCGGGGCCGCGCCTGTGCCGTCGATCAGCGTGACGTTCTGGACTACCAGATTTTTCGCGACGGGCTGCTTCGCACTCGCGGCCAGCTGAGCCAGCGCCGCCAGATTGTCCTTCGCCGCTGTCTGAATGAAGGCGCCAAGCGCAGGCTCGAACTCCTCGCGAACAGCCTCGAAGTGGTCGAACTCGGCATCGGTTGACACCAGCGCGGCGAGATTCTGGTTCTCGTCCATCCACAACGTCTCGCCGCCCCAGATAAGGCCGGAGACGACATAGCCTTCGAGCTTTGTCTTTTTACCTCCAACGGTGACCGTCAGCGCGCCCGCCGGCACAATCGATACGCTGCCCGCCGGAGGCGTAGGGATAATCGTCGGCCTGTCGCGTGCCAGCCAGAAGCGCACCAGCATCTGTTGCATCGCCACCGGCGAGTAGCCGTCGATAAGAAACGTTCCGGCGGGAGCTGCGATCTCCGCCGTCTTGTCCCCGCGAACCAGCGTGAGGCTCTGCTTCTCGGGACGGTACTCCATCGTGTCCTTCAGCACGGACAGGCGGGAGGATCGCCCGTCGAGCTTCAGCGTCAGCGGCTCCAGCGCCTCTGTCGCCGTAAACGTCGTCTTCAGCGGCACCTTTGTCCCCCGGTCGGTGAACAGGAAGTCCGACTTGAGAGTCAGCTTTCCACGGCCGCGCTCGATGCTGTAGGTCTCCTGGCCGTTGGCGTGGGCGAACTTGTGCAGAATGAACCTTCCGCTCTCCGGAGCAGTCTCGGCCGAAAGCGCAACCGAGGCGAACGACAGCAGGAGGCAGCAGAGAATGGCGCGCTTCATAGATGCTCTTGAGTATGCCAGCGAAGCCTCCATCCTGGGTATGCCCGCTTGCCTCAATTACGCGGCTTCGGAGATGATCGCATCGACGGCAATCATCGATGACGGCATCTGAGACAGCCTATCCGGTCCGTACGCTTCGCGAGCATGTCTCCGCTCTGGAGGCCGCAATGATGATCTGCCTTGCCCGCCCCAAACCGCGAGCCGTGCACCGGCTGCGCACGACGACAAGACGCATCGAGGGCCAGTTCGCCTTGCTCGGCATCGTCCGGGACGTGCCGCTGTACGACGAGCATCTCGCGAAGACGCGTCGCAGCCTCGGGAAGATTCGCCGCGCTGCAGGAAGCGTTCGCGACCTCGACGTGCAGCAGGAGTTGATCGGCAGCGTTGCATCAACCTCCCGCAGTGAATCTCTCCAACACGACGCGGCACGGCTTCGCACAGATATTGGAGAGATGCGAAAGGACCACGCCGCACGTTTGCAGAAACTCCTGCACCGGCGCGCGGCCGGGCTTACCGCACGACTGGAAAATCTGCTGGAGACGCTCGAACCCGTTGAATCCTCGGCTCTGGCCCCCGCAGAACTCGCCACACTGGCGCGCGGCTGGTTTCAGCGAAATGCGCCGGCCGCGCCCACGGGCAGCAGCGGCGACGACCCCGAGTACCTTCATGCCGTCAGAAAGACGGCGAAGCTGGCGCGGTACATCGCAGAAAACGCTCCCAGGGGAGCAGCGGTTGCGCGCGAGCTTGCCCGTTCCTTTGAGGAGCTTCAGCAGGCCGGCGGCGAATGGCACGACTGGCTGGTGCTTGCCGCACTGGCAGACAAGCGGTTGGGCACGGCGTCGCCGCTGACGAAGATCTTCGCGCAACGCTGCCGCCTTTCGCTCGCGGCCTACAAGAAGCGTGTGAGCAGGGGCGTCGCCTAGACCCTTTCCACGCTCTTTTTCGCAGTATCTCCGGTAGCGGTTGCCTTACTCGCAGCGCGTTTTGCGCGAGCCTTACGTCGCACATGGACTGCCCAGCGCTTGGTCTTATGCAGAGCGCTCTTCGCCCACAGGTAGTCCTGGGCCAGAATCAGAAGACCGGCCAGGACCAGCGGAATTCCAGGAAGAATGGGCAAAATGCAGCCCGCGACGCCCGCCATGAGCAGGAACCATCCCGTTGCCTTCCGCAGCCACCCGCCTCGCTCTGAACGTACCGGCTCCATAGCGCATTAGACGCGGCAGTCGCCCCTGTGACGCTTCAAAAAGATAGCTTCATGTGGACCCTCACTTCACCGGAGGATCGGGCGGCATCAGCGCGCCCGCCTGTACCCAACGCTCCACCGTCGCAATGTCCGCGTCGGCAAGCTTGGCCGACTTCGACGGCATGGGGCCAGGGACCTTCTTGGTTCCCTCGTGACGGATCAGCTTTACCAGCAGGCTGTTGGCGGGATCTCCCGGCACGACAACCTGCCCGCTTTCGCCTCCATGAAAGAGCCCTGCGCGCGTGGAGAGAGTGAGCCCTCCCCGGTGGTTGAGGCCGCCGTGGCAGCGATAGCAGTACTTCTTAAAGATGGGCTGGACATGGCCCGTGTAGAACTCAGGGGTTGCAGGATCGTTCGTGCTTCCGGCGATGGGCGGCGTGGGTTGATTGATTGTGTTGCATCCGAGGACAGCCACTGCCACAATGGCAGCCGCAAGGCCGCCGACAAGACTCCGCATACCTCATATTAACCGATGAGTACACGGAACCCTCTTCGCCACTTACCTCGCCCGCTGGCGGACGATAGGGTTGAAGGTGCTCTGGCGGTTCCGCGCCTCTGTTATTCAGGATGCGTCTGACTGCCCTCATCTCGGCCACACTGGCTGTCGCGCTGTTGTCTTCCGGACATACGTTGCTGGCAGGCACGCCCCACCGGGCGCATCGCGCTTCTGCGCGCAAAGCCTCCTCTTCGTCCGCGGCCCACGCCGTAAAGAAACACGCGGCGCCTGCAACGGTGCGCGTCTCCGGCAAGAAGACAAAGAAGCGTACGGGCAACGACACCGCACGTTTGCGATCGGCCTCGCGGAAGGGCCGCCATCACAACGCCGCAATGCTTGAGGCCTCCGCCCGCTCCGACCGCGGAACAAAGAATACCGAAAGGCGCAAAGCCACTTCCGACGACTTCATGAAGGCCACCGGAACTCGCGGAACAGACGCTGCGCAGACGGAGACACAGCTGGCTGCCGCGCCGCGAACGCCCTCGCCCAAGCCGCACATCGATGCCGTGGAAGAGGAAGCCGCCACACCCGTCATTCTTCCTGCGCTGTACAACAAGCGCGGCCGGTTGATCGTTCCTCCCCCGCTGCGCGGCTCGCGAGAGATTCTTGTACGGCAGAACGTCGTCGCCGATCGCGACGGTCTCGACCGCATCCAGGACGACGCCGACCTGGCACGGATGCGCGAGGCCAGGATGCTGGTTCCCATCCCGGCAAGCAACGCTCTCGATGTCGATGAGCGGCTGCCAGCCAATCGTCGCTATGCGCGTCCGTGGACGGCACAGTTTCTGGCAACGCTGGCCCGCGCCCACTATGCGCGGTTCCATACATCGCTACAGGTCAACTCCGCCGTTCGCACCGTCGAGTTTCAGCAAAAGCTGCAACGCATCAACGGAAACGCCGCTCCGGCCGAGGGCGAGACCGCATCGCCGCACCTGACCGGGCAGGCGATCGATATCGCCAAGCACGGGCTCTCGCTGACTGAGATCGCGTGGTTGCGCGGCTATCTGCTGCCGCTGTCGCAGCAGGGCAGAATCGACGTGGAAGAGGAGTTTCAGCAGGCCTGCTTCCATATCAGCGTGTATAAGAAGTACGCGCCATCGACACCGAAGCGCGAGATCGCCGGAACACGTCATGGCAGTACAACTGCTCTGGCAGCCGCGATCAACTAGACCACGGAACATTCAGCCATAAACGCAAACCAGGTGCCCTATCTTCGCCGCGCGGCGGCTAAGATAGGCAATTTTCGCGGCAGCGAAAATCCCGGCGCGCTCCGCACGATTGCCCACCTTAGGCGCGATAAAACTGCGCCGAAGATGGGGCACCCGGTTCTTGCTGGCTTTCTAAACAGTCTCGCGCGCGCCGGTCCGCCAGCTCTTGAACGCAGCATCGAGCGCGGCCATGTTGCGCACGGCATCTTCGCCGGTTGCGGCAAACGGCTCGCCGCCGCGCAGCGCCTGTGCAAAGGCCTCAAGCATCCGCGTGTAGCCGTCGCTGTTGTCGAGCGTCACCGTCTCGATGATCTCTCCCGCACGACGATGCACGATCTCCACAGGACGGTCGACCGAGAATCCGCTCTCTGCCACCAATACGCCGTCGCTCCCAGTAATCGAGATCAACGTGCGATAGGGGGCCCTGGCGTTTACTGTGACATTGGCCAGGACACCGCCTGACATCTCCATCTGCAACGAAGCGATGGCTTCCACGCCGTCCGTATCGCGGCCCTTGATCGCGAGCGTATTGACACTCAGCACGTCTGCTCCCAGCACATAACGCAGAGCGTCGATGCAGTGCACGCCGACGTCGGCAATGGGGCCGCCAGCCGCGAGTGTGGGGTCCATGATCCACTTGCGCGGCGCGCGATCGCCGGGGTAGGCGAACTCGGAGTGGACGATCTGAGGTTTGCCGATCTTGCCCGCACGAATCTGTTCCTTGATCCAGTCCAGGCTGCGGTTGTAACGGAAGTTCTGTGCGACGCCGTACAGCACGCCGGCTGCCTTCGCGGCCTCGTGCATCTCGCGCGCCTCCGCGACATTCATCGAGACGGGCTTTTCGCAAAGAACGGCCTTGCCTGCGCGGATGACCTTGAGGGTATCGTCGCGGTGCATGGCATCGGGTGACGTGATGAAGACGACATCGACCTCGGGAGAGTTGCACAGGTCCTCCGGCAAGGCGAAGCAGTGCTCGATGTGGTGGTCGGCGCAGTTCTGCCGCGCGGCGTTCTGGTCGCGCCGCCACATGCCGGTCAGTTTGACGCGGCTGGAACGCGAGAAGGCGGGAAGAAGGCGTCTTACAGCGTGGTTGCCAAAGCCGAGGATGCCAAAACGTACAGGCGCAGTCATGCGCAATCTCCTTTGTATGCAGTTTTGTGGGCTGGCCGCATACAACTCAGCGGGGCGATTGTCAGCCTGAGCGAGGGTCTCCGGAGACCTCGCCGGTCTCCGGTACATCTGCATTGCCTGGGAGAGTGTTGCAGGTCAGTGCGCTTCGTTCTTGAATATCTGTTCGGCTAAGAAGTTTTCGACCTTCGACTGATCGCGCAGCATCTCGAAGTAAGCGCTCTTGAGCAACTGCGAGCGCGCCTCACGAAGCTGCTGGCGGATGGCCTGCTGCACACGAGGATCGCTGAGTTCGCGCTGCCCCGCGGGCTCGCGCGAGATGAGCTTGTAGATGGCGTAGCCGACGGGCTTCTTTGACTGCCCATCCAGCAGGGGAAGAATGTCGGTGATCTGACCGTTCTTCAACTTGATAACCGCGTTGTAGATCGCAGGGTCTGCCTTCATCTGCGACTCGGAGACGAACCCGATGTCTCCACCGCTGGAAGCTGTCTCCGGACGCTCGGAGAAGTTCATCGCCAATGCGCCGAAGTCCTCCCCGCTGTCCAGCCGGTTTTTGAGCGCTTGAATCTTCTTCTTCGCTTCTGTGTCGTTGGTAGCCTTGCTGTTCTGAAGGTTTCCGGGCTGCTCGGAGGGAACGCTGGTCACCTGGATCTGCGCAAGGTGATACTGCGTCTCGATCAGGTTGAACTCGGCCTTGTGCGCGTTGTAGTAGTTCGCAACGTCGGCGTCCGTGACCGTGATCTTCGAGTCGATCTCCTTGGAGAGCAGCTTGTTGATCGTGAGCGAGCGGCGGATGTCGTGCTTCACGTCGTCGAGGGTGTGGTTGCTGGCCTTCAGCTTCTCGTTGAACTGGTCCTCGGTGTAGGGGGCCTTCATCTCGGCGACCTTTGCGTCCACCTCTTCGTTGGTGGCGGTCAGGTTCATTTTGGCCGCGCGCTGCTCGATGATCTCTTCGTCGATCAGGTTTCTGAGCACACTCAGGCGCAGGGAGTCGGACTGCTCTTTCGTCAGTTGCTGTTGCTGCTGTTGCTGCTGTTCGCCCAACTGCGACTGGTAGGCCTTGTCCATCTCCGCCTTCATGATCGCCTTGCCGTTTACCGTGGCGACGACGTCGGCGTTGCGGGCGTGGTTGCAGCCGGCCAAAGCGGCCGCCACAACCAGCAACGCCGCAGGGCGCGAGGCGCGGCGCACCTGAAGCGAACTCTTTCTCGCGGTCAATTCCATGGTCACTCGAATGTTCTCCTTCATCAACGACTGCCGACCACTCATTACTGCTGGCCGCCCGCAGGTTTCGCCGGCGGATTTGCCCCGCCAGGCGCAGGAGCGGCTTGAGGTTCAGCAGGCGGGGCCACCGGCGGTGGCGGCGTCTGACCGGCTGCTACAAGCGCCCTGTCGATCATACGGTACACATACTCGATCGGGATCGCGCCGTCGATCCGTTCTCCATTAATAAAGAGCGCCGGGGTAGCATCCACCCCAAGTTGCGATCCCTCTTTGATAGACGCCTTCACCGCGGTATCGTCCTGCTTCTCAATGCAGAGGTTCAGTGCCTGCTCGTTCACCTTCTGCCGTTTGCCCTCCTCTTTGGCAAAAAGGTCGAGGTTCTCATTGGCTTTGGCCAGGCTCTTCTCCGTTCCACCGATGTCGGCCAGGTGATCGTGCACGTGATCGACAAAATTCCAATAGCCGGGGGCACTCTGCGCCGCCAGACAGTTGGCGTCGATCGCCGCGCGTACCGCCCACGGGTGTTGATCCAGAGGAAAGTCGCGGTAGACGATGCGGACCTGGTCCTTGTACCGGTCAAGCAGCGCCGGGAAGAGCTGGGCGTGCATCTTGGCACAGAACGGGCACTCAAGATCGTCGAAGCCGACGATGACCACAGGCGCATTGGGCGGGCCGCCGCGCGAAGGACGTCCAGCGTCGCTCACCAGCGTCCTGGGGTCCTTGCTGATATCGAACTTCGAGAACTGTGCCAGCGTCTTGCCGTCGGTGGACAGCAGAAACGTCATCGGCTTCGAGGTCTTGCCTTCGGCCGAGAAGAGCACCGTGATCTCGTCGTAACCCGGTACGTCGCTGTGCGTCCTCTGCCCGATGACGATGTCGTAGCTGGGAGGGAGGCTGGTCTTGGAGCGGATAAGTATCTCTACCCGGCGCTCCAGTTCAGGAGACAGCTTGCCTCCGGCGGGCGGCTGAGCATGGCAGCCGGCCGCAGCCAGCATCAGGACAAAGACAAGGGGACGGAACGAACGGACAGCATTCAGCACAATACTGGATTATCTCATGCAAAGGGCATGAGAGAAGGCCGGTTGGGCTTTGCCGAAGGAGCTTGCGGCCGGGGACTGGGAGGTGGAAGCGCCTCATTCGGAGATCGTCGCCGCATCGAAAAACTACTGAGATTCTTCGCTACGCTCGGATGCGATGAAGAGGGCGTACCTTCCTGGTACGTGCTCGAAGCACAGCACACTGCATCTTGATACGTCTCCAGCTTCTTGCCATTACGCTCAAATCCTGTTCAGCGTCTCCGGATCCATCTGGCCGGAAAAATATTCGCTCAACACGATCTCAAAGATCGACTCCTTCTCCGCGACCCTCGCGAACAGCGTCATGCTCGAGTGAAACTTCAGGTCATCGGGATAGCCGAAGACCTGCTCCGCCGTCTTCCCCGCAAGCGCGGCGACGATCCCTGCCGCCTCGCGCAGCCGCCGCCCCAGCACCTCGTGCGCAAGATACTCCCGCGCCTCCTCGAGCGACGAGATGGCGAACCGCACCGACATCTCGCTCGCGCCCAGCCCGCGAATCTGCGGAAAGATGAACCACATCCAGTGGCTCCGCTTGCGTCCTGCGCGAAGCTCCGCGCACGCCTGCTCGTAGACATCCTCCTGCGCGCTGAGGAATCGCGCAAGATCGTACTGGTCTTCCTTGCCTTGCTTGCCTTCAGTCGAAGCCATCGCCCGGCTCCTTCCCCGCTCCGCTACTTCTCGCTCGACGGCGGCGCGATGCCCTTCAAACGCAGGTACAGCGCCAGCGTCGCGTACTGCTCATTGTCGTGCGAGACCGTCCCCCACAGCAGGCCCACGCGCGAACGCTTGCCCTGGCCCAGCGTAAACAGGTCCTGAAGATTGCCCGGAACGGCTGTCGCGAAGGCCTTGTCGCACTCGGCGAACGATGCCTTCAGCGCGGCGACGATCGCCGCCCTGTCCGCAGTCTCGGCGGGCACCTTCGTCAGCTTGTCGGCCGGAGTGCCGTTCACCGCGCCGCAGCTCCGCAGCTGCGCCTCGCTGATGTGGTTGACGACGCGCGCATACGTGCGAACATCCGCGACCGGCTTATAGCTGTAGTCGGATGCAGGCATCTTATCGGCCGACTTCAGGATGTTCTCCTTCACGCCAGCGTAGCTGTGCTGCACCTCCGCCACAGCGCCCACCGGAGCCTGGGCCACGGCAACACCCGAGATCATCAGACCAGCCACCGCACACACCATCTTCATCCGCATCGTCTCTCCTCAGATACAACGAAACCAGACTACCGCACGGGACCCGCCTCATGCGCAGCCATCATGCCGCCGTGGCTTCCTTCGCCAGCCTGCGTGGCTTGCGAAGGATGAGGTAGACGCTCACCAGCACCAGCGCGGCCCCGGCAAACATTCGCGGCGTAATCGCCTCGCCCGCAACGAAGTAGCCCAGCGCCACCGCCACCACGGGGTTCACATACGCGTAGCTCGCGACCGTGCTCGCCGGCATCCTGCCCAGCAGAAACACATACGCCGTAAACGCCAGCACCGAGCCGCACGAGATCAGGTATCCGATCGCCAACCCCGCGCGCAGCGACACATGCGGCCACGGATGCATCTCGCCAAAAACCGCCGACAGCACCAGCAGCACCGCGCCGCCGATCATCATCGCGCCGCCCGACGTCACCGCGCGCGATTCCGGCAGATCCATCCGTCTGCTGAGCACTGTTCCCAGACACCACCCCGCCGTACCCACCAGGATCGCGACCGACGGCACGATCGCCAGCCGCTGGTGCGCGTCCGGCAACAGCAGCACGCCCACGCCGCAGAAGCCCAGCACCACCGCGCCCACCTGGCTCCAGCGGAACGGCAGCATACGGAACACGAATATCTCGAACGCAATCGTCATAAGCGGGACCGTCGCGGACAACACAGCCGCTATGCCCGACGGAACGAACTTCTCCGCCCAGAACAGCAATCCATAGTCCACCACAAACATCAGCACGCCCATCCACGCCATGCTGCGCCACTGCCGCGCCGTGGGACGCGCCGCGCCCCGGAACCACTGCCAGCCCAGCACCACCGCGCCCGCGATCAGCATCCGCGTCCCCGCCGCAAACAGCGGAGGCACCTCGTGCACCGCGATCCGTATCGCAAAAAACGTCGTTCCCCATAAAAGGTAGATCGCGGCAAATGCCAGCAAGACGCGGAGATCGACCCCTGTACGCATCTGTGCACTTTCGTTGCTGATCTGGGTCTCTGTCATAGATGGTTGCCACTTTTGGATGACTGCCGGTCCCCCGTCGACGCGATAAAAGACGACACCGGGGAGCCGTCGCACGATCGGCTATCCTATAAGAGACAAGTCTCCGGGAAGCGGCGTTCAAAATCCAGCCGCGCCCGAACGAAGGATCTTCCCTTGCCATTGAACTGCGGAATCGTCGGCCTGCCCAACGTGGGCAAGTCCACCATCTTCAACGCCCTCACCTCGGCCAAGGCCCAGGCGGCGAACTATCCCTTCTGCACCATCGAGCCCAACACCGGCACCGTCGTCGTTCCCGACGCCCGGCTCGACCAGATCACAAAGCTCGTCGTGCCCAATCGCACCGTGCCCACCACGATGGAGTTCATTGACATCGCCGGTCTCGTCGAAGGCGCCAGCAAGGGCGAAGGACTCGGCAACCAGTTCCTCGGCCACATCCGCGCCACCGACGCCATCTGCCACGTCGTCCGCTGCTTCGACGACCCCGAGGTCGTCCACGTCGCAGGCGGAGTCAACCCGCTGCACGACATCGACATCATCAACACCGAGCTTCTGCTCGCCGACCTCGACACCGTCGACAAGCGCGCCCAGCGCGTCGAAAAGCTGGCGCGCAACACGCAGGACGCAAAGATCAAGTCCGAAGCCTCCGCCGTTGCCAAGCTCAAGGCCGTGCTCGAGGCAGGCAAGCCCGCCCGCACCGCCGACCTGACCGACGACGAGCGCATCGCCGCGCGCGAGCTCTTCCTCATCACCATGAAGCCGCAGCTCTACGTCGCCAACGTCGACGAAGCCGGCCTCACTACAGGCAACGCCTACACCGAGGCCGTCGAGAAACGCGCTGCCGAAGAGGGCGCACAGGTCGTGCGCATCTGTGGCGCGCTCGAGAGCGAGATCGCCCAGCTCGACCCCGCCGAGCGCACCGAGTTCCTCGAATCCGTCGGCCTCCACGAGCCAGGCCTCAACCGCCTGATCCACTCCGCCTACCGCCTGCTCGACCTCATCACCTACTTCACCTCAGGCGTGCAGGAGGTCCGCGCATGGACCATCAAGCGCGGCACCAAAGCCCCCGGCGCAGCAGGCGTCATCCACTCCGACTTCGAGCGCGGCTTCATCAAGGCCGACTGCTACGCTTGCGACGACCTCTTCAAGTACGGCAGCGAACAAGCCGTCAAAGAAAAGGGCCTCCTGCGCTCAGAAGGCAAGGAGTACATCGTCAAAGACGGCGATATTCTCTTCTTCAAGTTCAACGTCTGAGCGGCACCCGTAGCCGCCTGATACTACGGCGCGGCGCTCTCTTACTTATGGCTTCCCGCAGATCCTGAACTCGATCCGCCACTGCTGCCACCACCGCCCGTACTCGCCGGAGCGCCACCTCCGCCACTCCAATGGCCACCGCCACCGGCGTTCGTGCCACCACCACCGGCGTTGCCGCCACCACCGCTCCATGTATGACCACCACCGCCTGCGGAGGCGCCTGCATTACCGCCGCCGTTCCAGGTGTGCCCACCCGTCGACGCAGCTCCGCCCGCATTGGAACCGTTCCATGTATGGCCGCTTGCACCAGCACCAGCCCCTGCATTGTTCCAGCTATGCGAACCATTCGCGCCTGCCGGTGCAGCGTTTGTTCCGCCCTGCTTCCAGGCAAGGCCATTCGCGGTGCTGAGTTGCGCGGGCTGGCCCTGGCGTCCCTGCCATCCCGAGGACGCACCGTTCTGTCCCGGGGTATGGTCGCTGCGGAGTGAACCTGCCGCAAACTGTCCCTGACTGTGCTGAGGCTGCATCGCTCCCGTAGCAGCCTGCTGCCGTGCCCACATCGCCTGCCGCGCTTCATCCGGCATCGATCCACGATGGAAGGCCAGCGGGCCGTGATACACCTGGCCATCGTTCCAGCGCGACGGCGAGCCAGCCGGCGCTACATACACATCCCGGTTCGAGAACCCATGATGCGCGACATCCTGCGAGATCCCGCCAAGTTTGCCCATCGACCCGCGAGGTACTCCCAGCCCGGCTGAATCGTTGCGGAAGACAAACTTCCCTCCGGCCTCAGGCCTGGAGATCACCAGCGGCTGCTGGTTCACTGCTACTAACGAGTCTCTTGCGACCAAAGGCGGTCGCGGAAGCAGACCACCCGGCAGACGCCCCGGGCCCCGAACCGGTAGATGCCCGCTGCCCACATTGTTGACGCCTACAAACGTTCCTCCCGGTTGCCAACCCCAGCCGAACGAAGGGATATACGTCCACGTGCCCGAATGGAACGGCAGCCAGCCCCAGGGATACGGCGACACCCATGAGTAGATACCGCCGGGATAGAGTGCCCACAGGCCATTGCCGTAAGGGCTCCAACCCGCGCCTACAAAGTACGGCTGCCAGAAGAGTCCACCGCCGACATTCACAAACGAGCCGTAGTAGTTCAGGTCACCGACGCCATACCCATTCCCCAGCAGCGAGTTCGCCTTCGCGTAGCGCTCGTGGTATTTCTGGGCGTCCTGGTCCCAGCCGTCAAACGGCCCCTCTTCCACCTTCTTAGCCAACTCAACCTGCACGCTATTGCCGGCAATGTCGAAAGAGAGCGTCTGCTTCTTCCCCACCATCAAAGGAGATCCGCTCTCTCCCTCCACGGCAGCGTTTCCGGAGAAGACCGCGATCGCCGCCTTCGTTCCATCCAACTCCATGCGAAGGTGCGTGGAAGGCGAAACATCGATCTTCCTGGTTCCACCAATCACCAGTGCGAACTCGTCGCTCTTTGCATTGTCGCGGCTCACGTATACGGTTCCGCGATCGACACGAACGATGGTTGCCCGAGCGCCCGAGGCCCGCAATACCAGTTGAGGAAAGGCCACCGCGGTGTCTGGTCCCAGCCGCAGGGTGCTGCCGTCCTCAAACTCCACCTCGGCATAGCTGTCGTCCTTTGAGGTGCCCAGCGCCATATTTTCGGCGATCGGCATGTTCTGCATGGAAATCTCTACGCCATGCCCGGTGCCGCGGTCCATCCCCACTTTGCCCTGGACCTGGCTCAACCGCACGATCCTTACGTGCGTATCTCCGGGCAGCCGCGTCACCAGGGTATCTGCAACAGCCTTTACCGGCATGGCCTGAGCGGGCGAAGCGGCCTGTGCAACCGCCTTGTCTGCCACCGGAGATAGCTGTGTTTGTGCAACGGAATCAGCGTTCTGGGCAGCAACGCTTCCTGCCGCCGCCAAAGCCACAGCCAACAGACTCAACTCAGCCAGCTTTTTCATGATGTTTGCCTTCTGAGCGCCACATCTTCTCTAAGATGCCGTCCCCAGCAAAACAGAGCGGAATGTCGACGGATAAAAGTATTCGAGGTCGATGATCTCGTGGACCAGCTCTTCGGCATGTTCCCTGTCGCCGCCCCGAAGCACCGCCGCCACCCTGGCCTGCTTGTCGTAAAGCTGCGAGAGATCGACATCGCTCACGGCATAGAGCAACGCTGTGCGCAGCCGCACCAGCTTCTCCTCCGAGGTATTCGCTTTCTTTTCATACCCCGCGCGCTCATCGGGCCCGACGGGGGCATGGCTCAGCTTCGTATATCCCGCATTCGTTGCCAGCAGGTACGGAACCGCCTGCAGAATGCCGCCATAGTAGATATCCAGCGCCATCTCGGGATGCCCTTCAGGGTATGCTCCCTTCCGCGCCTCCTCCACCACCTGCTCTCCGCGCCGCCGCAGGGTGTCGAGCGCAGCCGTTATCCTGTCGCCCAACCCGCGATACCAGCAGTCGTCGATCATCATCGCAGCCATCTCGGCGGTGGCGCATGCCGGACGCGCGGCAGCCTTGGCCAGCACCGCCCGGCAGACGGCTTCGTTGTTCAGCAGCTGCTCTGCAATTGCCTCCACCATCAGTACGCCTGCAACGTCGTATCCGGTGGCTCTGCCTTCCAGAAGCTCCGTGCCTGCCATCTGCTGCGCGGCACGTAGCAGGAAGCCCGCTCTCTCCTCGGCCACATCGGGAACCTGCGCCAGTCCCTGCTGAAAGCCCTGTACCAGCCAGTTCGCCCACTCTTCGGTGCCGACGTCGGCGACCTGCGATTTCAGTTCCTCGACTGTTGCCTGGTTGCTCCCATTCACCGGGATAGCGTGCAGCAACTCCAGTATCTGGTTCAGAAGCGTCACCGACTGGCCCCCGGGAACATCGACGACGAGCCTGGGATCCACGCCGGTGGGCAGAGCTCCGTCGGGATGCCATTGACCGCTGCGGTCCGGCGTCACCTCAATCAGATCCTTCGATCCGGCAAAGCGATACCAGTGTCCCGGCTCCTTCAACTCGGCAGGCAGCGTCTCCATCAACACCTGCCGCCTCCACGAGAGCTCAGCCTCTTCCGTGGCTGTCGCCACATATAGACGCAGCAACGTCTGATACCTGTGCGCTGGAGACTCCTCGTAGGCGCCCACGGTTACTGTGCTCCCCCGGCGATCACCTTCAGCCCCTCGGTCTTTACCCTCTGCGCCACACGGTCGCTCACCCCGGCGTCAGCTTCCTTGGAGAGCACAGCCGCCATCGACAGCGCCACGGCCTGCGCGATCTGGTTGATCTGCTCCTGGGTCAACGCGCTCTGTTTCAGGGCTGCGGCTGCGCCCTGCTGCGCGGATTCCAGGTCCTGGTCCGACACAGCTTTTTCCTTCTTCCCCAGCCCCTTAAAGACTCCGCTGAAGAACGACGCCAGTGCCGTGCCCAGTGGCTCCCCGGCCTTCTTGCCAAGCACCTCTCCCGTCTTCTCCACCACACCCTTGAAGAAGGCGTACAGGAACGTCCCGCTCATGGCCAGCAGCGCGGCTTCCGCGACAAAGTGCTTTTCACCGGCAGGGGTAAACTCGGCCACGTCAGGGCCAATCTCCCTCGCAACTGCGGCACGGGCGCGTTCGAGGTCGCTTGTCATGGCGGGAAGTCTACCACCGCGCTGCGTGACCTCTCAGGAATTCTTTTCAATCACCGCTTCAGGGCGCTGCGCATACTCCGCCCAGGAGCCGTCGTACAGCCGCACCTTCTGCGCGCCTGCGATCTCCAGCCCCAGGGCGACGACCGCAGCCGTGACTCCCGACCCGCAGGTGGTTGTGACCGGCTCGTCCAACCGCACGCCCTTCGCGGTAAAGATATGCTTCAGCTCGCCGGAAGGCTTCAGGCGCCCATCGCTCACAAGCTCTGTAAACGGCACGCTCGTCGCTCCCGGCATGTGGCCGGAGCTTAGCCCAGCCCGCGGCTCGGGAGCCGTTCCGGCAAACCGCCCCGCCGAGCGCGCGTCCAGAACCTGCCCATGTCCCGCGATCGTCTGCTGCACCTCGGCAAAGTCCTTCACCATGGCGCGGTCCAGCTTCGCTGTAAAACGCGACGCCGCGCGCTTTACCTCGCCGGACTCCACTGGCTGCCCCGCCTCCTCCCACGCCTTCAGACCGCCGTCCAGCAGATAGACCTCCTTCGCTCCGTACGCCTTCAACATCCACCGTGCCCGTGGAGCGGAAAAGACCCCCTCCTGCTCGTAGACGACGATCGTCGTCCCGTCACCCACTCCCAGCCGGGACATGTTGCGGGAGAACTCCTCATCGCCCTGCAACATATGCGGCAGCGCCGTCGCATGGTCCGACAGCTCGTCGATATCGAAGAACACCGCGCCGGGAATATGCCGCTCGACATACCTTCCATATGTATCGACCACGGGAGTCACGCCCACCGGTGGGAGTGTCGCATCCAGAACAACAACATTCGCGTCGTTCAAACGCTCGGCAAGCCACGAGACGGTGACAAGAGGATTCATGAATTCAGCATACTAACGTGCCGCCGCCTGAGCCAAAAACGAAGGCCATCCATTTAAGGATGGCCCTTCGTCGAGATAACCAAGGAAGTTTACTGACAACCAGTAAATGCCAGCGTCGAAGCCGTTGCCGTTGCTCCAGCCACCGGAGTCACCGCGTTCGACTTCAGTTCGCTGACGGAGCAATCCAGCGTACCTCCCGACGACGGCACAAACGCAAACCCGTCGACGACATACGACGCTGGAAGCGCAACCTGTGTCACCGTAATCCCGCCAGCGGCAAACGCCCCGGCAAAGACCGGCCCTGCACTCGTCGCCAGGCTATAGGTCGCGCAGTCCGTTCCAGTCGGGCAGCTATTGCCCGCCGCGGTCGAAAGCGCCAGCGTATCGCTCGACTGGCCTGCGGTTGGAAGCAGAGGCACTGTCACCGTCAGCGTGCTCGAAACCGGTTCCAGCAGGCTCAGTTGCGCATCGATGACCGTTCCAGCGGCAGGGGTCGCAGTGTTCTGCGAGGTCACCGTCCCCTGGATCGTTGCAGGTCCCACTGAGACGACCGGCAGCGCATGCAGCGCCACAGCCGACATCGCCGAACCTGTCTGAACCCCCGTAACCACCGTCGGCGAGTACACCACACCCGTGCTGCTAACTCCTACGATCACAACGTCATACGTCCCCGAAGGCAGTGGGCAGAAGACGAACTGACCGCTCGCATTCGTCAGCGTGCTCATAAAGATCCTGTCCACACCGGTCGCGTCCTTCTGCTCCAGGGCCACAACCACCTGCCCGTTAATCTGCTTTCCGGTAGCAGAATCAACCACCGTCCCGTTGATCGACGAAGAGGTCGTGCTGACCTCGCCGGCATGAAGCACCGGCTTCAGCCGATACTTCCCGTTCCCCTGCCTCACGATCGAGACACAGGTGTTGAAGTCGATATCCAGGTCTTTCGTCTGTCCGGCGGCGATATTAAAGCCTCCGTTGGCGATCTGGCCCGAAGGAATCTTGAGTCCGGTCTTGGCCTCGCTCGAAAGCTCCAGCGTGCTCACCACGCCATCGTTCGTCACCACGCAGTTCGCCGAGCCCTGGCAAGCATTGTTCATCAACTGGGAACCGGTCGAGTTGTCCGCCAGTATCACGCGGATCTGTTGATAGTTTCCCGCCTGTAACTGCTGCGCATCGCCCAGCGTCGCCAGAAAGCACTGGTTGTTCGCCAGCCCAAGAAGGTCCACCTGCTGCGGGGCCTTCGCCAGTGCAGGAGTCAGATCGACCCATCCCGCATCGTTGTCCCCGGCCGAAGCGCTCACATGCGCTTTGACATCCGTAATCGTGACATACACATGAGAGAACGGTCCGCTCGGGGCCATGCACGTCGCCGGATCGCTTATCCTCACTGTCACGTTCGCCATCGACGTGCCGGTAGAAGAAGTCGTTCCCTTGCCGCAGCCAATAAAAATGGCGCCCGTCAGCGCCAGCATCAAAAACATCCCTGAAAGAAAAACATTCAAACCGAACCGTTTCTTCGGCTCGCAACAATTCTCTCTACTGCTTCCGTCATTCAACATGGCCCTTATTTCCTTATGGGGGGAGGTACCTGCCCAGTGATCGGGCAGGGGTCAAACCACCATACTTAGATGTCAGCATTCCATGGGGAAGTTGTTCTGGGGAGTGGGTTAGAGAAATCCAGCTTCACGAGAAATGGCCTGACACTTGCTGCCGACATCAGGGCTTCAACTTTCCTGGAGAGCCGCGGAAAATCTTTTCTCACGCCAGAGAACCCTCTAAGACTTCCTGGCGTCCCATAAGCATCAGGTCTCGCTCAGGGCATTGAATCCAGACGCGATCTGATCTCTCCTCGGTCTGGCACGGCGCTTGCAACGAACTGCATATGCCCGCCCGCTGGCGAGGATAGGAGGCAGCTTATGGCAGCCATCACAACATTTACCTGTGTTTGCGGGGTTGAGAAGAGGACCTCGAACCACTGGATTCTAGCCCGGGTCACTTCCGACTCAGTCACCTTTCTGCCCTGGGACTGGAACCTTGCACTCACTGACGACATCATCGTCCTCTGCGGAGAAGGCTGCGCCGCCGCTCTCCTCAGCCGCTCACTCGGCGAGTGGAAGCACCTTCCAGCCAACGTTCCTCTGGCGATGGCAAACATGACCATGCCGCAGCATCAGCATTAGCAGGCGGTTCTACGCCTCCTATGGATAGCTCGTCACCTTCGGCGTAACGCGGCCCGGAGCGACATGCGTCGGCCCGCCCTTGTCGTTGATCACGTTGTCGATCGAGCCGAGGTTGTCGAGCGCCACCGTAATCATGTGCTCGAACCGTACCCCAGGCGTCTTCGGAACCTCGATCGCCCGCGTCAGCCTCACATCCGGATGCCGGAAGACGCTGTACACCCCCAGCCCATACGCCGCATGGCCGGTCACGTTGTCCGCCACCTTGTATGACGCAAAGCCGTCCGCGCCTGGAGCGCTCTTCCACCCCGCCTGGTCGGGGACGTCGTACGGTATCTCCGACTGGTAGAAGTACGTCCTTCCGCCGTTGCCCTTCCACAGGACCTGGTACTGCTGGTAGTGCTCGACGAACAGCCCATACGCCGTCACATCGTCGCCCGCGACGACAATGCCATTCGCGCCCGTGTTGCTTGTCCAGCCGACTCCCTTGCCATGATCGGCGCGCCATATCCACGTGTGGTCGACGATCATGTCGCTCGAGTTCACCGCGAGCGACACCTTCGCCTTGCCCACGTCCGCCCCGCCCACGCGGAAGAACACATCCGCCAGCAGCGTTGGGTTCTTCCCGTGCCGCGCCTTCGAGCCTTCAGCCCCAACCTCCAGCAGCACCGGCGACTCCGTCTCGCCCGCGTCGAAGAGCAGACTCTCCACCGTCACGCCGTCGACGTCGGCCACCGTCATCGCAGCCGTTCCCTTCACCGGCTTCAGCGTCGCAAACCCCAGACCCATCACGATCGTCCCCGGCTTCGTCACCTTGATCGCATCCGTCAGCTCGTAGATCCCCGGCGTCAGCAGCAGGTTCTTGCCCTTCGCCAGTTGCGCGTTGATCGCCTCTGCTGAATCGCTCGGCTTTGCAACGTAGAACTTTGCCAGCGAGATGGTCTTTCCTGGCGTCTCGCCCCCACGCCACGTCACGCCAACGCTATTCGTTCGCAGGGAAGGCACGCGCACGCCGTAACCGCCCTTCGCATCGACCACAAGGAACGGCTTCTCCCGCACCACCGGCGTCGTGGCCACCTTCGTATAAGGAGGCTGCGGCCACTCGCCCTCCGGCATCTTCGGCACGCCGACGAAGACCATGTTCCAGTTCGAGCCCTTCCAGCTTCCCCACTCGCTGTTGCGCGAGATCCACTGCTGCTGCGTACCCGAGTTCACATTGCCGTCCACCACCGTGTCCGACATCCAGCCGCCGCTCGACCAGCCGTGCTTCTGGTTCAGCACAATGTCGCCCTTCACATGCATGCGCCGGAACGGGGCCGCCTGTGAGACCGCCCACTGCATCAGGCCCTCCGCCGGGCCGCCAACCGGGGTCACCGAGAACCCCTCCATCGCCCGCCAGAACGTCGTCGTCGCATTGTCGTTCTTAAACGCGGCATCGCTGTGCACGTTGCCCGTAATGTGAACAGCATCGGGAGTCGCACCCAACCCCAGCACCTGCGTGTAGAAACCTACCGGAACATCGACCTTGTACTCACCCGGCAGAAACAGCAGCGCATAACGTTCGTTGCCGAACTCGGCACGATGCTCCGCCTCGTACACCTTGTCGATCGCAGCCTGCATCTCCGCCGCAGGCGTCTTCGGCGTAAACACCAGGACATTCGGCCCCAGGCCGGGCTTGCTTTGGGCCGCAGCAAAGCCGCAGCACGCCACGACAAATACTCCACCAAGCAGGGCGGCAACCCGTCGCCGCCCGCACAAGGACTCTTTCATCAACGAACTCTTCCGATCTTTCACAGTGACAACCACAATACCTCAATGCGCTCTTAATGGATAAGTAAAACGTTTGTCTTCATTTGACGAACATGACGCTTCCACGAAAACAAATCGACACGATGGACATCCTGCATTCAGACCATCGTCGCGCCTGCCTTGGTATGATCGGTGAGATTTGAGGATGCGATGAGACCTTGCTGCCGCTTTCTTTCGCTGCTCCTGTTGTTGCTCCTGTCCGCGTCTGCATGGGATCGCGCACAGGAGCCGGCGTCATCCGCAGCGAACACCTTTCACAATCCTCTGCTGGAGACAGGACCCGACCCGTGGGTGATTGCCTACAAAGGCGATTACTTCTTCATGAGCACGACGGGCCGCAACCTGACCGTGTGGAAGACGCGCGACATCACCGATCTTGCTCACGCGGAGAAGAAGGTGGTCTGGACACCTCCCGCCGACGGCCCTTACTCCAAGGAGATATGGGCGCCGGAGCTGCACCGGCTGGACGGCAAGTGGTACATCTACTTTGCGGCGGATGCGGGCAGGAACGATTCGCACCGCATCTACGTTGTCGAGAACAGCGCGGACGATCCGCTTGAAGGCGCGTGGACCTTCAAGGGGAAGATCGGCGATGCGACGGACAAGTGGGCCATCGACGCCTCGGTCTTTGAGGACGGCGGCCAGAGGTACATGGTGTGGTCGGGCTGGGAGGGCGACGCCGATGGCGAGCAGCGCATCTATCTCGCGCACATGAAGAACCCATGGACCATCGATTCGAAACGCGTTGAGCTGTCACACCCGCAGTATCCGTGGGAGGAGGTTGGCGACCTGCTGAACCGTCCCGCGATGCCGCATCTGAACGTCAACGAAGGGCCGGAGATATTGAAGCACGCGGGAGACATCTTTCTGGTGTACTCGGCCTCGGCGTGCTGGACGGACTATTATGCGCTTGGCCTTGTGCGGGCGAAGTCTGGCGCGAACCTGATGGACCCGGCCTCGTGGAAAAAATACGATCACGCCTTCTTCAAGCAGAACCGCACGGGAGGCGTCTTCGGTCCGGGCCACAACGGGTTCTTCAAATCGCCCGACGGCAAACAGGACTGGATCATCTATCACGCCAATGCGCAGACAGGACAGGGGTGCGGCAAATTCCGCTCGCCACGCATTCAGCCGTTCACCTGGAACGCCGACGGGACGCCGGACTTCGGAGAGCCGGTTCCGGCGGGGACGGCAATGCAAAAACCTTCGGGGCAGTAAGGCGCTCCGGCTCGCTGCTGTTGTAAGGTTATGCGCCGCGGCGGACTACGAGCCCGATTCCCTCGGTAAGGCGGCTGTTGATCTCTTCGAGCCGTTGATGCGGCACGCCAAGCTGCAGCAGGGTGCGCCGGGCCTGAAGCCAGGTCTCGCACCGTACAGGCGACTGGTCGGTGCTTGTGTAGAGGTCGTAGCCGCGCCGTGTCTGGCGCACCACAAGTTTGGCATTGCGGTCGAGCGTGGAGGTGGCGGCCGCCATCCGTATCCGTGAGTATTCTCCGCTGGTTGTCAAAAAGCCCTCCTTTTGAAGGCTGCAAAGGTTCAGGCTAAAGAGGCCATTCGAGCTTTCAAATCCCTCTCTTGGGTGAGGGAATTTCCTTTCCTAACTTTGCACATCTCTTGCATATGGATACGGCGTACATTGGCTTGGTTAACAAATACATCCACGCACCATAACCCTGGGAGGAGATATGAAGATCCCGTCGGCCAATCGAGTTGTTGCTTCGGCCTTTGTACTTGCAGTGGCTCTTGTTGTTACGCCTGCCGCGAAGGCAGACCAATTTGCTTTTTCGTTCAGCGGAGGCGGCCTTAGCGGATCCGGCCTCTTCAATGTGTCGTCGACCCCGGTTCCGGGCGTGGCGGGCGCTTACCAGATCACCAGCATTACGGGCACCTTCTCCGATGCAAATGCCGGTATCTCGAACGCCGCAATCACCGGATTGCAGACGACATCGCTGCCCAGCGGCATCGATGCAAACGGTAAGTTTGTACCTCCGGGCGCACAGTCTGACGGGTTCCCTTTCTCGTTCGACAACCTGTTCTACACGGGCGGCAACTCGCCTGCGGTCTGCCCTCCTCCGGGACCGGGTGACCCTAACCCCCCGTACCCGTTCGGCGGCGGCTATCTCGATATCTACGGCCTGTACTTCAACGTCGCGGGCGGCTACAGCGTCGACCTGTGGAGTAACGGCGTGATCCCGGACATCGGCCTGACCTACGGTGTGGGCGATGCGAAGGACGGAAAGACGCTGAACACCTTCGGCGAACCGTTCTCCGGCACCAGCGTCACATTAGCGGTAGCTCCGACTCCTGAGCCGAGTTCGTTGTTGCTGCTGGGTACGGGCGCTCTTGGTTTTGCAGGCTCGCTTGCACGGAAACTCCGGCGGCGGTAGACGGAGGCGGGGAGTCCAGGACCTCCCCGCCGCGTCTTTTTCGTAAATCAACGATTCATATTGGCTTGTAAAGGTCAGGAGGCCTGCGCCGCCGCATTCATGGCGGCCTTCGCCTTCACCATCTCCCGGTCGAGCCTGGTTGCGTTGCCCTCCGGGTCGAAGGGGTGGGCGAAGTCGAAGCTGACGGCGGTGGGGCCGTTGACGCGGAGATGCTCGAGCCGGGCGTTGCCTTCCTTCCAATCGATGGAGTGGTCCGCCGCGACCCACCAGGCGACGTAGATGGGGAGGTCGTGCTTTTCGAACCAATCTCGACGCTTGGTCAGTGCCTCTCCGTGAGGCCCGTGGTAGGTGAAGGCGGCCACCGACTCGAGGTCGTGCCAGAGGCTGAGGGTCGTCGCGATGTAGTCGTTCGATGGAGGAGCAGGGTAGCAGGCGGGAAGCTCGATCTCGCCCCAGGAGTGGAGCCACGTTCCCACGTCGCGAATGGAGCGGGCGTGAAATCCGTCGCTGGTGTCGGCCGCTCGATAGACGTTCGGGACGCGGTCGACGAATCCCTGAACCTGCGCGTGACCAGCCGGCTCACGCATAACTCCCACGGTCATAAATGCCAACTTGAAAGGCATGGCGAGGAATGTAACAAGGTGCCACGGCGTTGTCACGGCATTTTGCGATGGAGCGAGTTCCGTTGATTGAACCGGTATAGACTGGGACTCAATAGTGATTGTCAGCAAACATAGGCTGACGGACCGAGACGCTTGCAGCTCATCCGCGCTTCAGAGACAACTGGAACCATCTGATCCGCCGTACCGAAGTATCGGAGGCATCCATGCGTTCTGAAGCTATTTTTCGTGCAAAGAAGACTCTCTCGAACAGCTATCAACTCTGCCAGACGGCGGCGAAGGCCACCCGCCGGATGCACGTCGCGTCGCAAAATCCTCAGGACACCATTAATAGCGCGTTCGAGAAGATCGCTGCCGATTCGCCGGTGGCGCCGGTCAAGCGTGCTGTTGTGTCGTAGCGAAGTTCGAGCCTTCTCGAACGATCCGAACCTGCGCGGTGAGGTACGATATCCAGTAGGAATAAGTCGTACCGCGCTGGAGGGACATTGCCTACGATTGAAAAGATCAGCATTGCGCTGCCTGCTGAGATGCTTTCACTGGTGCACGATGCTGTTGAGGCCGGCGAGTATGCCTCGACCAGCGAGGTGATGAGGGATGCTCTGCGCGAGTGGACGCTTCGCCGGACGACGAAGAAGCAGGGCATCGCCGACCTGCGCAAGCTGTGGGCAGAGGCAGTCAAAGAGAAACGACCCGGAGTCTCAGCCGATGCAGTTCTCGACCGGCTGGAGCGCAAGTACGCAGTAAAGCCCAGGAAGAAACGCCAGGGCAAAGGAATATAGATGCGGTTGGAGTTCTCGCCCTGGGTCGAAGGCGACCTCGACGCCATTGCAGGTTACATCGCGCTGGATAGTCCAAGACATGCCGCTGCATTTTTGCAGGAGATTCGCGCCGAGTTGCGCGTGGTCGCGAGGAATCCGCTGTTCTACCGGCTGCGGCCGGAGATCGGCAAAGATGCCCGCGTCGCTGTTGTGGGGCAGTATGTCATTCTGTTCCGCGTGATGGAGAAGACCGTGCGCGTGGAGCGGATTGTGTATGGCGGAAGGGATTTGCCGGAGTTGTTGAAGGAGTAGGGTTCGAGCTTCGCTCGAATAATCCCATATCTGGCGATGAGACCGCCAGATACGGGGCACCCGGCACCCATCATTTATGATGCGGCAATGCGAGTCAGAGTGATTGTGTTTCTGTTTCTGGTGGGGCTGCTGCCGCTACACGCACAGTTTTCAAACTTTCCTCAAGTGCAAGGCGAACGCGTCGATGCAGAGACGGCGTTAAGCCGCGCGCTTAAGACGTCTTCGGTGACGGAAGGAGGCAAGCCGTTCCATGCGGTGTTAGTGATCGGAGCTCCGGAATCGTCCTACTCAGGCAGATTGGAGGTGTGGTGGGCGGCGGCAAAGAAGTATAAGACCATCGTTACATCGCCTGCGTTCAGTCAGACCCGAATCGTCAATGGCGGCCAGGTGATGGAAACCAACTCAGGTGATTATTACCCGCGGTGGCTCGAGAATTTCGTCGACGCAATCATCGATCCGGTTCCGATGCTTGCGAACTTTCAGGGGCGCGGCGGTGCGGTAATGCTCGGTCCACAGATTACGAATAGTTGTCTGCGGCGCGACGACCGGCCCGGCGGAATCACAGATCAGATGACATGGGGAATGCTCTGTTTTACAGGGTCGGAGCCTCGCCTGGAGTCGGTGTTGACGATGAACTATTCCGTTCGCTTTGAAGATTGGAAGTCTTTCGGCAAGCAGAAGATCGCTCGTACTTACAAGACCTCTGTGCTGGACTACAAAGAGATCGTTGCTCACCTGACGACACTGGAAGAGTTGCGAGATGTTTCGGAGGAGATGTTTGCGGTTACGGCTCCCACTCCTCAGGAGCAGCAGATCAGGACGGCCTTCGTTTCGACGCTGAAGGAGGAGAGTCTGATTGAAGATGCTCCAAAGATCGATTGGCCGCCGGTGCGCGAAGGCAAGACCGAAGGGTACATGATCGTGTATGCGCGTACCGATCGCACTGGCCAGGTGCGTGAGACGGCAAAGCATAACTCGGATCAGCCCGGGCTTGAGAGCTTCGGAATGGAGCAGGCGCTGCGCTATAAATTCAAGCCGCTGCTCGTGGGCGGTGTTGCGGTTCAGATGGAGATGCCGCTGGTGCTGCACTTTACCTCTAAGATCGCAGACCCGCTCCCCACACTCCGTGGTCAGGAGTTGGTGAAACAGATTAGCGGCTGTGAGGCGATACTGGTGACGAAGCTTCCTCCTGAAGGCAGCGCTACACCGACGCACATCTCAGTGAATGAGGAAGGAAAACTTACAGGAGAAGGTTACGGCCCCAAAGTTGATCCCGGTCTTCCGGCGGTCCTAGTTACGGGGTCGCTTTTTTACTGCCACTTCGCCCCGTTAGTGCGGAATGGTGCCGTGACTTACTATCACGGTGACCTGCTGGTTAACCACTGATCATCGTGGCAACACGAGCAAAAAGCAGATTCCTCCGCTTCGGTCGGAATGACAACTTTTTTACGCCAACGAAAGAGGCCGCGATTGCTCGCGGCCTCTTCTTACTGCAGTTGAATTGTTCCAGCCCTTAGACCTCTTTCACTCCATCGACAAACGCCTTCAGCTTGCGGCTGCGGCTGGGGTGGCGGAGTTTGCGTAGGGCTTTGGCTTCGATCTGGCGGATGCGTTCGCGGGTGACCTGGAAGGACTGGCCAACCTCTTCGAGCGTGTGTTCGCTGCCGTCTTCGAGGCCGAAGCGCATCTTGATGACGCGCTCTTCGCGCGGCGTCAGGGTGCGGAGGACCTGCGAGGTGTACTCCTTGAGGTTGACGCTGATGACCGCGTCGCTGGGCGAGACGGCCATGCGGTCTTCGATGAAGTCTCCGAGGTGCGAGTCTTCCTCTTCTCCGATGGGGGTCTCGAGCGAGATGGGCTCCTGCGCGATCTTGAGGACCTTGCGGACCTTCGCGACGGGGATGTCCATGCGTCGGGCGATCTCTTCGGACGACGCTTCGCGGCCAAGCTCCTGCACCAGTTGACGCGAGGTGCGGATGAGCTTGTTGATGGTCTCGATCATGTGCACCGGGATGCGGATGGTGCGTGCCTGGTCGGCGATGGCGCGGGTGATGGCCTGGCGGATCCACCACGTCGCGTAGGTCGAGAATTTGTAACCGCGACGGTACTCGAACTTGTCGACCGCCTTCATCAGGCCGATGTTGCCCTCCTGGATGAGGTCGAGGAACTGGAGGCCGCGGTTGGTGTACTTCTTGGCGATGGAGACGACGAGGCGCAGGTTGGCTTCGATCAGCTCGCGCTTGGCCTTCTCGGCGTCCATGTCGCCCTGGATCATCTCGCGCTGTGTGCGCTTGAGGTCGGCGATGGAGATGCCGGCGTCCTTTTCGAGGTGCTCGAGGTCGGTGCGGCAGTTCTTCTGCTGGCGCCGGTACTCCTTGCGCAGCTCCTCGGACTTGGAGGCCTCGTGCTTGGTCTCGAGCGTCTTGATCTGGCGCTCGAGGGTGCGCATGGAGTCGACGGTCTTGTTGACCTTGTCGAGCAGGCGCTTCTTCTCGGAGTTGGTGTACTTCAACTCGCGGACGATGCGGTTGATGTAGACGTGCTCGCGGCCAATCAGCCAGCGGTGCTTGCGCGCGTCCTTTGCCTTGGCCTTGGCGTCCTTGCCCTGCGGCGCGGCGAGCTTCTCTTCGAGCGCAACAATCTTCTTCTGGTGCTTGATGATGACGTCGATGCGGCCGACGGTCTGCTTGACGCGCGCCTGCAGGATCTCTTCGGTCAGCTCCTCTTCGTCGAAGGTGACGACTTCCTTGATGTTGCGGACGCCACGGCGAAGGTCTTCGCCGAGGCCGGTGATCTCACGGATGACGATCGGCGAGCGGCTGATGGCCTTCATCACGCGGAGCTGGCCGCGTTCTATTCTTTTCGCAATTTCGACTTCGCCCTCGCGGGTGAGCAGAGGCACGGTTCCCATCTCGCGCAGGTACATGCGGACGGGGTCGTTGGTCTTCTCGAGGGTGCCGGGGGAGAGGTCGAGCTCTACGTCCTCGGACTCTTCGCCGGACTCGGAGTCGTACTTGTCGCGGTCGCGGTCAAACTTATCTCCCGAGAGCACATCGATGCCCTGGGTGTTGATGGTGGTGAGCAGGTCGTCGAGATCGTCGGGAGATGTGATATCGCCAGGCAGAAGGTCGTTGACCTCGCCGTAAGTCAGATATCCCTTTTCCTTCCCTGCCTCAATGAGCTTGTCTTCATTATCGTCTTCGTAATTATCTAGTTGTTCGGCCACGAGGGTGCGCACTCCTGCTAATAATCTTTTGGTGGGATGCCGCTCAGGCGAAGACGCGTGGTCTACGGGCGGAGCTCTCCCGGGGTTGTTTCCGTGGTGTCAGGGAGCAGGTAGCGGTTTAGACCGCTTTGGCCAGCCGGATGACCTATCTCATGAGGTCAGGGCATTCAAGGGCACACTTCCCCGGTTCACAGGATACCACGGAATTTAGACGGTTTTAGTGACCAAAAAGATTCGGCGGAGGAGTGCGGAGAGATTCTCCTTTTGCGCCGTTCTGGTGGCTGGGACAGCGCCGAAGGTGGATGTCGGTGCCATTGGCGCCGTAGTCGTGGCCGCAGTGGGTGCAGCGCAGGTGATAGATGGTCTGGCCGGGAAAGGTCTCGGAGGGGAAACCGGTGCGGCGGATGACGGTCTGGCCGTGGGGATTGGTGTATCCGGGGTCTGTTGTTCGGTGGCGAGGCATGACTAACGAGATTGTAAATGCTTATGAAAATGGGAGTTATCAGCACGCCAAGCCAAAGAAACCAACAGTCTTTGCGATTCTGCGCATAAAGGGGTTTATGAATCGGCGAGTCTCTTCAAAACGTCCCGATTTTTGTACATGACGCGATTCATGGCCTCGAGCGTTTTGGGTTCGATTGCTGAGAGATGGATGCCATTCGGTTTTACGGTTACGTAGAGGGTGTCTCCGACTTCGACGTTGGGGTGCTTCAGGCTTTCAGGCGGGAGAATGATTCCCAGTCCGTCGCCTACGCCTATTACTTCGACTGTTGTCATCTTCACTCTCCGCTGAAACGAACAAACCGCATATCCTTCGACTGCACCTCTCGCGGTGAGACCGCGAGAGGCTTCGCTCAGGATGGCACATTTTTATCCTCTAGCGTTGTTCGTGGAGAGCTGGGGGTTTGGGTGCGAGCGGTTATTTCCGGCAGGCCGGGTTGTTGGCTTTGGCGACTCCCAGAAAGGTGATGGTGGCAGGGGCCAGGATTATGGTGCCTGCGGGGGTTGGGGTTCCGGCGATGGCGGGAAGGTCGCCCTTGCTGTCGAGCGTGAGGTCGACTCCATTGAGTGAGACCTGCGTGCTCAAGAGGTTGTCGGACGAGAGGACGTAGCGCTCGGAGGCCTGGGGCAGAGTGATCTCGTGCGCGGCGTTGCGGTCGGCGTTGATGGCGAGGATGGCGACTCCGCCGGACTGGTTTCGCAGGCAGTGGGCATAGATATAGACGGGCGGCGATGCGGGGTTGGCGGCTGAGTCCGGGCTGAGGACGGTGGCGCCCATGAGTTTGTGCCAGAGCAGGGCGGACCAGTAGTTGGGGCGTGGATTGAGGGTGTCTTCGTCGAGCAGGCCGTAGTCGCTGGAGGCCAGCGTGTTGTGCATGACGACCTGGACACTGCGGCGGGCGAGCAGTCCGAGCTGGTTGAGGTAGCGGAAGCTATCGATGAAGGTCGAAGCCCAGGGGTCGCCTCCGCAGGCGGTCTCGGCGGTCTCGGTGAGCCAGAGGGGCCTGCCGGGGAGGTATTGATCGCGGAGTTTGGAGTAGAACTCCTCGTCGCGGAGGGTGCGGGAGAGCCAGTCGTCGGTGAGGGCGGTCTCGGGGGTGTTTTTGGCGATACCCCCCTCGGCTCCCATGCGGGCACAGCGCTGGGAGACTGCGCCGTAGAAGTGGTAGGAGAACGCATTGAGGCCCGGGCCGGAGGCTGCGAGCATGTCGGCGGAGTGGATCATCGTCTTTGCCATGGGGCCAACGAACAGTCCAGCCTCACCGATGGAGCCCGGGCCGAGGAGGGTCATGTGCGGCGCGGCCTTCGAGATATAGGCGTGGAAGGCTTTGAAGTCGCGCCCATAAGCCTGGGCGTCGTAGCCCTTGGGTGCGCCGCCGATGGAGGCGAAGGTGGGCTCGTTGAACATTTCGGCGGCGGCGATGGAGCCGCCGTTGGCTCTGGTGTAGCTGAGCACCTTCTTCGCTTCGACGGGAGTCCAGACGCCGCTGGCGTCGCGGACGCCGGTGCTGACGGCGAAGGAGGTGACGATCTTTGCATCCACGGCCCTGGAGAAGTCGAGGACGCCCTTCCACTGCTTGCGGGTGAGAACGCTGTTGAAGCCGGCTGGCGGCTTCTCAGGCACGGGCGAGGAGGAGTCGTGGAAGTAGGTGGAGTTGGCCCAGGTTCCCGAGACGCGGACATACGACGGCCCGAGCGCTGCGGCGAGCCTGCGCAGCTTCGCGTTGTAGAGGTCGATGGGCGGGCGGTAGCGGTAGAGCGACGGATCCATGCCTGCGGGGACGGATGCCTTTGAGGCGTCGTCTGCCTGCGGCTTGCCCTGCTGCTTGTATGGCGCCCAGAAGCGGCCGCCGGTGACCTCGACCATCTCGATGTTGTAGGCCTGAAAGCGCGGATCGACGGCGCCTGCGCGCGGCATGGTAGCAGGCGAGACGGTTGGGGATTGAGCGCACAGGTGGCGCGGGGCAGGGCCAAAGAGGAGTGGAGTGAGCATGGCCGCGGCAATGCCCTTGATCTCGATGGAGGATTTCATTCAAACTCCGTATTTTATGACCGGCGAACCGCATCTCGAATTGGTGGCAGCCAAATTAGCCGATCGGCGGGAGATTGCGCAAGCGGGAAAACATGCAGCTCAGCTTTCGAGGTCGGGCTTTGAACGCGCGATGCGGGCCAGCAATGCCGCCGGCCTAAGCGATGCCGGATAGTGGAGCAAGCTGGCCAGAAAGTTTTTGAAGGTGTCGTGGGAGATACGAAGCGACGCGGGAAGAACGTAAAAGTTCATGATCGTCTCGGAGATGAGCAGCGAAGCGGCGGCGCCGTAGAGTCCGTAGACCTTTGCGAACAGATAGGTGAAGGCGATGGTGATGCTGGTCCCGGCGATATAGTAAGCCGCGAGCTTCTGGTGCTGGTTGGTTGCCGAGAGCAGCACCGAGCTGGTGGACCAGAGGGAATAGAAGACGACGACCACCAGCAGCACGGCGAGCAACGGGCGGCTGGGAGGGACGTGCCCGCGCGTCCAGTGCGTGAGAAACCAGGGCCCGACCGTGATCATCGTCAGGACGATGGCGATGGCGATGGCAAGCGCCATCTGGCAGGCGCGGCGGTGCAGGGCCCGCGTGAGGGGAATGTTGTGCTGGCCGAAGGAAGCGGAGAGCTCTGGCGAGAAGGTGTTGTTGACCATCTGCACCATCTGCAGCGCAACGCGGGAGACGGTGCGCGCCGTGCCGAAGACGACGACGGCGACAGGGCCGAGAGCGTATCCGACGGCCATCAGCGTTCCCTGCAGGTTGATGGCGTTGCCGACGGGAAAGGCCATGAAGGCGAAGGCGGGAGCGGCGAGGCGGCGTATCTCGGCGAAGCTGGCATGACTCCAGCCGAAACGTATCCAGGGGATATCGCGGCGCACCATGAAGCAGAGCAGGATGGTGAAGAAGGCATTGGCCAGGGCATAGGCCAGCGCAGCCGCGCGGGGTCCGCCATGAAAGAAGACGGGCAGGATCATGAAGCCGAAGGCCACCAGCGAGTACGCGTTCTTCATGAAGGTGCCGTAGGAGTAGCGTCCGATGCTGCGGTAGGAGGCCTGCAACAGCGTCTCAAGCTGGCCAAGCAGGACGGAGCAGCCGAGGTAAAAGATGATCCACTTGGTGTCGGTAGCGTCGATCTCGTGCAGACGAAGCAGCTTCGCGGCCGGGAAGAAGTAGAGCGCCGCCGCGAGCAGCGCGATACCGGCGGCGCAGATGATGGTGATCAACCACCAGCAGCTTTGAAAGGCACGCAGGGCGCCGTCGCGGTCGTCGCGCGCCATCATCATGGTCATCTCGTTACCGGCCACGTCGCCGAAGCCCATGCTGGAGACGTTGAGGTAGGCGGGCACGGCGGTGACGATCATCCACTCTCCGTAGAGAGGCACGCTCCAGTATTTAAGGAAGACGGGGACCTGGATGAGCTGGATGATGACAGTGGCGAGCTTGCCGGTCCAGTTGACGAGGAAGCCGACGGCGAGCCGGCGCTTGGTGGAGGAGTCCATCAGTTGTCCTGTGCCCCCGGATGTGAGGGTGAGGAGTCTGCCCGCATGGGTTGATTGTAACAACGCGGGGAGAGGTTCGAGCTTCGCTCGAATGCCCACACATGCCGCGATAAGGCCGCGTCATGTATGGGGCACCCGGCGGTTCAGGTTGACAAAATCCGGGTGCCCCCGACGGTTTTATCGTCGCTAAGGTGGGTTTGCAGGGACATTCGGTGAGTCGAAACGGATCGCGCGTCGCGCGATTGCCCACCTTAGCCGCTGCGCGGCGAAGATGGGGCACCCGGCTTTAATGGTGGTATATGGCTGCGATCAGTGTTCGCGGAGTCTGCGGTCGAGCTGCATGCGTTCGTGGATGAGTGTGGCGACCATGGTGTTGTCGCCGCGACGTTCGGCCTCGGCGATCTGTGCGCGGAGCTCGCGCTGGCGGCGCTGCATGTGGCGATGCTCGAGGGTGTGCAGCGCGTCTTCGACCTGGTCTGGGAGCGAGGCTGTGCCGGTGTCGTCGGGACCGTGGGAGTGCTCGAGAGCGCGGGCCAACATGACACGCGTGGGTTGGTCGGGCGCGGCGTCGAGAGGATTTTCGGGCGCGGGCGCGTTGGCCAGCGTTTCGATGACCGAGGCCGAGGGCAGGCCGTCGTAGAACTCCGGGTGCTCGGCGAGGCGTGATGCGGCGAGTTGGCGCGCGGGATCATATTCGCCGAGGACGAGGGCGCGCAGGAGGATGCGCTCAGTCTCGCTGGCGGGATCGTGCTGGTGCGAGCGCACGCTCTCGCTACGCTGGGCGGCGGCCTGGCGCAGCTCCTGGCGCAGAATGGCGGAGTCGATGCCGAGCTTCTGCGCGGCATCGGCGGCGAACTCGTCGCGCTGGAGCGCGTTGGGCATGCGACGGATGTGCGGCAGGAGGAAGTTCATCGCCTTCACCTTGGCATCGGCGGTGCGCGCAGGGTGCAGCGTGCGGGCACGGTCGATGAGGTAGTCGGGGTGACGCTTCGCTGTCCGCAACGCGGCCATGTAGGCCTCGAGGCCGTGTTCGCGTACGAAGCGGTCGGGATCGAGGCCGCCTTCGAGCGTGACGATCTTCACCTCGAAGCCCTCTTCGGTGAGCAGCGCGATGGACTTTTCCGCGGCGTTCGCGCCTGCGGTGTCGGGGTCGAAGTTCACCACAACGCGCTTCGTGAAGCGCGAGAGCAGGCGCACCTGGGCCTCGGTAAATGCTGTGCCCGACGTCGCGAGCACGTTGCGGATGCCGGCCATGTAGACGGAGATGCAGTCCATCTGTCCCTCGACGAGCAGTGCGAAGTCGTGCGCGCGCATGTCGGCCTTGGCCTTGTCGAGATTGAAGAGGACCTGTCCTTTCGTATAGAGCGCGGTCTCGGGCGAGTTGAGGTACTTGGCGATGTCGCGGCCCTTCTCGTCCTGCGAGTCGAGCGCGCGGGCGGTGAAGGCGATGGTCTTGCCCTGCTCGTTGGCGATGGGGAAGGTGACGCGCTTGCGAAAGCGGGCGTACATCTGCCCCTGCGAGCCGTCGGCCTGCTCCCTGGATGAGAAAAGCCCGCTGGCGCGGAGGACGTCTTCGGGGAAGTGCTGCGCGAGGGCGTTGCGCATGTGGTTGAAGTCGTCGGGCGCATAGCCGATGCGGAACTTTGCCACTGTCTCGGTGGTGATGCCGCGGCCGGTCATGTACTCGCGGGCGCGCGCGGCCTCGGGTGTCTTGAGTGCGGCTTCAAAGTATTGTGTCGCGGCCTCGTGGATGTCGATGAGCTGACGCCGCAGGCCCGCGTCGCGCGCCTCCTCGGGCGAGTTGAACTCGCGCTTGGGCAGAGGAATGCCGGCCTTCTGCGCGACGGCGCGAACGGCCTCGGGGAAGCTGAGGTTCTCGAGCTTCTGGACGAAGGTGAAGACGTCGCCTTTTTCGTGGCAGCCGAAGCAGTAGAAGTAGCCGTGCGTGGCATTGACGGAGAAGGAGCCGGTCTTTTCTTTGTGAAAAGGACAAAGCCCGGTGTAGTTCTGCGCACCGGTCTTGCGCAGCTTGACGTACTCGCCGACGATGCGGACGATGTCGGCCTGCTGCTTTACGAGTTGGGCGAAGTTGTCGGACACGGCGAGTGCTGGGTTGAGTTTAAATGATGCGCGGGATTTGATCGTACATCCCACCTTCGCGATGAAACCGCGAAAGATGGGGCACCCGGTGCCGATAGGCGCTGCTCTATCCCGGCCGGGGAATGACGGCGTCCGGTGACGGCGGCGCAATTGCAGGCACCGATTGGGAAGGCCTTAAAACAGTCTCTCCGCTCGTCTCAGATTTCCAGCAGTGCCGATATTGGCCAGGGTGAAGTTGAAGCGGTACGCATTTTCGTTACGGGCTGAGCCAAGCTCGTACTTGCGATACTCCACGCTGAAGCCGCAGCAGTCCCAGTTGTATTGCACCTGCAAGGCCCCGTACTGCACCTCGCCGCGGTTCAGGTCGAGGCCGGTATTGGCAGCTATCCCCAGACCGCGCTTGGCGGGGCCGCCATAACCGAGAAGGACTCTCAACTGCGTGAAATCCGAAACGTTGGACGAAAAGCCCGCCGTATTGAAGCGGCCCGGGGCGTTCAATCTTGCATAGCTGAGGCCGGAGAAGACATTGCCCTCGTGGAAGTTCACCAGCACATTGTTCGACGTGAACTTCTTTGCGCCCGTATCGAGGTCGAAGTCCCATTCGACATCGAACTTGTCCGACGTCTTCCAGCGCAGCCGTGAGACGAGGGGAGAGATTTCCCGCGGCTCGGTGAGAAAGGCGATTCCCGACAGCGCCAGCGTGGTCTCAAAGATATTGCGGCGGCCCGTCACGACGGCATGGCCGAAGTTCTGGTCGAGGAAGTACTTCTGCGTGAGCCGCCAACTGAGCAGTTCGCGGCTGCCGCAGGGCGCCGGCGCAGCCGTGTAACCGGCATCGGCAGCAGCGCTGCCGGGCGCGCCTCCCATCACTCCCGCGGCGGCGGCCCCGGTCCACGCATCGCTTCCCGCGGCATTGCCGGAGAGCTTCTCATCGCATGGCTGGTCCTTCTTTTGCCGCAGAAAGAACCGTTGGGTAACGCCGTAGCGGACCTCGTTGGTATTGCTGACGATGTCGGTGTCGTCGAAGCGCAGGATCCGCTGGAAGTTGTCCACCCCGCGCACCAGCCTGTAGGTGGCCGCAGGCTCAATGGTGTGCCTTACCTCGGAGCCGAAGAGGCGCTTCACCAGCGGCGACGAGAAGGTCCGCTCAAGAACAGGGGTACGTCCCTCCACCTCGACCTCGACATCGGCGCGATTGACAGCCTCGCCCTCCTCGACAGGGGGCAGCAGGGGGGTGTTTGCCTTGCTGCGACTGTAAATCGTCTCGCGCACTGCGACGGCCGAGCGCAGATGCCAACCCCAGCCGCTGAGCGGAAGCGAGAGCTGGGGATGCAGGTCAAAACGGTGAGTAAGGCCCGAGGTCGAAAAGTTCGGCTGAACGCGCTTCAAGCCCGTCAACGAACTATCGACGTTCCAGCGGAGCCACGTGTTGCCGAGCTGGTGTTCCGTCGAGAACAGATCGAGGGCCGGCGCATGAAAGATGCGCACCTGCTGCTCGGAGACGGTCGGCGTTCCCGCACGTTTCAGGCCCTGGTAGCGGTCGGAGCGCAGGTCCCAGGCAAACCCGTTGGACTCATGGACGGCATAGCCGATCGAGAGAATGTCGCTCGATACGGCCTGGTTGAAGTTCTCGGTAAACGCCTCGCGGTAGGGGTAGGAGCTGAGATACTCCATGTCGGCGACGAAGCGCGTCTTGCCGTTGAGGTCGTATCGGCCCGAGAAGACGACGTCCTGCCCGCCCTGGTTCACCATCTGGCCGCCCGAAAGGAAGCCGCGGTCGAGCAGCCCGCTGTAGTGGGCGAGGGCAAAGTTGTTCCCCAGCCCGCGATAACGGAACGTCGCCGACTGCGCCCACCCGCGTTTGGAGAAATACTCCGCGCCCGCTGTCATGTCGGCGCTGCGGCCGAGCACCAGGTAGTACTGCTCGCCCAGCACCAGGCCCTTGGTCGAGGACTGGCCGATGACCGGAACCATAAACCCGCTCTGCCGGTTGTCGCCGCCTACGGGATGCGTGACATACGGCAGGTAGACCAGTGGAATATCGAGCACGCGGAAGACGCTGTTGCGCGCCGTGGCCTGCGTGCTGGTAACGCTGAACTTGCCGGCAAAGAGCTGCCAGTCAGGGTGCGGAAGCTCGCACGAGGTGACCGAGCCGCCATAGACGTCGTACTCCTGCGGGCCGGTCTTGACGACGATCTTGCCCTCGAAGAGAAACGGCTGGCCGTTATCGTAGACCGGCCTTCTGCCCGCCCTCAGGCCGACGGAGCCGGTGACGTCGAAGAAGCGGCCCGTCTGCGTCTTCAGGTTCATGGAGCCGTGACTGGCGGAGATCATCTCGCTGTTCTCGCCCCCGGTCACCTTCAGATGGCCGCTGGCGTTCAGCTCGCCGCTCTCGCTGTCGTAGTCGATATGGTCGGCCTCGACACGGCGGTCTTTATAGGTAATGACGACGTCGCGGTCGAGCGTGTAGCGGCTTCCCGTCTTCGCCTGCGGCCCGGAGCTTTCGATGACGACGGTGGTTCCATCATCGGCGGCCGGCAGCATGATGGCGTCGGGATAGCTTTGCGGCACATTGGCCTCGGGTGCCGGAGGAATGGTCTGCGATACTGAAGAGGCAGGTGCCTGATTTGACACCTCCTGGGCCGCTAACTGTGGATGAATTGCCGCGCCCAGCGTGATAGTTATCAGAAGATAAACCATGCGTCGATTCAGCCTTCGTCTGGCTTTGCGAACGCTGGATTCTTCAGCATTTTTCAAGACGCAACCGCCTGAGCGGTACACCCCCCGGGCCCTTGCGTCGAGACTTGTAGAACTTGCCGCCACTCTTTGAGGCTAACTGAATTTGACCCACAGCGGGTTCGAGGTTTTCCAGGGGAACCATGAGCGCAGAGCGAAAGTTACAGCCGCAGGATGCACCCTCCGGAGAGCCGTCTCCGCTGGAGCCCTTTGCGCTGAAACAGCAGGTTGCAGAACGGCTGGCCGCGCACCGCAACCGCAAAGGCCATCACACTGCGGCAGACCTCGCGCAACCCACCGCTACGCCTGCGCGCGAACGGACGGCGCGCATCGCCGCCGCCGTCGCCGAGCGTTACGCGCACTCCAAGAGCTACCGCGCTTTCCTTGCCGAAGAGGCTGAGCGCGCGATTCGTCAGGCCGAGGCCGCAGCGGAGATAGCCGCGCTGAACGCGCAGGCCGTGGCCCAGGCGCAGTACGATCTGCTGGAAGAGCTCAGCCAATATGCCGCCGAGCCGCAGTCCACACCGGCGCTTGCTCCCACCCCAGCCGAACCCCGGCAAGAGGCCATCAAAGCGCGCCCCGTACCGGCCACCCAGCTCGACCTGCCCCCTGTTCAGCAGGCCGCATCGTTGACGGTCCGGCTGGCGGAGGACATTCGCAGGCCCGAGATCGACCCCTCGGCCATCCATCGGTCGCTAAGAACATCGGCCCGCGAAGCCATCGACGCCGTGGCCGACGCCGTTGAGCCGATCGACCCCGAAGAGACTTTGTCGCTGGACGAAGAGATCGCCTTCCGTCAGCACCCTGTCTTCGACCCGGTCGAGCCGACGGTCGACATCCCGGCCAACCTGATCGAATTTCCGCGCCAGCTCGTCGCTCCCCGCAAAGCCCGGCCGCGTCTGGCCGAAGGCCCCTTGCGCGAGGAGAGCGAGGCGCACCCCGACCCCTCGCAGCTTCGCATCTTCGAGGTCGAGGCCGAGCAGATCTCTCCTGACCTTGCAGCCGAATCCGAGGCCCCGGAGTGGAGCTCGATCCTGCTGGACGCGCAGCCTCGCGGAGGAGTTGAAGAGGGTCTGGCCCACTACGAGCCGGCGCAGCAGAGCTATGCGGAACCTCACATCGCGCAACACCTGCATCGTGCAACCGGCTCGGAGCACCTCTACGCGGCCCCATTCCAGGCAGCCCCGCTGAACCTGCGCGTCATGTCGGCCGCGGTGGATGCCTGCGCCATACTGGCTGCCTCGATGATCTTCCTCGCAGGACTCGTCCTGACGGCCTCGCACCTCTCGCCCGGCGGGCTGCATATGAGTCTGACGCAGGCAGCCCTGTGCGCGTTTGTCACAGTAACTGCACTTAGCTTTGGGTATCAGTACCTCTTCTTCACCTTCTCGGACGCAACGCCTGGAATGCGGTACGCGCGCATCGGACTGTGCAGCTTCTCCGACGAGAACCCCACCCGCGCGGCGATGCGGAAACGTATCCTTGCTCTTGCCCTGTCGACGGCCCCGCTGGGGCTTGGCCTGTGGTGGTCGCTGCTGGATAATGACGGCCTGGCCTGGCACGACCGCATGTCGCGCATGTATCAGCGCAGCTACTGAACGATGGTTGGGATCGATGGGACGGGCTTTCAGAGGGTGCTGAAAAAGTGCCTCAATGAGCAGAATGCGTACCTCAAGGGGCTAAAGCCCCTTTGATATGCGGCCGTATCGGCACGGCTGAAGCCGTGCCCATAAGCAAAGCCTAATTTTCAGCACCATCTTCAACCCTGACCATTCCCGAGATTTGCTCACCCGGCGCGAAGCCCCAGGTTTGAGCACGAGAAAGCCCGGCCAGACATCGGTCTGACCGGGCCTGTTGCGTTCTCGCCTGAAGGCTAGAACGTCGTGCTGACCGTCAAGCGAAGCGTCTTTCTCGGCTCGCGCAGCGTGTAGTCCGACCCATAGAACTGGATCGCCTGGAGATAGCTGTACTGGCCTGCTCCGGAGTTCGGAAAGAAGCTGCGGAAGGTTGCGCTGTCCGTCGCCAGGGCCTGCGGTACGTCCTTGTAGAGACGGAGCGGGTTGTAGGCGTAGTAGATACGGAACGGTGCGTTGACGATCGGCAGGATGACCTGCAACTCCGCGCCGTTCGACATACGCGGTACGTAGTTTGTTCCCGGAACGGTGCGAAGCGGGTTGGGGAACGCGATCTGCTTGCCGCCGTAGCAGGCGCCGTTGATGAACGTCGGGCAGCCATAGAGCGGGCTCGAGATCTCCTGCTGTCCGGAGACGCTCTGCCGAAGCTGGTCGGGATGCACGTCGAAGGTCATGTTGAAGTCGGTGAAGAAGGCAAACGTGACCTGGTTGATGATCGGGATACGGTACTCGAGGTTCGCCGTAACGCTGGTGTCGCCGCCGATCGAGACCAAGCGGTAGACCGGCAGCGGAATCTGCACGTTGCCGAGCAACGGGTTCGAGGGATCGCGCGGGACTGTCGTGCCGTCGGGGTTGGTGAGGTTGAACAGCAACCGATTCGGGATGAAGGTATACGGCGACGACGAACGCACGTCGAAGCCGCGGATTTCAGACTCGCCGCCCGCGTAGATACGGTTCGTCGGGGGGGCCACCTCGCCCGCGAATCCGGTGATGTGCGAGACCTGCGCGCGGTAAGCCAGGACGTTGTGACCGTCGCGGTTCACCTTCAGACCCTTCATCGGGTAGAACTGGCGATAGGTCACGACCGGCTGGATGTACTTGATGTTGCCGCCGGCGCCGGCGATCTGCAAGGCAGCGTTCAGGTCGCGCCCCGAGTGCGGGCCCACGGCACGGTCGATGCTCGAGTAGCTGAAGCTCGGAGTAATGGTCGAGGAGATGATGCCGTTGAGCTGGTTCTGTCCCTGCACGCCCGAGCGGAAGGCCAGCGTCTGGAAGACGTTGCGCGTGTTGTCGTTGAACGTGGTCACCGACGAGCGCGACAGCGCATACGAGACGCCCACGCGGGTGACGCCCGTGCGAGCAAAGAGGTGGCGCAGCGGCGAGCTGACCGAGAGGGTGAAACCCGTCGATGCCTGGTTGTAGTTCGTCAGCAGCGACTGCTGCGCCGTCGTCAGGTTCTGGCTGGCGCCCTGCGCAATCTGATAGCTCTTGGCCGGGTTGAAGTCGTACTTGGTGGTGAAGACCTGAAGGCCCAGCGAGATCGGCTTGTTCCGAAGGTAGGGCTCCGTGAAGCCGAAGCTGAGGTTGCGCGACAGGTCGCCGATGTTGGCCTGCACGGAGAGCGTCTCACCGAGACCGAGGAAGTTGTTGGTCTCATAGTTGAGGCCGATGAACGTACCGGAAAGTCCGCTGATACCGCCGTTCAGGCCGATTGAGTTCTTGCCCTTTTCCTTGAGCTTAAGAAGGAGGTCGACCGTGTTGTCTTCGGCGTTCTGGCGGCTCTCGGAGTCCTGCTCGGCCTTGAGAGGCTCGAAGTAGTTCAACTGGTTGAGCCGCATGATCGACAGGTCCCAGAGCTGGGAGTTGTAGACCTGGCCTTCGTCGAGCAGAAGCTCGCGGCGGATGACCTTGTCGCGGGTGATCGAGTTGCCCGAGAACTCGATACGCGACACATAGAAGGGCTTGCCTTCGTCAATGTCGATGTCGAGATAGATCAGCTTCTTGGCCTCGTCGATGCGGGGCACCGGGGTGCCGACCATGTTGATAAAACCGCCCTGCCCGTAGGCCTTGCGGAGCTGCTCAATGCCCTTGCCGAACTGCGTGGCATTGAACCACTCACCGTCCTTCTCGGCGAACTGGGCGCGGAGTGCCTTGGTGTTGGGGTAGGCCTTGTTGCCGGTAAAGGTGATCCCGCCCAGACGGTAACGGGCACCTTCTTCCACCGGCATCAGGATGTCGATGCGCTTGCCGGTCGATGGCCGCAGGGTGAACGGGTTCAGGCCGCCCGCGTCGCGGACCCGCGTCGAGGGTTCGCTGGTGAGCGCCTTGAAGTAACCGCGATCGCGATAGGCCTGGCGGACGCGCTCGGTGTCCTCATCGAGCTTGGTGGCGTCGAAGGTGCGGGCAAACAGGTTCTCAAGAATGATGGAGTGCGGGATGCCGATCGGCTTCAGGTTCTTCATCGCCGCTCGCAGCGTGCGGTCGGGAACTTCCACGTTGCCGTCGAACTGGATATGGCCGACCTTCACGGTCGGGCCTTCCTTAACGTTGAAGGTCAACGCAACGGCGGCCGGGGGAATGGTTTTCACCTCAACCCTGATCGTCGCAAACTGGTGGCCGTGCGCCGCCAGCAGCTCCTTCAGGACATTCTGGGCGCGGGCGATCTTGGTGGGATCGTACTGGCTCTCGACCGAGAGGCCGACCTTGGCCTTCTTGAGCGCGTCCATAATGTCGGACTGCGAGACGGCGTTGATGCCCTTGTAGTTGATCTCGCGGATGGTCGGCTTCTCGCGGACATAGACGACAAGCTGGACGCACTTGTCGCCGTCGACACGCTCGATACGGACGTCGTCGAAGTAGCCGGTGTTCCACAGCGAATTGAAGTCGCGCTCGACGACCTGGGCATCGTACAGGTCGCCCTGGTGCGAGAACAGGCGCGCCAGCACAGACTCCTTTGGAATCCTGCGGTTGCCGACAACCTGGGGCTGGCAAAGCGTCTGTGATCCACCAGCTTGCTGGGCATGGAGCGACGGAACCATCGCCGCAGCGAATGCCAGAAACGACACGGCGGAGACGATGCGGGAGCAACTGGAGCGAGTGCACACAGGCCTGGTCCTGCACTTCAGGGAGCTTCCGCTCTCTCGATCTACGGTAAAGATACGCACACCCTCACTGCTTGAAAAATCACGCCCCGCCGGTTCCTGAAGGGGAGTCTTGATTATATGGGAGCGCACGGGCGGTTAGCGAGTTCGCCCGCAGGATACGTCACACAAAAGACAAGTTATCGGACGCTGCGACTTCTGAAACGTTTGGGAGATCGGCTGCATTTCCACCCATTGCCCTCGAAATGCAATGCTTCCCCATGGCGGTACTCAGACCCCGCCACCCAGGACCCTGGCGAAGACAGGGCTGTCGACATTGCCACCCCCAAGAAAGGTCCCCACACGCTGCCCCCCGTGCAGCCGGTCTTTTAATAACCCAGCCAGCCCCACGGCCCCCGCCCCTTCAGCGACGTTATGGGTGTCAGCAAACAGGATGCGCATTGCCTGCTCCACCTCGTCATCATCCACTTCAAGGATGCGGTCGGCCCCTCCACGCACCACTTCGAGCGCGGCGTTGGTGGGTTTGCGGCAGGCGACGCCGTCAGCGATGCGCGTCGAAACCGCATGTTCGACGACGTGACCGGCGGCAAACGAGAGCGCGAAGGCAGGGGCGGAACGTGAGACAACCCCAACTACCCTCGTCCGCAGCCCAAGCGCATTGCGCACCGCAATCGTCCCTGCGATGCCCGACCCCATACCGATGGCGACGTAGACTGTGTCGAGCGTGGGGACGGCAGTGAGGAATTCCAGCGCTGAGGTGGCCACTCCCGTCACCAGCAGAGGGTGGTAGCTCGGCACCCAGTGCCATCCATTCTCGCGCTCCAGCTTCACAGCATGTTCGAGCGCCGCCTGAAAATCGTCTCCGGCCTCGACCAGCTCCGCTCCCAGCTCCCGCATGGCGCGGTTCTTCTCTCTGCTGTTGCCGCGAGGCACAACGATCACGGCGCGAATCCCCATGCGCGTCGCCGCCAGGGCGACCGACTGGCCGTGATTGCCGCGCGTCGCGGTGACGACGGTCTTCACCTCGGCCTGTTCGCGCCTGAGCCAATCCATATAGACAAGCCCGCCGCGAATCTTGAACGCTCCTACCGGCGAATGGTTCTCATGCTTCACCCATACCTCAGCCCCGGCGCGCGCGCTGAGCAGCGGCCAGGTGTACTGCGGGGTTGCGGGCATCGTCTTATAGATCAAATCGGCGGCTCTGCGAATCGCATCGAGGCCTGGCAGACCGGTCTCCATTGCACGGCTCCATTAGTATTTCGTTGGTTACAGGAATCCGATGACGCGAAGCAGCCCGAGGCTTCGGAAACTCTCCTCAGGCTTTGCGCACTTCGACCAGAACGGAGTAGAAGGTCGCTCCGCCTCCCATGTCCGTCAGTCGCTCACTGGTCAGCGCGTTGATGTTCGCGCCGCCCTGGGTGAGCTTGTTCCACTCCAGCCGCGCGGAGACGACACCCTGACCGACCTGGCCGTTGACGTGGGCGCGCAGCCTGATCCTTCCCCGGCCGTTGAAGATCTCCACCTCATCGCCGCTCGCAATGCCACGCGGTGCGGCGTCGGAGGCGTGCATCTCGAGGATGCCCGCGGTCTTCGCTTCCATCCGCTGGTGCACGGGGATGTTCGCGAAGGTCGAGTTCATGTAGTTGTCGGCCTTGCGCCCCAGAAATTCGAGAGGGTACTCAGCCGCATGGGCGCGCGATTCTGTCGGCGCTTTGAAGACCGGCACGGGCACCAGCTCGCCCCGGCCGCTGGGCGTGCGGAACCAGTCGGCGGTCGAGAACGGCAGCGTGTCGCCGTTGGCATCTTCAGGCATCGCAATGCGGATGCGCCCCTCGCGCTCGAGCGTCTCGCGTGTGATGCCCTTGAACCACGGCGAGCCTTCGCCAAGGGTCTGGTCGATCAGATCGTCCTCGCGGTCGTCGAAGCAGCTTTCCGAGAAGCCCATCCTGCGGCCAAGCTCGCCGAAGAGGCGGACGTTGTTGCGCGCCTCGCCCAGCGGCTCGATGGCCTGCTGCGAGAGCTGAGCATACTGATGCCCATAGGCCCCCTGCACGTCCTTCGTCTCCAGAAAGGTGGTCGCCGGAAGGACGATGTCCGCGTAGTCGGCCGTGTCGGTGAAGAACTGCTCGTGCACGACGGTGAACAGGTCGTCGCGTCGCATCCCGCGCAGAACATCGTTCTGGTTGGGAGCGACAGCCGCCGGATTGGAGTTGTAGACGAAGAGCGCCTTCACCGGAGGCCCGCCGACACCTGCATCGGGCGTAGTCAGAGCTTCGCCCAACTGGTTCATGTTCACCATACGCGCTGCGCGGCCAAGCGGACTTGCCTGCATCAGCTCTGGCATCTGCAATGCGGCAGAGCGGAAGGGAAACGCCCCGGAGGTGGAGAGCTGCACCCCGCCGCCCTTGTACTGCCATGCGCCTGTCAGCAACGGAAGCATCGCGACGGCGCGGACTGAGCCGCCGCCGTTCTCGCTGCGCTGGATGCCATAGTTCAGGCGGATCGCCGCCGGCCTTCTGCCGTTCCGGCCAGCCGTAGCATACTCCCGCGCCAGCCGCTCGATCGCCGCCGCGTCGATACCGGTGACCTTCGCGACCGCCGCGGGCGAGTGCTCCGACTTCAGCGCATGGGTCTTCAGTTCTTCAAAGCCGTGAACGCAGCGCGCGATGTACTCGCTGTCCTCCAGGCCATCGCGCACGATGACGTGCATCATGCCGAGCGCAAGCGCCGCGTCGGTGCCCGGGTTGATGACGAGGTGCTCATCAGCGAGCGCTGCTGTGCGCGTCTTGTATGGGTCAATGACGACCAGCCGCGCGCCGTGTCTGCGGGCCTCTTCGATAAAGGGCCACAGGTGAATATTGTTGCCGTGAATGTTTGCGCCCCAGGCGATGATGAGGCCTGCGTGCACGAAGTCCTCAGGAGCCGGGCCCAGGCGGATGCCGTAGACGCTGGTCAGCGCCGCGCCACCCGCCGAGGAGCAGATCGTCCGGTCGAGCTGCGAGGCCCCCAGCCGGTGGAAGAACCGGCGGTCCATCGAGCCGTAACCGAGCTGCCCGATGGTGCCGGCGTAGCTGTAAGGCAGGATGCTCTCCGGCCCATGCTCGGCGGCGATCCGCTTGAGACGCGCCGCGATCTCGTCCAGCGCCTCGTCCCAGGTGATGCGCTCGAAGGCCTCAGCCTCCTTCCCCTTTGGAAGCGGCCCCTTGGCAACTCCCGCTCTGCGCCGCATGGGATAGAGCAGGCGATCGGGCGAGTACACGCGGTCGAGATACTTCGCCACCTTGCCGCACAGAAAACCGCGCGTCACCGGGTGCGAGGGATCGCCCTGCATCCTGATGGCGCGGCCCGTAAGGTTTTCGACCGTGACCAGCACACCGCAGGAGTCCGGGCAGTCGTGCGAGCAGACCGCGCGGACAACATGAGTCGATCGAGAGTTCTCGCCCATGCCTCCATTCTAGTCCCGCGCCTCAACCTGCGATATCCTCGCCCCATGAACGAAACGACGTTCCCCACGACGAGGCTCGAGGCCTTCTCCGACGGCGTTCTGGCGGTCATCATCACCATCATGGTGCTGGAGCTGAAGGTCCCGCACGAGAATGGCCTCGCCGGCCTGCTCTCGCTCGCGCCCATTCTCTTCGTCTATCTGCTCTCCTTCTCTTTCACCGGGATTTACTGGGTGAACCACCATCACCTCATCCGCCGCGTCGAAGAGTGCGACCACCGCGTGCTCTACGCGAACCTGGGATTTCTCTTTGCGGCGTCGCTGCTCCCCTTCTTCACTGCATACGTGATCGAGAAGCACTCCGACTCCTTCTCCGTGGCCATCTACGCCGCGTCGATGATCTTCACGGGATTCATGTTCTTCCTGCTGCGGATCTCCGTTGCGCGGCTGCTGAAGAAGAGCGAAACACTTTCGCCGGAAGACGTAGCAACCAAGCGCAAACATATCGTCAGTCTCGCTCTCTACATAGCCGCTGTTCCGCTGGCGCACTTCCACCCTTATGTCGCCCTCGGCGCCATCACGCTGGTCACCGTCATCTGGATCATTCCCACCGCAAGACCCACCTGCGACCGGAGCGCCTGAACCTCCAGCCATGCGATCGGCATTTGCTACAGTGGACGCAGTTGCTCCGAGGTGACCCCGTGTCCTTTCGTCTTCGCATCGCTCTGCCGCTGATCGCGCTGGCTCTCGCTACTCTTCCCATGGCCGCGCAGCAGGGACTGACGACCGTGCCGCAACAGCAGCTCGACGTCATCAAGGTGCTGCTCGCGCAGGAGGCCGCCTGGAACCGCGGCGACATCGAGACTTTCTCCGAGAGCTACAAGAACTCGCCCGACACGCTCTTCATCACCAACACCGTCAACCGCGGGTTCGCCGGAATGGTGGAGGCCTACAAGCGCGACTACCCCAACAAGGCCATCATGGGAACGCTCGGCTTCTCGGAGCTTGAGGTGCATCCGCTCGACGAGCGCTTCGCAGTCGTCATCGGCAAATACCACCTGGAACGCGGAAAGAAGGAGGGCGGCAACGCCGACGGCATCTTCTCGCTCGTGCTCGAGAAGACCGACAAGGGATGGAAGATCATCGTCGACCACACTACGGGGTAAACGCTCTGCCACGGCAAATAAGGATATGTGCCGTCATAAGCAAATACAGGGATTCTTCGCTGTTGGCTGTACCTTCCAAACAAAAGGGCCGCTCGAAGCCTACCTTCGAGCGGCCCTTTCCATAATTTAAAGCCTCAGACCGTCATCACTTCTTTTTCCTTCGCTTTGAACAGGTCTTCGACGCGCTTGATCTCGGCGTCTGTCAACTGCTGCACCTCTTCGCTGGCGCGCTTCTCGTCATCGGCGGAGATCAGCTTGTCCTTTGCGGCCTTTTTGATCTGATCGTTGCCATCGCGGCGGATGTTGCGGATCGCCGTCTTGTGGTCCTCGAGCGTCTTCTGAAGCTGCTTGACGACCTCTTTGCGGCGCTCCTCGGTCATCGGGGGCACAGGCACACGCACCACCGTTCCGTCAGACATGGGATTCAATCCCGTGCCCGAGGTACGGATCGCCTTCTCGATGACCGAGACCATCGCCTTGTCGTAGGGCTGCACCAGGATCAGCGTCGGCTCCGGTGTGCTCACCTGACCGAGCTGGGCCACGGGCGTGTCGGTGCCGTAGTAGTCGACCTTCACCTGGTCGAGCATGTGCACGTTGGCGCGGCCGGTGCGCGCCGCGGCGAGATGCGCGCGAAAGTCCTCCACCGACTTCTCCATCTTCGACTTCAACTCCTGGTGGGTTCCCTTCAACGCTGCTATGCCTGCCATCGCCGATGCCATAATGCCGTCCTCGTGCGCGGTTGCGCCAACGACGATTCTATCGAAAAACTGCGGCGAAGTGAGTCGCGGGGCATGAGCTTATGGCTTCTTCGGCTCCGGCGCAGGAGGATTCCCCCCAAGCCGCAGGTTCACGGCCTTCTGCAGCATGTCGAACCAGAACGGCGCTCCCTGCGAGATCGCCAGCACGGTCGCCACAATGCCGAGGAGCTTCCACAGCCACCAGCTCCAGTCGCCCAGGTCAACCAGGCGCGGATCGGTGTTCGAGAGCGCGACCCGGTACGGCGACGCCGTGGGATGCACCAGGTCCGGCCAGCACCGCGCATCGAGCCCCGCGGCCTGCACCGTCGTCTGTACCGCCGCACTCTGGCCTGGCGGATGTGCCACCTTCGTATCGACGAAGCACCACCCCAGCGGCACCCCGGGCAACTGCTCGCGCAGCAGGTTCATACGGCGGATCGACTGGTCCAGCTCCGCCTGGTCGTCGCCCGTCGCCTGGTCTTTCGGCGTCGACTTGACGTACTCGGTCGCCTCCGCCGCCACCGCGTCGCGCAGCGCCTGGTCGTTCCAGAACCGCTTGCTCAGCGAGATGGAGTCGGCGTTCAGCATCAGGCACAGCAGAATGCCGAAGACCCAGATCCACGCATGAGACTTGCGCTTGTACCAGCCGGAGACACGGTCCATGGAGTCGTTGAACCAGCTCTCGATGCGCTGCCGCTGTTCGGTCGCGTTCGTCGAACCGCGCAAAAGCGACGCCAGGAGCTTCTCCGTCTGCGCAAACTTGTTCGTCTGCGCGTTCGCCGAAGCGCTGCCATCGAGCCTCATGCCGTGATCGTCGGCCACCTGCAGGATCGCCAGCGCCAACGTGGTGGATGGGATGTACGCCGGCCGCTCGAGCCTGCCCATGAAGTTGGGGCTGCACAGTCCCTTGATGAGCGGCAGGTTGTAGAGCTCGTCCCGGAAGCCATCGCTCAGCAACAGCCCCGCCAGGCCGCGCTCCAGCGTGGTAGCCCGCCAGCGCAAAAGGTTCGCCACGATCTCCTGAATCGCCGAGCAGGCCGCGCTCAGCATCAGAAACAGGAACGCCATGCTGATGGCAAAGCCCACAATGGTCGTAATCATTGGCCACGCTCCACGAAGAGATCAGGGCCCGGCTACCGCGTAAACGACACGATCACTCTACTCGATCTTCAGACGCAGACCAAAATCGCCCGCCCCAGCGCTCCCGTCACCTGATCCTGCGCCGCCAGCGCCACGACGCGCTGCACACCGCCGATCTGCTGAAGGTGTCTCGAAAAATCCCATGCCAGGTCCCGCGCCTTGCAGATGTTCCAGAAGGCAAGCAGACGCCCGATCTTTCCCGTGTCCTGCGCAATCTGGCCGAGCACTCCTGTGGCAAGTACGTTGAGAGCGTGCGGCATCACCGTCGCCAGCAACTGGTTTACCGACTCATAGTCGTCATGTTGCGGGCTGGAGTCGCCGGGGTTGACTCCACGCTGCTTGTCGATCGCAATCAAAGCCAGCGCCAGATCGTGATTGATGTGCGCATTCATTCCCGCCAGCGCGAACTGAATGCGGTCGATGCCGCCGCGAAAGCGCGCCTGCATCAGCGCATCCCACGCATGAGGAGCGCCGGATGCGCCGCTGATCCATGCCGCCACCGCATCGAAGTAGAGCCCCGCGAAGACCACATCGAGGCCATCGAGCCACGCTGCATCCTTCCATCCTCCTGCTGGTGGACGAAGATCGACTTCCTCGGTGACCATCATGTAAAGACGGTTGAACCACTTCAGCCCATCGTTGTCCGGAAGGCAGGCATCGATCTGCTGCATCTTCTCGAGAACATCGGAGACGCTCCCCGGCTTTGCTCCGGTCACGATCCCATACAAGGCCTTGTCCGCCTGCGCAACCCCCATCCCACCCTCCAGGTATCGCGAAAGTATAGACCATCGACTTCCTGCCGCTGCTCTAACGGCGTTAGCATCGAAGGTGTGCGTGTGGCTCAGACGGCCGAGTCTCCGAAGTTTTCTTTGAAACGACGCCTATGCCGATACCCGCTTTCCATCGCCTGCTTCGCGCCGCGAGCCTCGCGCTGACCGTTACGCTCTCGCCGCTCTCATCGGCGCAGACGCTCGCCCGCCCCGGCTGGGCCGGCTCCGGCATGAGCGCGGCCCCGTGGTGGAAGCACGCCGTCATCTATCGCGCCGACCCGCGTGGGTTCGGCGGGCTGCACAGCCTCGCATCTCACCTCGACTACATCCACTCCATCGGAGTCGACGCGCTTCTGCTGACTCCTCTCGGCACCGACGCAAAGCAGCCGATCGACCCCGCGCTCGGCACCCTCGACGATCTCGATGCGATCGTTCGGCGCGCAAGCGAGTACAACATTCGCGTCCTCGTCGAACTCGACGCTCACACGCCCGACCTTGCCGCGACCACGCGGCTGTGGCTCACGCATGGCATCGCAGGCTTTCACGCCACCGGAGCCTCCGCAGAGCAGCTCGCCGAGATCAGAAGATCGTTCGGCAGCTTCGCCGGACAGCGCATCCTCATTGGCGACTCCACACCCGACGACGCCCCGCCGCCGCGCGGAGCCGATGCTCCGCAACTGATCGCCGATGGCCGCGCCGGAACGCAGCCGCAGTTCACCGCCGCAGCCGTGCGCGCCGCGCTCGAAGCCACGGAGCAGTTGCTGGACAAGGGATCGAGCGTCCCCCTGCTCTTCTCCGACGGCCCATCTCTCAAGCGCAGCATCGACCGCTACAGCGACGGCACACACCCCGTCGAGATCGCCCGCGCCGTGGCGACCATGCTGTTGACGACACGCGCGGGCGCGATGCTCTACTACGGCCAGGAGCTCGGCCTCACGGATGGCGCGTCACCAGCCATCTCCTTCGACCAGATGAAGAAGGGTGAGCAGCCCGCGGCGATGAGCGTTGCCGCCGGGAACGCCGATCCCTCCTCGCTGCTGAACTGGTACCGCCAGCTCAGCGCGCTTGCTCACAGCAACCGCACCATCGGCGCCGGCGCAACCATCATGCTCAACCACGACGACCAGAACGTCCTCGCCTGGGTGCGCAAACCACCGACCGTCTCGCTCGCAACACCGGCAATCGTCGTCATCGAAAACCTCTCGGCGCAGCCAGTCACCGTCTCGCTCAAGGCCGACATGCAGCGGCTGCATCTCAAAGGCAGCTTCCTGCGCACAGTGATGCGCTCCGACAACGCCATGGGAGGCATGCACCTCGACGGCATGACGCTGCCGCCCTTCGGCGTCTTCATCGGCGAGCTGCGCTACTAGCGCCGTTTCGGTAAAACAAATGAGGTGTCATCCTGAGCGAGCGTAGCGAGTCGAAGGATCTGCGGTTTGCTTGGGCAGGCAGCATCTTCCATCAGACATCCTACGAAGAAACGCAGGTCCTTCGACTCCATTTGCCGCAAAAACGCGGCAAACTCCGCTCAGGATGACACTTTAAAGACGGACGCGCTTTCAGGGCAGGACTGACACCGAAGTGCGGTCGCTGATCACAACCGCTCCGCCTCAGCCAGAACCTCAGCCAGGTGCTTCGGCCGCGCGCTGGTGTTCTGCGTAATCTGTTCGCAGCAACTGAAGCCGTCGGAGACGATGATGGCCTCGCGGTTGTTGCGCACCGCCGGCAGCAGTACGCGCTCGCCCAGCTTCTGCGAGACCTCGTACTTGTCTTCCTCGAAGCCGAACGGCCCCGCCATGCCGCAGCAGCCGGAGTCCAGCAGCTCCACCTCCGCGCCGGTCGCGCGCAGCACCTTCACTTCGTCCGCCATGCCCGGCCCCGCCTTGTGGTGACAGTGCCCATGCACGACGATCTTGCCGTCGATCTTCGGCGGCTCGTACTCCGGCGCATAGCGGACAAGAAACTCGCTCAGCAGAAAGATCTGCGAACGCAGCTTCTGCGCGCGAGGATCGCTGGGGAAGAGATTGACCAGCTCATCGCGAAAGACCGACGCGCAGCTCGGCTCCAGCACAACCACCGGCGTTCCCGCCTCGATCTCCGCCGTCAGCGCGTCAAGCACCGTCGCCAAGTACTGCTTCGCCTTGTCCAGCAGGCCGAAGTCGTACAACGGCCGCCCGCAGCACAGGTGGCGGTTTGGCACCGTAACGCGGAAGCCCGCCGACGTCAGCACCTGGTGCGCCGCCCGCATCGTCGCCGGATGAAAATAGTTGTTGAAGGTGTCCGCCCACAGAAACACCTTCGGCGCATCGGCGGCAAGCGGTTCGCGACGATCGCCACGTCGGCGCCGCGCATCGCGCGCCATCCTGCGGTCGGGCGTAAACGGCTTTGCGAACTTTGGAAACGTGCGGCTGGGATGAATGTGCAGCACCTTCTTCATCAGGTGCGAGATCCCCGGCGTGCTGTTGAGCGCATTCACCAGCCCCGGCGCAAACGAGGCCAGCCGCGCCCAGCGGTCGATCATCCCGAACGCATAGTGCGCCAGCGGTCGCGAATGGTGCTCATAGTGGTGCGACAGAAACTCCGACTTGTACGTCGCCATATCCACCGAGACCGGGCACTCGCTCTTGCACGCCTTGCACGAGAGACACAGATCGAGCGACTCGCGCACCTGCTCGTTGGCCCAGTCGTCCGGCAGCACCTCGCGCTGCATCAGCTCCCACAGCAGGTGCGCCCGCCCGCGCGTGGAGTGCTGTTCCTCGCCCGTCGCCATGTAGCTCGGGCACATCGTTCCCGCATCGGCCTTGCGACACGCTCCCACGCCCACGCAGCGCAGCGTCGCCTTCGCAAACGATCCCTGGTCCTCGGCAAAGCTGAAGTGCGTCTTCGGCTCCCACGGTTTGTAGTCCGCGCCCAGCCGCAGGTCTTCGTGGATCTCGTGCGGATCGATCAGCTTGTTCGGGTTCATGCGGTTGGCGGGATCGAACAGCCGCTTGAACTCGCGCAGACCTTCCATCAGATCGGGGCCCAACATCTTCGGCAGCAGCGCGCCGCGCGCCTGTCCGTCGCCGTGCTCGCCCGAGAGCGACCCGCCGTGCGCCAGCGCAATGTCGGCCGCCTTGTCCATGAACTCGCGAAAGGCGAGGATGCCCTTCTCCGTCTCGAGATCAAAGCTCAGCCGCATGTGCACGCAGCCCTGACCGAAGTGCCCATACATCGGGCTGTGATAGTCGTACTCCTGCATCAGCGCGTAGATCGAGCGCAGGTACGAGGCGAGCTGCGTCGGGTCGACCGCCGCATCCTCCCAGCCCTCCCAGCCCGTGCGCTTGCCCGGAACGAACGCCGTTGCGCCAAGCCCGGATTCGCGGATCGCCCACACGCGGTGCGCTTCATCGTTGTTGTAAATCCGCGCCGTCGTAATGCCTGCGAGCGCCTGTGCAGCCGTGCGGGCGCGATCGTCCGCCTCCTGCTGCGTCGCTCCACCGAACTCCGTAAGCAGGAAGCCACGCCCCTCGGGCAGGAGCGGAATATCGTTCAGCGCCTTCTGCTTGCTGCGCAGCGAATCGAGCAGCAGCCCATCCATGCCCTCAAGGCCAATCGGTTTGAACGTTAGTACCAGGGGCACATGGTCGGCGGCGATAAAGACATCTTCAAAGCCAATGCCCACCAGCGTGCGGAACTGCGGACTCTCGACAAGGTTCAGCGTCGCGCCAAGGATGATGACGCACGTTCCCTCGCTCCCCACCAAAGCTCGCGCAACGTTGAAGCGGTTCTCCGGCAGCAGTTCATCGAGGTTGTAACCCGACACGCGCCGCGGAATATTCGGGAACTTCTCGCGCACCAGATCGGCGTAGCTATCGCGGATCTTCTTCAACCCTGCATGAAGCTCGCCCTCTCGCCCGCCCGCAGCAATCTTCCGCGCAAGATCTTCATCGCTGTTCGCGCCCACCGTCAGGCGCGTTCCGTCGTACAGCAGAATGTCGAGCGAGTGGATGTTGTCCACCGTCTTGCCGCCCATCAGCGCATGAACGCCGCAGGAGTTGTTGCCGATCATGCCGCCGATCGTGCACCGGCTGTGCGTCGCCGGATCGGGAGCATAGGTCAGCGCGAACTTCTCCGCCGCCTCCCGCACACGGTCGAGCACGATGCCTGGTTGGACGTGCACCGTGCGCGTCACCGGGTCCACCGCGCCCATCCTGTTCATGTATTTGGAAAAGTCGAAGACCACCGCCGCGTTGGTCCCCTGGCCCGCCAGCGACGTTCCGCCGCCGCGCGAGAGCACCGGCGCGCCGAACTCGCGGCACACCGCCACCGCCGCAATCACGTCGTCTTCGTCCAGCGGAATGACCAGCCCAATGGGAATATGCCGGTAGTTCGAGGCGTCGGTCGCATACAACGCGCGCGAGGCGGCGTCGAAGCGGACCTCGCCGCGCACCTTCTGGCGCAGAGCCTGTTCAAGCGACGAGGCGGAAGGAAAACTTTCGTGGGCACGTGCATGCGAGCTGGGAAGCAGCACAAACGGAGACGATGCGGAGACAGTGGTCGTAGACAACGGTGCGTTCTCTTTCCTTTTACTCCATGCTACTTCGCATTGGCCGTCTTCGCACCCGCTGTCATCCCGGCGCCGGCAGCCATCTTGAAGATCGCGTGCGCGTTCGAGCTGTCAAAGCTCAGGTCCAGCGACTGCCGGCCTCCCTTCTCCGGCATCCGCAGCCGCGTGATGAACTCGTAGAACGATCCCGGCACCTCGCGTTCAATCGTGGTGCCATCGGCGCATTTGAAACGCCGCATCACCCGCGCAGCCTGAAACGCCGTCTGCCGCACCCGCCCCGACTGCGATGTCTCCACCGCCTCCTTGACCGGCTGCTTCAACTCCTTCAGCTCCGCCGAGAGCTTATCGACGTCGGCCACGCGGTCCGTCGCATGGTTGAGGGCATTGCCCTCCGTCGCGATCCACGCCATCTCCGGCGACTCCGCCAATAGCTTCTGGTAATCCGCCAGCGCAGGCTCGGCGTGCTGGCGGTCGAAGACCGCGACCAGCACCGGGAGCAGCTTCGTCGCCTCCTTCAGCGAGAGCGACCGCTCCGTCTCCATCGTCTTCAACAGCTCCGCGGCCTCCGGCGTCACCGGGTCGGTCGAAGTGGAGGTCACTCGCCCAACCGCAATCTGGAACCCCGGCGAAAACCTCTCCGGATGCAGCTCGCTAATGAAGAACTGCGCAATGTCCTCCGGGTAGTCCGCCTGCGCGTGCGAGCGGCCTGTCATGCGCAAACGCTCCAGCGGATACACGCCATTCAACGCATAGCCCAGCGGCCGCAGCACGCGCGTGATCGCCTCCTGCCCAGCCGGCAGTGTGCCCATCTTCCTGAACGCAACCGTGCGCACGGCCCCATGGTCGTGCATGATGGTCCGTCCCTGCGCCACGCAGCGGTCCACATACAACGCCGCCGCGGGAACACGCTCCAGCAGATCTTCAAACAGCAACATGTTCAAGGCCTGCGCCAGCACAGCGCGCGAGACACACGGCCCGCCATCGGCCTTGAGATCGGGGTGGATGACCAGCACGCGGAAGAGACGGCTGCTCCGCTCAGGCCCCGATACAGTCTCCAGAAGATGCCGCAAGATCCCGGTATCCGATCTCATCCGCCGACTCCTTGACGTGAAAGCGCCGCGCCCGCGCCACACCGGCGAGGCGGGCATACATCATCGTCAAAGAGATGCGCTTCTGTAAATGGTATTAATGCGAAGGCGTGGGCGGAATCGCACCTGCTCTACGCAGAACCCACGTATCGCGTAGCAGATAGCAAGCACGGGCCCGTCTTCTCGACGCGGACCACACGCCGCAGGCCGCGCACCGAGTTGCCCAGAAAAACGGCATCCGCCCCATCGAGGTCCTTCGGCAATAGAACACGCTCCTCAGCCGTAGGATCGGTCGCCAGAATATGCCGCCGCAGCACCCCCGGCAGCACTCCGCAAGCCAGCGGCGGAGTCAGCAACCGGCCTCCGCTGCGCACAAACAACGTGCTGATCGCGCCCTCGGTCAGCTCGCCGCGCTCGTTCACGAACAGCACCTCGTCGAAGCCCGCCTCACGCGCCCGCGCCAGCTCCCGGTCATACATCTCTCGCCTTGTCGTCTTGTGACGAACAAAGACATCGCCGGAGTTCACCCTCGACGATGAGAGACGGACAACAATCTCCGCCGGACCTTCTTCCAGCGGCGAATGCGACAACGTCAACCCGCCCGGCGCGCCCAGCAGCAGACGCACACGCGAGCGAACGCCGCGCAGCAGGTCCTTCACCATCGCCGCCAGCCGCGCCTCGACCTCTTGCCGCTCGAAGACAAAGTCGAAGTACGCCGCCGACGCCGCAAGCCTGTCCAGATGCAGCGTGAGCCGCACGATACCGCCGCCATCGAAGAGCATCGTCTCGATCAGCTCGAACGCCACACTCCGCGACTGAAGAAAGCTCGCCTTGAGCTGACACTCGCGATACTCCGCCTCCGGCGCGGAGTCCGCGACGATGCCGCCACCAACTCCCATACGCGCCACGCCGTCCTCAACCACCAGCGTCCGAATCGCCACGCTGAACGCGGCCTCGCCCGTCGGCGCTATGTGCCCGATTGCCCCCGTGTAGACGCCACGCGGCCCGCGTTCCAGCTCGCGGATGATCTCCATCGTGCGAATCTTCGGCGCCCCGGTAATCGACCCCGAAGGAAACAACGCGCCGAATATCTCATGCCAGCCAGGACCAACCCGCATCCGCCCGGAGATCGTCGACGTCATCTGCAGCAGTGTGCGATAGCGCTCCACCGCGAACAGCTCCTCAACCTGCACCGACCCCATGCGGCAGATGCGCCCCAGGTCGTTGCGCAGCAGGTCGACGATCATGATGTGCTCGGCGCGGTTCTTCTCGTCCGCCGCAAGCCGCGCCGCCTGCCGCGCGTCGCCGTCGCTGTCGAGCCCGCGCGGCATCGTCCCCTTCATCGGTCTGGCCACAATGCGCCCGCCCGCCGCCACACGAAAGAACAGCTCCGGCGAGTGCGAAAGAATGTGCCGCTCCCCAACATGCAGCAACGCGCTGTACGCCACAGGCTGCGCCGCTGCCAGAGCCGCAAACGTCGTCGCCGGCGAGTGCGGCAGCCGCACCGTCACCGCATCGGTGAAATTCACCTGGTACGTATCGCCCGCTTCGATATAGCGCTTGATGCGTTCGATCGTGCGCGTGTACTCGGCCTCTGCAATATCGAGCCGCAGATCGCGCGGAGCAGCATCGCCGAGCGCACTCGCCGAAGCCTGCTCCACGGTAACCTCAGCAGGCGCATCCCCCGCAAACGCGCCAGCAGCATGATCGAAGACAAACGGTTTCCTGTAGACACCAAACCACGCCAGCGGCAGCGAATCCTCTCCACGAGCGGCAGCGACACGACCACATCTCATCACAAAGTGCTCGCCACACTCATAGCCGATGTAACCTGCAACGTGCATTCCATCGGCAAGCGCACACTCTATCCGCTCGAACATCGCCGGAATCTCATCCAGCGCATTTGCAACGATCGTCTCAACGGGGTCGAGAAAAAGATAGCTATGTGCGTTGTCCGCATCGAACCGCGAGGTCTCCAGCAGCACGACGTCGCGCGAGCTTGCCGCCAGCGCGCGAAGGTACTCAGGAAGTTTGGTCCATGCTGACAAGGCGAACTCCGGTGAGTTCGATTCTATTGGACGCCAAATAGAATCGGGTGCCGGCAGGCGAATGGAATCGGGTGCCCCATCTTCGACGCCCGAAGGGCGGCTAAGGTGGGACATTCTAGCAAAGCTCGAACCGCTTTTATCAGGCTGCGGGTTCGCTGTGCTCGAAGTAAAGATACTTGCGCCACGCCGCGTCGGCGCTGCCGATCATGCGCATAATATGCCGCGACGTATGCAGCGAGAACGGCCGCGGCTCGCGTTTCAGCTTCATGTCGGTCAGCTCATGAAGCATCTGGTTGCCCTTCCTGCGGTTGCAGTTGTGGCAGCAGGCAACAAGATTCTCCCACGTTGAAAGGCCACCGCGTGAGCGCGGAATAACGTGGTCCAGCGTCAGCTCTGCCGCCGTCAAAACCACCTCGCAGTATTGGCAGCAGTTGCGGTCGCGCAGCAGAATGTTCTTCCTCGAAAGCGCCCGCGTCTGGTGCGGTATCCTGCGATACTCCAGCAGCCGGATCACGCTAGGCATCGCCATCTGTATCCTGGCCGCGTGCAACTGCTGCCCCTGCTCCTCTTCCGTCCTCGCGACGCCCTTCAACACCAGCACCAGCGCGCGGCGAGCGCCGCAGATATTGATCGGCTCATACGATGCGTTCAGCACCAGCACGGGAGTCTGCATCACCGGCTGCCGAAAGACCCCGGCCCGCACCTCCACTTCGGTCAGCGCCACACGCGAGGCATGGCCCGGCAGATGCCCGGCGTGCCGCTTCCCGCTCAATCCCTGCTTCCGCATCTTGCCCGATTGCATCTCGACTCGTCCTCCGTCCAAATACGTTCAGCACTGCGCTCAGCTCTCGATCTCTGCACTCATCCTGCGTCCCAGACTGCGACGTTCGCAGCCTGTGCATCCCAACTCGCCACCATCTCCCGCTGCGCGCGAGCGACTGTAGCAACCCAGACCTTCTCCGCTCCCGCCTGGCGCAACATGCGAGCGCACTCGCGAGCCGTCGCACCGGTGGTATAGATGTCGTCGACCAGCAGGACTTCACACCCCGCTACCGCCGCCGGATCGGCAACCAAAAACGCGCCGCGAAGATTCCTCCGCCGCCCACTGGCCGTCAGTCCAAACTGGCTCTCCGTATCGCGCACACGCCGCAGCGCGCTATGCGCCGTCCGCGTCTTCACCGTACTGTCACGCCGCAACTCGGCCAGGGCCTCATCGGCGATCAGCACCGACTGGTTATAGCCCCGCTGTCTCTGCTTGGCCGGGAACAGCGGCACTGCAATCACAACCAGCTCGCGCCCCATCGTAGCGCTATCGTCCATCGAAGCAATCACGCGCGCCAGCAGCTTGCCCAGCGGCTTTGCGGCCGAACGAACGCCTTCATACTTCAGCAGATGAATCAGCTCCCTCATGCGGTCTTCATAAAGACCCCACGCCGCGGCGCGTTCAAACTGCGGGGGAGCCAGCCTGCACGGCGAACACAAAAGGGCCCGGGCGCCAAACTGCCGCTCATAGTGCAGGCCGTCGATATCCAATGCCTCGCCGCAGCGAACGCACAGCGCCGCCGACTGTGCTTGCAGCCCATCGATACATTCATCACATAACGGGGAAGCCCCGGTCCTGAGCAATGGCCCCCCACAGGCACTGCAATCACCGGGAAAGAAAGCTGTTACCAGATCGTCGAATACTGCACGAGCCACGCGGCCCGGACTCTTCAGCACGCGGGAGACAGCGCGCCATTCCTCCACCCCGCCAGGCGGGCCACCGGGAGGAGCCCCGGTTCCACTCTCGAGCGAATTGTCATTCCAGCGTTGGCTGAAGACTCACCTCACTCGTGGTGCAGGCCATTTTCCGCACCATTGCAGGCAGTATAGTCCTTCGCCTCGGCCCCAAGTCAAGATTGACCGCACCACGCAAGGTGCATCGCGCCTCCACCTTGTGCTACACCTGAAGCCATGCTCCGTGTGCTCACCTGGTGCGCCAAGTGCCTCTTCCTCTACATCATCGTGGCCGTGCTCGCCATCAAGCTCGCCTGGATCTTCGTGCTCCCCGTCTGGGCCGTCGCCACCAAGATGCACTGGACCACGCAGACCCGTTTCGTCTACCTGCTCAACTACTTCCTTCCCATCTTCGCCGCCTCGGGATTCATCCTCGGCCTCGTCCCCTTCGGCAGACTTCGCAATGCCGTCACCGAGCTTGCTCCCGGCGCCTCCCGCTTCGTTGAACCTGACGCCGTACCCGCCATCCTCTGGGCCTGGGTACCCGTCACCGTTGCCTTCCTCATCCGTTTTTTCACCTGGCAGTCACGGAACTCGAGTGTACTCGGCAGTAACAATACCGCAGGTCGTTTCGACCGCTTCTTCGGTACGTTCAACACGCAGGCCCCGGCCCTGCTCGACCCGAAGTGGGCGCAGGACCGCTTCCTCTTCACCGGCCCCATGCTCTTCCTGATGGCGTGTGCCGTCGGCGTCCTTCTCCGCCACACGCTCTTCGGCTCGTCCCGGCGGCCATCGCTACCCTCTACCGATTCTGTTTCTGTCGAGTAAACCGACAAGTCTCGCGCTGTTACACTCATGCAGCCGAAGCGCGAAACATTTTGCGGAGACACGTCATGGCAACAACATCCAAGCCTACCTTCACCCCCTTCGTCCCGGCCACAGAGTCGCGCCCCGAGTTCACCGCCCGCGCCCTCATCCTCGGAGCTCTCTTCGGCATCCTCTTCGGAGCGGTCACCGTCTACGTCGGTCTCCGCGCCGGACTCACCGTCGCCGCCTCGATCCCGATCTCTGTCCTCTCCATCTCGATCCTCCGCGCCTTCGGCCGCGCCTCGATCCTCGAGAACAACATCGTTCAGACTACCGGCAACGCCGGTCAGTCCATCGCATCGGGAGTCATCTTCACGCTTCCCGCGCTGATCTTCCTCGGCTTCGACCTCGAGTCCACGCGCATCTTCGCCCTCGCTCTCTTCGGCGGCTGGCTCGGTGTCCTCTTCATGATCCCGCTGCGCCGCCAGCTCATCGTCGAAGAACACGGCACTCTCACCTATCCCGAAGGCACCGCCTGCGCCGACGTCCTGATGGCAGGCGAGCGCGGCGGCAGCTTCGCCTCGCGCGTCTTCCTCGGCCTCGGACTCGGCGGCCTCTACACCCTCTTCCAGAACGAGAACCTCTTCGGCCTCTTCCCCGGCACGCCCGACCGCTCCTTCGACATCGGCGAGCAGCACCTGCTCAAAGGCGGAGCCATCCGCGCCGACGTCACCGCCGAGTACCTCGGCGTCGGCTACATCATCGGCATGCGCGTCGCCGCCGTCATGCTCGCCGGCGGAGTCTTCTCCTGGCTCGTGCTGATGCCTGCCATCTACTTCTTCGGCTCGCACCTCACCACGCCGCTCTATCCCGGCACCACGCTCATCAAAGACATGTCACCCTCCGACCTCTGGCGCACCTACGTCCGCCCCATGGGTGCAGGAGCGGTGGCGTGCAGCGGACTCATCACCCTCCTCCGCACCGCGCCGACGATCTTCGCCGCGCTCGCGGAGGGCTTCCGATCTATTGGCAAGAAAAATAGCACCACCAATAATTTGTCATCCCGAGCGGAGCGCAGCGAAGCCGAGGGACCTGCATTAAGTGCCGCAGCAGACATCTCAGGACAACCACCCCGCACCGAACACGACCTCCCATGGTCCGTCGTCATCGGAGGCTCCGTCCTCCTCGTCATCCTGCTCTGGTTCTTCCTCCAGTTCAAACCCGTCCCCGGAGCACAGGTCGGAGCGCTCGCCAACTTCGCCGCAGCCATCCTCGTCGTCATCTTCGGCTTCCTCTTCGTCACCGTCTCGGCGAGGATCGTCGGCATCGTCGGCTCCAGCGCATCGCCTGTCTCCGGCATGACCATCGCGACACTGATGGCGACAGCCGCTATCTTCCTCGTCAAGGGTTGGACGGCTCCTGCCTTCGGCGCTCTCGCCATCACCATCGGAGGCATCGTCTGCATCGCCGCCTCGAACGCAGGCGACACCGCGCAAGACCTCAAGACCGGCTACCTCATCGGCGCGACCCCATGGAAACAACAGCTCGCCATCATGATCGGCGTCATCATCTCGGTCTTCTCCATCGGCACCACGCTCAACCTGATGAATAAGGGGTTGGAATCGTTCCAACGTATGCCTCACCCAATCTCAATGTCGCTCTCGGCACTCCCCGACGGTGTGCAGAACCAAGGCAACTTTACTCGCGAGCGTGTCAGCATCATGGATAGTTCCTCATCACATACGGAACTCGATAACGCCAGAAGCTACATCCTATTGAATGCCATCGGCTCAAATACGCTGGCTGATGGCAAATACCTCTACAACCCTGTCACCAGCCAAATCGAGGTGCAATGGACGCAGGGCATCGGCAGCGAAAAAGCCGCAGCACCACAGGGCCGCCTGATGGCCACCGTCATCAATGGCATCCTCAGCCGTAAGCTGCCATGGTCGCTCGTGCTGCTCGGCGTAGCACTCGTCATCATGGTCGAGCTGCTCGGCATCCGCTCACTTACTCTAGCCGTGGGAGCGTATCTCTCCATAGGCACCACGCTGGCCATCTTCGTCGGCGGAGTGATGCGCTGGATGGTCGACCGCGCCATGGAAAAACAGCGGGAAAAGGAAGCCGCAGCAGAACACGCCGTCTTCATCGAACGATGGATCGCTACCCGTGACGAATGGCTAAAAAATCTGCCCGGCGAACGGATCGTCATCGCTCGAACCACAAATGGCCCTCTGGTGTTTGGGGTTCCACACGATTTCCTCGAGGCACATCCCGAAATGATCCCTTTCCCCGGCTTTGACCCCGAGAACCCTGAGCATTTCAACAAATCCACCGGCTTGCCCAACAACATCACTCTACGCAGTCCTGAGGTCGAATCCGAGATCTCCTCCGGCTCGCTCTTCGCCTCCGGCCTCATCGCCGCCGGAGGAATTGTCGGCCTCATTGGCGTGGCCATCAAAGCCATTGAGGGAATTTCGGAGCAACGAGGTGGTCACTGGCAGTTCAACCGCTTCCCCGAGACCAATTTCCTCCACCACGACTGGGTCTCGGTCGTCATGTTCGCTCTGCTTGCCTACTCGCTCTACTACTTCGCCCGCAAGCCGCTGGACACCGAAAAATAGCGCTAGCCCTTCACCGGCAGCGTCTTCACGAACTCCAGTGCCGCCTTCAACAGCCGCTTGCGCATGGCATCGCTTGCATAAACTTCGGCGGACGCTCTCACCCATCCGCTCATCGGCCTTCCGTTCATGACCATCGGCACGACGCCTTCGATCGCAAGCGCCCATGCGTCGTTGCCCTTGCCCAGCCGCACCAGCATCCCGCCGCCCTTGCGCGCCGCGCAGAGCAGGTTGCCGTTCCACAACCACGCCAGGCCGCCAAACATCGCCTTCTGTGTAATCTCCAGACGGCCACCCAACTCGTCATCCAACAATGCTTCAAGCGCCTTGTCTCTTGCCATCGTCTCCCTCTCGTTGAAACGCGTTGCTAAAGAATGGCCTTCTGCAACGGCAGGCAAAACGTAAACACCGAGCCCTGCTCCGGCTGGCTCGTCACCTCAATCGTACCGCCATGCGCTTCGACAATCGCCTTTGCGATTGCAAGCCCCATTCCCGTTCCCTTGACACGGTAACGCTGACCCTGGCCGCGATAGAACTTGTCGAAGATCATCATCCGCTCGAAGTCGTCGACACCAACGCCGCGGTCCGCCACGCTCGTACAGAGTCTGTTCTTCGATATCTCCGCGCTCACAAAAACTGGGCTGCCCTCGGGCGAATACTTCGCCGCATTCTCCAGCAAATGTTGCAGCACCTTCACGATGCGGTCGAGGTCCATCTCAACGACTGGCAGCGAATCCGCGATCCTCACGTCGACAGGGTGCGTCTTCAGCGCAGCGCCGACGGCCTCCATCGCAATATCCACCGCCTCGCGCATCGTATGCGGCCGCAGGTCAAGGGCAAACTCGTGGGCATCCAGCTCGGCCATCTCCATCGCCTGACCTACCAGACGGTCCAGCCGCGCCGCCTCCTCTTCAATCACCTCCATCATCTCGTCGCGCTGCGCTTCGTTGAGCGGGTCCGACTGAAGACTCGTAATCGCCGCCGTAATCGAGGTCAGCGGCGTGCGCAGCTCATGCGCGACAGAGTCCAGCAGCGCGTTGCGCAGCCGTTCGCTTTCGCGCGCGGCCTCGAGCTTCGTCAGCGTCTCCACCGCGCCCGCGCGCTCAATCGCAACCGCAGCCAGGCCGCACACCGCGTCCAGCGCCTCGGAGGACACGCGCGCACCGGTCACTCCAATGGCGCCGATGGGCCGCGTGCCCAGAAGGATCGGCACCAGCGTCACGTCGCGTGCCTCTTCTCGGCGATGGTCACGCGAGAAGGCAGTGTCCCGCAGCTCCGCGGCCGAGACATCCATGTAGTTCGGGCTCGACCGGTACACCCTGTCCCTTTCGCGCAGATAGACCGCCGCACCCGCAAGGCTGAGCGCGCCCGCGATCATCGCTGGCAGCGCACCTACCAGGTCGATCACATTTCCCGTCACCATCATCTGCTGGCTGAACTCGTACAGCCGCTCAGCCTCGCGCTGCCGCCGCTGGGCGATCTTCGCCTGACGTCGCGCGCGCTCCGCAAGCTGGCTGGCGACGATGCCCGTGACCAGGAACGTTCCCAGCGCCACCCAGTTGCGTCCATCGCGGATCGTAAACGTCAGCACCGGAGGCAGAAAGAAGAAATTGAATGCTGCCGAGCACAGGAACGACAGATACACCGCATGTCGCAGACCCCAGTTCGCCGAGACCAGAAGAATCACGATCAGCAGCGTGAAGGCCACCGTCAACTCGTTGACGTGCGGCCAGCGAAAGTACACGGCTACAATGACAGCGACGGCCGCCGTCGAAACGCTATACCGCATCAGGGACCACTGAACCGATCGACGCACGAAGACCATCTTATGCCAACACGTGAAAACATCACCGCCCCAGCAAAGACTCCCGAGGAGTGGCTCGAGTCGGTTGCGCCGGAAAAAACTCGCGGGACCTTCAAGCTCTTCCTCGGCTACGCGCCCGGCGTGGGCAAGACGTACAACATGCTCTCAGAGGCGATCCGCCGCCACGAACGCGGCGAAGACATCGTCATCGGCGTCGTCGAAAGCCACGGCCGCCCGCGCACCGCCGAGCTTGCCGCGCAGCTCGAAACCGTGCCCCGAAAGAAGATCGACTACAAGGGTGTCGTCTTCGAGGAGATGGACCTCGACTCCATCCTCGCCCGCAAGCCGCAGATCGTCCTCATCGATGAACTCGCGCACACCAACATCGAAGGCTCCAGGCACCACAAGCGTTACGAGGACGTCCTCGGCATCCTCGCCGCCAACATCGACGTGCTGGCCACCATGAACGTGCAGCACATCGAAAGCGTCGCCCCGACGGTGCAGAGCGTCACCGGCATCGCCATCCGCGAGACCGTGCCTGACTGGTTCCTTCAGCGCGCCGACGAGATCGTGATGGCCGACCTCACACCTGAGGCGCTGCAAACCCGTATGCGCCGCGGCGACATCTACGGCACCGACCGCGCCGAAAAGGCGCTCGCCAACTTCTTCCGCCGCGGCAACCTCATCGCGCTTCGGGAACTGGCATTGCAGCACGTCACCCGCGCCGTCGACCGCACGCTGACCGCGTACATGGATGCCAAGCGCATCCGCGAGAATTGGGCCGTGCGCGAGCGCGTGCTCGTCTGCATCAGCTCCAACTCCACCTCGCAGTCGCTCATCGCCCGAGGAGCGCGAGTCGCCGAAGGTGTAGGCGGCGAGCTGTTCGTTCTGCACGTCGAGACCGAGAACGAGCCGGACGAGCAGAACACGCTGCAAACGAATCTGCAATTCGCCCGCAACCTCGATGCGCAGGTCTTCGTCGTCAAAGGCAAAAACATCGCCCGCACCGCCGCCGCATTCGTGCGCAAAAAACGCATCACCCACGTCATCTTCGGACGCACCGCCGTTAGCGGTCTGCGCAAGTATCTTTACTACTGGGCCATCCAGCACTTCCTCAGCGAGTCGCCCAACGTCGACGTCCACATCGTCACCCAGCACACGGAGCGTGAATGACGGAAGCAAAGGTTCTCATCGTCGACGACGAGCAGCAGATCACCCGCGTCCTTCGTACCGCGCTCTCGACGCAAGGCTACGATCTTCGCATCGCGCACAACGGCGTCCAGGCGCTGGAGATCGCGCACCAATGGAAGCCCGACCTCGTCATCACCGACCTCGCCATGCCCGAGATGGATGGCGTGGAGCTGTGCCGCGAGCTGCGCTCCGTCTCGCAGGTCCCCATCATCGTGCTCTCCGTGCGCAACCAGGACCGCATGAAGATCGAGGCACTCGACGCCGGCGCCGACGACTACGTCACCAAGCCCTTCTCCATCCAGGAGCTTCAGGCCCGTGCGCGCGCGCAGCTTCGCCGCTCCACCGCAGCCTCCTCCGGCGAAAAGCCTGTCATCGCGCTCGGAGACTTCACCATCGACCTGCCACAACACCGCGTCGTCGTTCGCGGACAGGAGGTCCACCTCACGCCTAAGCAGTTCGACCTCCTCCTCGTTCTCGCGCGCCATCCAGGTCAGGTGCTCACGCACCGAGCGCTGCTGCACGCCGTTTGGGGAACCAACGCCGACCAGCCCGAGTATCTTCGCGTCAACATCGGCCAGCTCCGCAAGAAGATCGAGGCCACCGACGAGCCGCGCTACATCCTCACCGAACCGTGGATCGGCTACCGCTTCCGCCCGACAGGCGACAACGAACTTTGACGCAAGGCTTCCGAGAAAAATCCCATGACAAAAGATGACATCCTGCTGATCTACGAATACGACCGATGGGCCAATAGCAGAACGTTTGCGGCGGCTGCAAAGCTCAGCCACGAACAGTTCACACGCGACCTGGGTGGCAGCTTTCGTTCCGTGCGCGACACGCTCGTCCACATTCTCGGCGGCGAATGGATCTGGCTGACGTATTGGAGCAGCTCACCTGAAAACTCCGCGGACCTGATGGATATCCGAACACGCCGCGATGCTCTTTTTCTGCCGGAGACCATGGCCACATTTGCCGCCGTTGAGGCGAAGTGGAGAGAGGTCGAGCAACAGCAACTCGATTTCCTCGACCGGCTGACCGGGAACGAGCTTACGAAACTTCTTCCATTTCGCTCGACCAGCATTCCTCTGGTTCACCTGATGCAACACATGGCAAACCATTCGACGTATCACCGCGGACAGATCGCGCTGATGATGCGGCAGCTTGGCGCGGAACCACTCGCGACAGACTTTCATCTCTTCTGTACCGAAACGCACACCTAGCGTTTTGCCGGAGACTGGGCTCCCCCGTCCGCAGTCTTTATGACTTCTTTACGAAATCCCTACCCACTCTTTACGCCGCCGGAATTCACATAGACCCTGGCGCACGAGATCGTGCGACAGACAGGAGTGGAAACATGTGGGACATCGGATGCCTGTGCGCAACCGTAGCGTTCTTCCTTATCGCGATAACGTACGTCGCAGGCTGCCATCGTCTGACAGGAAAGGAAGTCCGCTGATGGGTCAGATCCTTCTTCTCGCCGCCATCGTCACGGCTCTTCTGGGCTATCTCGTCTACGCGCTCCTGCGCCCGGAAAAGTTCTAGAACCTCCAACCCACGGAAAGCCCTCACACACGAACATGACCGCCAACGGCTGGTTTCAAATCTGTCTCTTCTTCCTTCTCATCCTTGCCTGCGCGAAACCGCTCGGCACGTACATGGCGCGTGTCTTCGAGCGGCAGCGCACCTTCGCCGATCCCATCTTCCGCCCCATCGAGCGACTCCTTTACCGCATCGCCAGCATCGACGAGAACCGTGAGATGCGGTGGACTGAGTACGGCATCGCGATGCTCGTCTTCTCGCTCGTCACCATGCTCGTCACCTATGCGGTCGAGAGGCTGCAGCACATCCTGCCGCTCAACCCGCAGCACCTGGCGGCGGTCGCACCCGATCTCGCGCTCAATACCGCGGCGTCGTTCACCACCAACACCAACTGGCAGTCTTACGTGCCCGAAACGACGATGAGCTATCTCACGCAGATGCTCACGCTCGCGTATCACAACTTCTTCTCCGCTGCGGTCGGCATCGCGCTGGCCATCGCGCTGGTACGCGGCATCTCGCGCCGCGAGTCGAAGACGCTCGGCAACTTCTGGGTCGACACCACGCGCGCCTCCTTGTGGGTTCTGCTGCCCACCTGCCTCATCTACGCTCTTCTGCTGGTCTCGCAGGGCGTCATCCAGAACCTTCGCCCCTACGACACCGCGACCCTCGTTCAGCCGCAATCTGTAACCTCTACCGGCACAGATGGTAAAACGACGACAACGCAGACCATCACCACGCAGACGATCGCCCAGGGGCCAGTCGCTTCGCAGGAAGCCATCAAGATGCTCGGCACCAATGGCGGCGGCTTTTTCAATACCAACTCGGCGCACCCCTTTGAAAACCCCACGCCATTCTCGAATCTGCTGGAGATGCTCTCCATCTTCGTCATCCCCGCCGCACTTACCGTCACACTCGGACGCATGACGCGCTCTCCGGCACACGGCTGGGCTGTCTTCGCTGCCATGTCCGTGCTCTTCGCCGCAGGAGTAGGCGTTGCTTACTACGCGGAGGCGCAGCCCAATCCGCTGCTGCACTCCGCCGCGCTGCACATCGACCAACATGCTTCGCCACTACAGGCAGGCGGAAACATGGAAGGCAAAGAGGTCCGCTTCGGCATCGCCAACTCCGCGCTCTTCGCCACGGTCACAACGGACGCCAGCTGCGGCGCAGTCAACGGCATGCACGACTCCTTTATGCCCCTCGGCGGCCTGGTGCCGATGGTCAACATCATGCTCGGCGAAGTGATCTTCGGCGGTGTCGGAGCCGGACTTTATGGCATGTTGATCTTCGTCATCCTCGCCGTCTTCATCGCCGGACTCATGGTGGGCCGCACGCCCGAGTACCTCGGGAAAAAGATCGAGGCCTACGACGTGAAGATGGCCATGCTCTACGTGCTCATCTTCCCACTGTCGATCCTCGGGCTCTCCGCCGCCGCGCTGATGATGCCGAACCTCGGCCTCTCGTCGCTCGCCAACGCAGGCCCGCACGGACTCTCGGAGATCCTCTACGCCTACACCTCGGCCACCGGAAACAACGGCTCCGCCTTCGCGGGCCTCAACGCGAACACGCGCTGGTACAACCTGTCTCTGGCTACGGCCATGCTCGTCGGCCGCTTTCTGATGATCGTTCCCATGCTAGCCGTCGCCGGTTCGCTCGCGCAGAAGAAGCTCATTCCGCCCTCACCTGGAACATTTCCCGTGCACACGCCGCTCTTCACCGTGCTGCTCGTCGGAGTTGTCCTCATCGTCGGCGCGCTCACCTTCTTCCCTGCGCTCTCGCTTGGTCCCATCCTCGAGCACCTGCTGATGAACGCAGGCAAAACCTTCTAGCCAACGAAAGAAAATCATCATGGCACATACGCAAAAACGTTCCCTCTGGGACAGCAAGATCGTTCGCCGCGCCTTTATCGACGCCTTCGTCAAGCTCGACCCGCGCAAGATGATGAAGAACCCCGTCATGTTCGTGGTCGAGATCGGCAGCGTCGTCACGACGGCCTATCTACTGCGCGACGCGCTCGCACACAACAACACCCTCGGCTTCGATCTGCAGATTACGCTCTGGCTCTGGTTCACGGTGCTCTTCGCCAACTTCGCCGAGGCCATGGCCGAAGGCCGCGGCAAGGCCCAGGCCGACGCTCTGCGCCGCGCAAAGTCAGAGACCACCGCCGTGCGTCTCCGCCTCGATGGAGGCACAGAGAACGTCCCCAGTTCCGACCTCCGCTCCGGCGACTGCTGCATCGTCGTCGCTGGCCACATGATCCCCGGCGACGGCGAGATCATCGAAGGCGTTGCCTCTGTCGATGAGTCCGCCATCACCGGAGAGTCCGCGCCCGTCATCCGCGAGGCAGGCGGCGACCGCTCCGCCGTCACGGGAGGCACGCGCGTTCTCTCCGACCAGATCAAGCTCCGCATCACCTCGAACCCCGGCGAGACCTTCCTCGACCGCATGATCGCCCTGGTCGAAGGAGCCGAGCGGCAGAAGACGCCGAACGAGATCGCGCTCAACATCCTTCTCGCGGGACTCACCATCATCTTTCTGCTCGCCGTCGTCACCTTGCAGCCCATCGCCATCTACTCGACCGCGCCGCAGACCGTCTTCGTTCTCATCTCGCTGCTCGTCTGCCTCATTCCTACGACCATCGGCGGTCTGCTCTCGGCCATCGGCATCGCAGGCATGGACCGCCTCGTGCAGCACAACGTCCTCGCCATGTCGGGCCGCGCGGTCGAGGCCGCGGGCGACGTCAACACGCTGCTGCTCGACAAGACCGGCACCATCACACTCGGCAACCGCCAGGCTGCGGAGTTCATCCCCGCTCCCGGCGTCAGCAAAGACCAACTCGCCGACGCCGCGCAGCTCTCCTCGCTCCCCGACGAGACCCCCGAGGGCCGCAGCATCGTCGTCCTTGCCAAGGAACTCTACGGTCTGCGCGGGCGCGAGCTCCACGAGCTCAACGCCGAGTTCGTTCCCTTCTCCGCCACCACGCGCATGTCGGGGGTCAACTTCGATGGCCGCGTCATCCGCAAAGGCTCGACCGACGCCATCGCAAGGTTCCTTCAGGAGAACGGCGGCAAGCTCCCCGGCGAAGTCCGCACTGCCGTCGAGCTGGTCGCGCGCTCCGGTGGAACTCCGCTCGTCGTCGCCGAGAACCGCCAGGCACTCGGCGTCATTCATCTCAAAGACGTCGTCAAGGGCGGCATGAAGGAGCGCTTCGCGCAGCTTCGCGCCATGGGCATCAAGACCATCATGATCACCGGCGACAACCCGCTCACCGCCGCCGCCATCGCGCGCGAGGCCGGTGTCGACGACTTCCTCGCCGAAGCCAAGCCCAAGGACAAGATGGACCTCATCAAGCGCGAGCAGGCCGAAGGCAAGCTCGTCGCCATGACCGGGGACGGTACCAACGACGCACCTGCGCTCGCACAGGCCGACGTAGGCGTCGCCATGAACACCGGCACGCAGGCAGCGAAGGAGGCCGGCAACATGGTCGACCTCGACTCCAACCCAACCAAGCTGATCGAGATCGTTGAGATCGGCAAGCAACTGCTGATGACGCGCGGCGCGCTCACTACATTTTCAATCGCCAACGACGTGGCGAAGTACTTCGCCATCATTCCGGCCATGTTCGCGGCGACCTTCCCCGTGCTCGGCGCGCTCAACATCATGCACCTCCGGACGCCGCAGTCGGCCATCCTCTCGGCGGTCATCTTCAACGCAATCGTCATCATCGGCCTCATCCCGCTCGCGCTGCGCGGCGTCGGCTACAAGGCCATGTCTGCCGAAGCGCTGTTGCGCCGCAACCTTATCCTCTACGGCCTGGGCGGAATCGTCGCACCGTTCGTTGGAATCAAGCTCATCGACATGCTCATCACCGCAGTCCACCTGGCGTAAGGAAGTTCATCATGATCAATTCGCGTCAATCCTTCTCTCAAATCGCCCGCCATTCTGGGCGCAGCGAAGAATCTCAGTATTTCGCCGCCACCGCTTCAGAACCCCTTGCACAATCGCAGACCAGCCGTCTTGCGACAGACACAACCGAAAGAACCCCCATGCGCCGCCACATCGCCACCGCCGTCCTCTACACCATCGCAACGACGGTTCTCTTCGGCCTCATCTACCCACTCGCCGTCACCGGGGCTGCGCAACTTCTCTTCCACAACAAAGCCAACGGCCAGCTCCTCTACAAAGACGGGCGGCTCATTGGCTCGCGCCTCATCGGCCAGACGTTCTCCGGGCCCGCGTACTTCCACTCGCGCCCATCTTCCGCAGGCAATGGCTACGACGCCGCGAACTCCTCCGGCTCGAACTATGCGCCGACGAACAAGAAGCTGATCGACCGCGTCACCGCCGATGCCACCGCACTCCAGCAGGACAATCCCGGCACGCCAGTTCCCATTGATCTGGTCACGGCATCCGGCTCCGGGCTCGATCCGCACATCACGCCCGCGGCGGCCGAGTTCCAGGTCGCCCGCATCGCCCGCGAGCGTCACCTCACCGAAGACGCTGTGCGCCAGCTTGTTGCCCGCCACACCGAAGGCCGCCAGTTCGGCGTCCTCGGCGAGCCGCGCGTCAATGTGCTGGAGCTGAACCTCGACCTGGATCGAACAGCGCCCCCGGCGAAATAGGGTCTTCTGGCGTCACGCCGTCTTTATCGGCGGGCCGACGAGCGTCATGTCGTAGCGTTGAAAGAGCGCCGGATCCATCATGTTGACCTTGCCGTGAGCGATCTCCTGGAAGAACTGCTCCATCTTACCCGCGGGAGTAAAGGCGATGAGCATCTTCCCCGGCGTCGCCCCTGCTCCGGTGAAGGCGTGTGGAATCTTACGCGGAGCGAGCACAGAGTCGCCCGCTTTGAGCTGCACCCGTTTCTCCCCGACCTGAAAGAGGACCTCTCCCTCCATGACATAGAACCATTCATCCTGCGAGTGATGAAAGTGCAACGGAGGACCCCCTGCCAGAAGATTGGAGTGCTCGATCATGAAGAGATTCCCGCTCGTCTCCCGTGGTGAAGTTTTGAAACTGAACCGGCTGTAGCCAAGCGTGTAAGATTTGCCTGCGATGTCCTGCCCAGCCGGAACAACATGGGCCTCTTTGAGCGGTGCGCCCGATGGCTCCGTCGCCAATGCGAAGGGCTGTGAAAGCGTAAGGGGAAATGCCGAGGCAGCAGACTTGAGAAAGTTGCGACGCTTCATGAGTAGGGTCTCCTGACGTGCTGGCCCGATTCCGCGCAAGTATACACAAACGCTACTGGCTCGACGTCACTGGCTCTGATTGCCCGTCCGCATCAGGGCGATCCCGGCGGATAATGATTTTCTCTGACGATTCAATATTGTCATAAATGAAAATTTATTTTGGTCCGACCAATTTTCTGCTAGCATTTCGTCCCTATGGACAACATCAACCCCGCCCGTCGCGAACTCCTCAAGTTTGGCAGCATGGGACTGGCCGCCGCTGCGGTCACCGCCGCGCCATCTGCCTTTGCCACCACGCCCAAAGCATCTGCTGCATTCCCTTCCGGTGCCATCTTCGACATCCGCACCTATGGCGCGGTTGGCGACGGCAAAACCGTCTGTTCCCCCGCAATCAACAAGGCAATCGAGGCCGCGGCAGCCGTCGGTGGAGGCACCGTCTACTTCCCCGCAGGCACCTGGATCACCTTCTCCATCCGCCTCAAAAGTCACGTCAACCTGCATCTTTCGCAGGGCGCGACCATCCTCGCTGCCGACTCGCCCAAGCCTGGCGAGACAACCGGCTACAACGGCGGAACCTACGACGCCGCCGAGCCTAACGACCCCTGGACACCCTACCAGGACTACGGCCACAATCACTGGCACAACTCCCTCATCTGGGGCGAGAGCATCAACGATGTCTCCATCACCGGCCCCGGTCTCATCTGGGGCAAGGGCCTCAGCCGCGGGACCCGAAGCAGCGCCGTCGCCGGTGCTCCAGGTTTTCTCGCCGAGCAGGCTGGCGTAGGCAACAAAGCCATTGCGCTTAAGAACTGCCGCAACGTCCTCTTCCGCGACTTCTCCCTTTTGAAGGGCGGACACTTCGGCTTTCTGCTCACCGGCGTCGACAACCTGACCATCGACAACATCACCATCGACACCGACCGCGACGGCATCGACATCGACTGCTGCCGCAACGTCCGCGTCTCCAACTGCTTCGTCAACTCGCCATGGGACGACGGCATCTGCCCGAAGTCCAGCTACGCTCTCGGCTACGCCCGCGCCACCGAGAACCTGACCATCACCAACTGCTACGTCTCCGGCTGCTACGAACTGGGCGCCTTCCTCGACGGCACCTTCAAGAAGTTCGCGCCCGGCTTCCGCGTCCCACGCAACGGACGCATCAAATGTGGAACCGAGTCCAACGGCGGCTTCAAGAACATCACCATCTCCAACTGCGTCGTGGAAGGCTGCCGCGGCCTCGCGCTCGAAAGCGTGGACGGCGCGCTCTGCGAAGACATCGCCATCTCCAACATCACCATGCGCGATGTCGTCAGCGCACCCTTCTTCTTTCGCCTCGGAGCGCGTCTCCGCGGGCCGAAGGAGACCACTAAAACCGGGACCCTGCGTCGCGTTCTCGTCGACAACGTCTCGAGCTTCAACACGGTCTCGCACATCTCATCCATCATCAGCGGCATTCCGGACTACCCCATTCAGGACCTCAAACTCTCCAACATCTACATCCAGCACCAGGGCGGAGGCACGGCCGAGCATGCGAAGATCGTCATCCCCGAAGCCATCGACGCCTACCCCGACCCCCAGAGGTTTGGCACCGACACTCCCTCCCAGGGCTTCTTCCTGCGGCACATCGACAATCTCGAGATGAGTCACGTCGAAGTCGCTCCGGCCACCGTCGACGCGCGACCCAGCTTCTACCTCGATGGGATCAACCGCGTCGACTTCATCGCCGTCACCGCGCCCACAACACCGCCGGCCTTCGCTCTACACAAAGTGACCGACCTGCGCATCGCCATCAGCCGCGCTGCGAAGGACACACAGTTGGCCACAGCCGATAACCAGTCTCTTTAGAAGGTATGTGTCGCGCCTTCAGCGCTCTGGTTGATCGTCGGCCTATAAACCTGGGCCTTCGGCCTAGACTGGTATGTTGGCAGGCCTTCGGCCCTGAAAGCAAGAACTACACCTATAAGGGAAATGCCCTAGAAGTGCCACCCTGTTACTTAGCATTTTTCACTCATGTGTAGTCCAAAGGCCAAAGGCTCGACAGATATCAGCCTGGGCCGAAGGCCCAGGTAAGCGATGCCAATCAAAGCTCCGAGCGCTGAAGGCGCGACATAAATCCACGCCGAATGAACCATGCCTCAAGGAAAATTGCCCTAACGCAAAGCAGGGGAGGATATCTTCCGCAGCACGAAGTACATCATCTCCTGCACAGCCCCGGCAGGCGTGTGATGGCTGACCCTATGCGACTCGACCAGCTCAAGCCTCGCTCCGGTTGCCTTCTTCAGCGCGGCCTCGTCATACCGGACAACCTCAAGACCGCTGCATCGCAGCGGGCCATCGGGAGCAAACGTCGCCAGCACCAGCACGCCATCGGGTCGTAGAATCCGCGCAACCTGCCTGAAGTACGCCGCCTGCTCTCCAGCGCCCGTCAAAAAGTGAAAGACCGCGCGATCGTGGCACAGGCCGTACCGGTTTTCTTCCAGCGCCGCGTCGAGAAAGTCCGCTGCGATCCACTTCACCTTCTGCGCAGCGTCTCCCAGGCGAAGCCGCGACACGGCCAGCGCGTCCCCGGCGATGTCCAGCACGGAGACGTCGTTGTATCCGGCAGCCAGCAGGTCATCTGCCAGCGTAGAGGCCCCGCCGCCAATATCCAGAATCGCCGCATGCTTCGACGCCGCAAAGCGCGCAATCAGGTCGAGCGACGCCTCCAGGTGAGCGCGATACCAGCTCACCTGTGTCGCCTGTTTTTCGCGGTAGATCTTCTCCCAGTGCGCGTGGCGGTCCATCGAATGGGCCCTCGTCTCTGCCGTATATCCTATCTTGCGAACATTTATCCGATAAACACGTAAACATGCTTGTGCTGAAGTACGCTCCATGTTTTCATCTGTCTACGACCCTCAGGAGTTCCCGATGCCCTATCACGTCACACGCGAAGGCCAGACCTATGGCCCTTACTCTCTTGAAGACCTGCAACGCTATGTCGCCAGCGGCAATGTTTTGCTCACCGACCTTGCGAAGGCAGACGACGCTGCGGAGTGGGTCCCGGTCGCGCAGATACTCGGCGTCACAACTCCGCCTGCCACCCCACCCGCGGCACCCGGATACGTACCCGCGCCAGTCAATCCCTACCTGAACCCGGGGGCCTCAACCTACCCCGATCCGCCCAATCTGCACTGGGCGCTCGTACTCGTCATTGCCATCTGCACCTGCGGCGTCTTCGCCATCATCTGGGACTTCGTTCAGGTGTTGTGGGTGCGCCGCATCGAACCGCAGACCAGAGCATTCACCTACTTCCTCTTCTACGTGGTGCTCTCATTCATCAACGGAGGCCTCTCCGCCGGAGCCAGCGCCGCAGTCATGTCGGGACACACACCCCACCGCCACCCGGCTTCATTCGTCATCGCGCTTGGGGTCTTCGTGCTGGTCATCCTCTATCGCTTCAGCATGAAGAACTCGATCGAGCAGTTCTATAATACCGTCGAACCCCTCGGCCTGCGCCTTGGCCCGGTCATGACCTTCTTCTTCGGCGGACTCTACTTCCAGTACCACTTCAACCGCATCAACCAGATCAAGCAGGCAGCACGCTACCGCGGAATCTAGCCATGACGCACCCGCCACGCAGCCGCCTCGTTCTGTTCTCACAAGCGGCTGCTCCTTTAGCGCTGCTGGCGCTCGCGGCTGTCATCCTGCTGCGCTTCCCGCCGGAACAGTACGGCTTCTATCCACAGTGTCCCATCCATCGCTTCGCTGGAGTTCTCTGTCCCGGCTGCGGAACCACACGCGCACTCGCAGCTCTTCTTCACGGCGAGCTCGGCGATGCTCTCCGCCTGAACGCGCTTACGGTACTGCTGCTTCCCGTCGCTGGCGGCTATGCCGCCACATGCTACGCGCGCATGATCGCGAACAAACCGTTCCGCCTCCCGCAGCCACCACCGTCTGCGATCTACGGGACACTGGCGGCAGCAACCATCTTCACCATCGTCCGCAACCTTTGATTCCGCAAAGCGGGCGCCCCATCTTCGGCGCGGCTTTATCGCGACTAAGGTGGGCATTCGAGCGAAAGCTCGAACTTGCAAAAACAAAACGGCCCCGGCAAAAGCCGAGGCCGTTCGCACATCTGTTTGTCTTACGCTTCCACGGCGACTGGCTCGGACGCAGGCTGGGCGGAACCGCCCTTGAGGTCCGTGCCGCCCGGCTTGCGAATGTCGATGCCACCCTTGAAGAATGCGCCATCTTCGATCGAGATGCGCGCTGCAATCACATCGCCCGTCAGCGAACCTTCGCTGCGGATGTCGACGCGATCGCTCGCCTGGCAGTTGCCGCGAACCTTACCCAGCACAACAACCTCGCGTGCCACGATGTTGGCAGCCACCTGGCCATTGCGGCCAACGGTGACGCGGTTCCCTGGAAGGTTGATCGCGCCTTCCACCTTGCCGTCGATATACAACGACTCTGATCCAGTCACCTCGCCCTTGACGACCAGCGACTTTCCAATCGTCGCCTGCTCGCCCGAGCTCGGTGCTGCGGTTCCCGTGCCCACCGGCGAAGCAGCGCGCGGAGCTTCATAGCTCGGCGCCGGGGGAGTCGGCCGCGACGGTTCTGGAGTTGAGGGGCTATTGCTTCCCGGCTGATTCGGTTTCCACATATTCGTAAATATCCTTTCCTTCACTCACTGGAGATGACCCCTCGTGCGGGCTCCATCAACGTACTGCCACACTTTGGCTGAACGCTTGTTTTCACGATACTACTCCGCGGCACATCACGGATTACGCAAGATTCACAATCTATTCCACAGCCCTTGAACCTACTTCAACACTCCCGGAATCTCTTTCCCACATCCCTGAACTTTCTTCCACACGTAACCCCTTTTGTTCCATTCCACGAAAGTGACAGCCTGGGTCTCCCTTTATTCGCCGGCTCTCGGATAGCATGGCAGCACTTGGTTCCTCTGGTTGCGGAAACCTTCGCAACTACCGATCAACAACGGCCGGCCTTCGCAGAGAAACAACTACGGGCCGGCCTTTCCATTCCTCATCCTGAGCTGGCCCCACGTGAGATCCCGCACCCTCCTCCTTCTGCTGAGCATCTTCGTCTCCAACGCTGCAACCACATTCGCCGCCGCACCCAAAGTCCACACCGTCTCGCTCGGGGCCGTCCGCCGCGTACCCTACACCCAGCCCGACGCTACCGCTGAAGCGAAGTACGACGAGACCTCCACCATCAAAGTGCGTCCGCTCTTCGTCGACGACCGCCAGAAAGACTGGACCACCGGCGAGGCCCACGACATCACCGACCGCACCTTCGCCATCCGCCGCGCCCTGCGTATCAACGACGCTCTGCCGACTGATCCCGCGCCGCGCTGGATCTGGCAGCCCGGCCCCTGGATTACCGTCGACCGCATCACTGGACACATCACCGCGCTGCATCTTCCCTCATTCGACCCCGTCGTCTCCAACGCCGTCTGGTTCCGCGACTACGCCGCCTACTGCGGCACCGGCAGCACCGCCAAAGGTGGAGGCAGCCTTTACGTCATCGTCGCGCAACTGGGAGCGCGACGCCCCGTCGTGCAAAAAATCATCGGAAGGTGGCCCGAGCCCAACCACTTCATTCCCGTCTGCCAGCCCGCAACGTGGGAGCGCCTTCCGCTGCGCGTCACCATCCAACCCACCGGCGGCGAGGCCACGACCTACAGCGTCGTCGGAACCTCCTCCATCGTCGAAGAAGGCGACAACGACGACAACAATTAGCTGTCGTCATAAATTCTTTATCTCCCCGGTGTAGCATCGAATTCAAATCACCCAGGAGAAGACAAACACGATGAAGGTCATGCGTCTGGCAGACACGCAGCCCACGCAGTTGGTCGAAGCCTCTCTCCCGCAACCTCAACCCAGCCCCGGCGAGGTTCTTGTCCGTGTCTCGGCGGCTGGCATCATACGCACCGAACTCCAGTGGTATCCCACGACGCATACCAAAACCGGCGACAAGCGCGCAGGTGCGGTTCCCGCGCACGAGTTCTCCGGCACCGTCGCCGCCGTGGGCGAAAGTGTGACCGACTTCACCATCGGCCAGGCCGTCTTCGGCATGAACGACTGGTTCGAAGAGGGCGCGCTCGCCGAATACTGCCTCGCACTCGCCACCTCCATCGCCCCCGCCCCCACCACGCTCTCTCCCGTCGAAGCGGCCACCGTTCCCATCAGCGCTCTCACGGCATGGCAGGGGCTCTTCCACCGCGGACATCTTCATCCCGGCGACCGTGTCCTCATCCACGGCGGCGCGGGCGGCGTCGGACTCTTCGCGGTGCAGATCGCGCACCTTTACGGAGCGCACGTCATCGCCACCGCTTCGCCGCGCAACTTCGACTTCATCCGCCAGCTCGGCGCCGACGAGATCATCGACTCGCGCGCAACCCCATTCGAAGAAGCCATCACGCAGCCCGTCGAGATCGTCTTCGACACCGTCGGCGGCGACACGCTGCTGCGCTCGCTTCCGTTCCTCAGCCCCGGTCACTATGCCGTCACGATTACATCCGACCACGAGGCCGCCGAAGATCCCCGCATCAAGGAAGCCTTCTTCATCGTCGAACCCAACCAGCGTCAGCTAATGGAGATCGCCGGCCTCATCGACACCAGCAAGCTGAAGACATACGTCGATGCCGTCGTCCCCTTCTCCGACGCCAACATCGCTTATACCGGAACTCCGGCGGACCGGCGCGGGCACGGAAAGCTCGTCGTCGCCGTCGAGCCAGGCGTTCGCTAGGATGCGCCACCTTCAGCTAAGGCGCAACAAATTCCGGGTGCCCCATCCTTCGCGCTTTTGCGAAGGGTGGGAATAATCGCTACTTCCCAAGCAAAGGCTTCAGCAAAGCCTCCAGCCCATTCCATGCGATCTGCACTCCAATGCACAACAGGATGAACGCAATCACGCGCAGGATTCCATGCGTCGTCGACGGCGAGATCTTTCCTGTAATCTGCGGTGCATACGCATAGCATACGTAGACCAGCAGGCTCAGCAGCACGACCGCCAGCATCAACCCTGCACGGGCAAGCACCGTCTGCGGCAGCGTCGTGCCCTCCATCGTATGCGCGCTCAGCGTCAGCATGACGACCAGGCATCCCGGCCCCGCCGTAATCGGAAACATCAGCGGATAAAACGTCTTCCCCGACCACCTGTCCTGACCGTCGCCGCGCACCGCCGTCTTGACCTCGCTCTCCTTGTCCTTGTCCGCGTCCGGCTTGTTCAGCACTCCCCAGCCAATCGCGGCCACCACCACGCCTCCCGATAGTTGAACGATCGGCAACGAAATCCCAAAGAACGACAGCAGGAACGACCCGACCAGCTCAATCACCGCGAAGAACAACACCATATTGATGGCGATCTGCCGGGCCAGCGACTTGTAAACCGCAGGCGGCTGCAATCCCACCAGGCCCAGGAACACCAGCGCCGAGCCCAGCGGATTGACCACAGGCAGCAACGCGCTGAACCCCAGGGCAAAGTGCCTCCATAAATCGCCCACATCGCCTCCACGAGCAGCCGGCCTCACCTGCAAACGGCCCTCTGCAACAATATCGCACTGCGCCGTATCATCAAGCCATGGAGCCCCTCGACGACCTCCTTCGCCAGGCAGAGATTGCGCACGGCCACCTCTGCGCCGGGCAGATTCTGGGCGTGCGCCTCGCCATGCTCGGCTGCCAGCGCCTCGGCATCGCCGAGCCCCGCACCACCGGCCGCAAGCGCCTCGTCACCTTCGTCGAGATCGACCGCTGTGCAACAGACGCGATTGCGGTCGTCACCGGCTGCCGTCTCGGCAAGCGCGCGCTCAAGTTCCGCGACTGGGGAAAGATGGCCGCCACCTTCGTCGACCTGAACGCTCCGCTCGATGCTCTCGAAGACGGCACGCCCACCTATAAAGCCATCCGTGTCGCCGCGCTCGAAAGCTCCAAACAGCGCGCCCGCGAGCTCTACCCCCACATCGAAAATAAGAACCAGCAGCAGATGCTCGCCTACCGCGAGCTGCCCGACGCCGAACTTTTCAGCGAGCAGTGGGTCCGCGTGCCGCTCCACCCCCGTGAGATGCCAGGCTACAAGTCCCCGCGCATCGTCTGCGAGCAGTGCGGCGAAGGCATCAACTACGACCGCGAGCGCCAATTACAAGCCGGTGTCACACGAACGCTGTGTCAAGCCTGCGCCTCGCCCGAAACCCGCTACTACCAGACTCTGTAGACACCCTCAGCCATTACAGCAACGGCCATGCAACTGAATCGGCGGACACTTTTCGGAACCATACGAGCAGAAGACGCAGCAGTCGCCCGCCTTCGGGCGGATCACTGCCTTACATCCCACGCATTCGTGGAAAAAACGGCAGGAGTCTGAAGGCATTGTCTCCGTTGTCTCATAGCCGCAATGCGGGCAGGTGAGCACTGACTCGAGGACAACGCCCCAATCTGTCACCGTTGCATACCGTCATGCAGCTTTGAAGGGAAGCCCGCGTTCGTTGTCGCCTTCACCAGAGCCGATGGGTTTGCCTTCTCAGCGTCATACTTCACTGTCGCCGTCTTGTGATCGTAGTCCACCTTTGCGGACATCACCCCGGGAACCTTTTCAAGAGCTTTCCGAATCGTGATCGAGCACGTGGAACAGGTCATATTCTGTACATCGAGAACGGCGGTTTGAGGGGTCGCAGCCAGAGCGGCCACCGGCAACCCCATCAGCAGGACAGCAATCAGTCTTCGCATCGTACTTTCCTTTCAACGGTAGAAGAGCGGCATCAGCCACGGCGACGCGACCAGCAAGAGCAGCAGAGGAGCGACCAGCCAAAACAACACTTTCTGGAGTTTTCGTGTTCTCTCCGTGACACAAAGTCCATCTGCATCGCAATCGACAGGCGCCAGATAGAGCTTTCGGAAGGCGAGGCCAAGGAAGACAAAGACAAGCACAATGAAGACAGGTCGATAGGGCTCCAGCGCGGTCAGGTTGCCGATCCACGCCCCTCCAATCCCAAGGCTCAACAGCAGAAGCGGCCCCACGCAACAAGCAGACGCTCCGATACCCGCAAGCAGCCCTCCCGTCAACTCGATCTTCGTGTTCGGCGATCGCATCTCGAAGCGTCCCTTTCCACCATCACTCTAAGCTCCGTACCATAGTACGGAGTCAAGTGAGGCAGCGATGACCGACGAAATGACAATTGGAACCCTGGCAATCCATGGCGGCGTCAATGTTGAGACCATCCGCTACTATCAGAGGCGGGGCCTGCTGCATGAGCCATCGAAACCATCCGGCGGCTTTCGCCGCTATTCGACGGAAACCGTGAAGCGAGTGCGATTTATCAAAAGAGCTCAGGCCCTGGGGTTCACCCTCGAAGAGATTACAGGGCTTCTGGCGCTCGATGAAAGAAGGGCCTGCCTGGAGACTCGCCAGGCCGCCGCACAGAAGCTGGCGTTGATCGAAGAGAAGATTTCAGACCTGTCGAGAATAAAGAAGTCTCTCGCCCGGCTTGTGCATGCCTGCGACTCTTCTGCTGCCGGCGAACCATGTCCGATCATTCATCTGCTCATACAGGACTGAACCCTCGGGCGGCCAGCATCCTAGTCGAACTTCCTCAACCAGATATCGCGCACCGAGATCTTGCAGGGCTGGCTCTCGATCTCAAAGCCGATCAAACCCGGCTGGTTGTTCACCGAGTCCTTGTTGTCGTCGATGAAGACCGCCATCAACTGGCCGTTCATGATGTGCATCATCACGCCACCGCGGGCGATGATCTCGTAATCGTTCCACTCGTTGACCTTCACATAGCCGCCCAGCGCCTGTTTGTCGCCAATGTTTGCTACGAGCCGGTTGGTCTGCCCCGGCAGCGCCTGCGTCACCTGGCCGCGATACGCGAGGATGCCCTGCATGGTGTTCTCCGAGTACCACTGGCCGGTGTAAGCAGCCGCTGATGCGCGCACGGGGAACCAGAAGTCAGCCTGCGGGCCCGTCATCATGAATTTGAGGTCATAGGGCGGAAGACCGGCGGGCTGGGGCCTTGTCCACGGTATGCCAGTCTGGCTGCGGTACTGGATGCCGCCACCACCGCCCTTCTCGATCTTCATCTGGAGCTTCAGGTCAAAGTCGCGCATCCTGTCGCCACGATAGACGATGTAGTTGTTGCCCTTCGGCTTGCCCTCGAACGTCTCGCCAATCATGATCCCATCTTCGACCCGCCATATGCTGGGGTCGGCATCCCATCCGGCAAAACTTTTGCCGTCGAAAATCTGCTTGTAGCCCGTATGCTCGTCGATGTCGTAAGGCGCGGGATCGTGAAATTTCGGCATTCCCGGAAGCTTTTCACCGTGCGGCCCAGCCACCGGGGGCCGCGCAGCCGGAGACTCCAACGCCGGCGGCACCGTTTGAGCGCTAAGCGCAACCGGAAAAATCAGGAGCGTAGCTCCCCAAAGAAGTGATGACGAAACGAAGCGCGCACAAGAGCGATACGATGCCGGCATGAGTTTTCCGCCTTCCGAATTGAGACGATTCAAAAACAACGGAAGTTTAGCGGCAGCGACACACCTTTAGCGACATCTTTCTGAAAAAAATCTCGATCCATCACCAGAATGAATCCAGCTCACGGAAAGAATAAGAGCGTTTGATCAGGATGGAGGAAATTGTAATTTGATCCGACAGGGGCTCAGCCAATGGCCGATTCGACGCGAACCAAATGACACGGCCCTGTCCTTCTCCACTTTCAGAATAGCAAATCGAAACCATTGAAAACGAGACTGGTTTTCAGCCTGCTCTCCGGGTAATGTCAACGGACTAACCACCACGGAGGCTCCATGATTCCACAAGAAAAAAGCGAAGCTGTGACTCGCAGCCTGCGCGAGGCTTTCGGTGTAACCGAGATCGAAGACATCCGCCCGATCACCAAGGGACGTACCTCGGCGCTTGTCTTTCGCGTCGTCGCCCGAGGGTCTCCATTCCTGTTACGGATCATCATGCGTCCCAATGCGATGATCGGCCCTGCGCGCCACTTCACCTGCATGAGGGCGGCTGCGGAAGCAGGTCTCGCCCCGCATGTCTGGTACACCAGCATCGAAGACGGAATCTCTATCACCGATTTCGTCGAAGAGGTGCCCTTTCCGGTAAGCGAGGCCCTTGTACGGATGCCAGCTATGCTACGCACGCTACACGCTCTGCCGCCGTTTTCCGGAGTCGAGAATCACCTCAATACCACATGTATGTTCCTGATGAACCAGGGACCTGCCGTCGACGGGTTCATCCAGAAGTTTCAGGAGGCAAACATACTCTCCAGAGAGGAACGTGACGAAATCTTCGGCCGATATGCGCAAATGGCCGCAGCCTACACGCGTCACGAGGAGGACATGGTCTCAAGCCACAACGATCTCTTCAAGCCGGACAATATCCTCTTCGACGGAGACCGCGTATGGCTGGTCGACTGGGAGGCTGCTTTTCTGAACGACCGCTATGCTGATCTGGCAGTCGTTGCAAATATACTCGTCACTGATGACACAGAGGAGAGGGCCTTCCTTCAGGAGTACTTTGGACAGCCACCCGATCGGTACCATCTGGCCCGATTTTTCCTCAGCCGGCAGGTCGCCCACCTCTTCTACGCCACGGTCTTCCTCCTGCAGGGTTCATACGGCAAGCCGCTGAGTCAAAGTGAGAGTGTGCCGGGATACAGAGACTTTCAGCGGAAGTTCTGGGCAGGAGAGATCAGTCTCGTGGACAACCAGACAAAAACCGCCTATGGCAGAGTTCATCTGGAAGAGTTCTTAGAGAACACACGGCAGACACGATTTGATGAAGCATTAAGAATCGTCTCCGACCGCCATGCGTACCGGTGAGACAAGCAGGGCCGGCGCGGGCGAACTCCGCAACCGGCCCCTCTCAACCTCTAAAAACTCATATTAGTGGTTACCGGCGATCCCAGCCGCGATCGCCCCAGCCATCATGGCGTTCGTGCTCCCACCGCTCATGCTGCTCATGGCGCATCCATGCCTGCTGACGCTCCCAGGCCAGTTGGCGCTCGTACGCCTCACGACGCTCGCGCTCGCAACGAAATCGCTCATAGTAGTCTCGGTCGTAGTAACCACGTGGCGCATAGTAGCCTGGATAAACCACCGGCTGCCCAATCTGAACACCAATCCTGAACTGCTGTGCCTCAGACTGCTTTGCCCCGGCAAACATCACCGTACCGGCCACCAAACCCGCCATCATCGCCTTTGTCATCATCGACTTCATCTGAGCGGCTTTCATAACAACCCTCCTCGTTACACACTCAATGAACACACATTCAGTCGCTCGGTTGTGCGCAACTTTTTGTTCACCGGCATGTCTTTAGCGATGTCACCCTTCAAACAGAGTGCGCATCCTAAATTTGTAAGGAGATCTTGATATGGGTCTAATGGACGAAGCCGAAAAAATCGTAGGTGCCGTAGTCGCCGTTGAAGGCGCAAAGAAGATCAACCCCAACGCAAACATCCTCGAAGAAGGCGCCGCCGCCGTCGCGGGCTTTGAAGGAACCGGCGTCGTCAAGGGTGCCCTCGAAAACCTTCTCGGGAAGAAGACCGAGGGCGAGTCCCAGGGCTAAGCCTGCGATCGCTTGAGTTTACTCACACTATTTACGAACTTAGGGCCCTCCATATCGAGGGCCCTAAAGTTTTTGCGCGCAACGGCTCACTTCACCCTCGACAGATACTCCTGCAGACGTCCGAGATGCTGCTTCAGTCCAATCTCGGCCTGGAACGTCTCCTCTGTCCAGCGCTTCGACTCTGTCGTGTCGAAGATCATCGTCACCGTCAGCTTCGTCCTTCCGCCGCCGATATCTTCAAAGGTCACCGTCGTCCGATGGTGCGGCGTCGAGATGTGGTCGTACACCAGCCTCTCCGGCTCGACCACCTCACGATAGACGACGCTGTTCGGATAGTTGCGGCCATCGGGCCCGTGCATCACATGGACCCACTCACCGTCTGGCCGCACGTCCATCTTCTCCGTAGTGTTCGTAAACCCGTTTGGCCCCCACCATTGCGTGACGTGCGCCGGCTCCGTCCAGACCTTCCACAGCAGCTCGCGTGAGGCATTGACGATCCTCGTCTCCGCGATCTCCCTGTCGATTGTGGTCATGACTCTCTGCTCTGTCATTCTCTCTCCCTCCTGGCTGTTGAATCTTCGTTGCTCCATCGCCGGATTCGGTTTACCGGCGCGTTTTCTTCTTCTTTCGCGGCTTGTCCTGAGCCTGTAGTCGCTCGACGTAGGCCTCCATCCGGTCGAGGCTCTCGCTCCAGAACCGGCGGTAGTCCTCCATCCATTGCGCAACCTCCTTCAGCGCCTTCGGCTCAATACGGCAGGGCCGCCACTGCGCCTGGCGACTCTGGGAGATCAACCCGGCATGTTCCAGCACCTTGATATGCCGTGAGATCGCAGGCAGGCTCATGGCGAACGGCCTGGCCAGGTCCGTCACCGTGCTTTCGCCCTGGGCCAGCTTCGCAAGGATCGCCCGGCGCGTTGGATCGGCTAGCGCGGCAAATGTGATGTCCAGTGAATTCATGTAACTTGCCTTATACGTTAATTAACACATAGGTTAAATACAAAAATGAAGGGCCTCCTGTCAACCTGACGGATATCGCTATTTTCTGACTCTGGGAAGGGTTGTTTAGAGAGGCTCCGGGCATCTGATTCCCCTGTGCCGCTGTGTTAATCTCGATGAAGCGGGGTTTGCCGGATACTTGACCTCCAGATATCTCCCCTATGGACTTAATTCTGAAAAGGCCTCTTCTCCCGCTTCTCCTTGGGGCTATCGTTGCTCTGTCTTTTCAGCAAAACACTCTTGCGCAGAGTTCCAGTTCCTCCTCCAGCTCGCTTCCTGACGCCCCCGTGCCGCAGAATGCTGCGCCCGGTCCGCTCGCGCTGGCCGCCTCCATGACCAGCCGGAGCTCTCATACCGAAGACATCAACCTGGTAGGAATGCCCAAGCGCCTGCTGCGCGATCAGGAGGTCATCTGGACGAGTCCGGCGCGTCTCAGGCCAAAGGATGCAATGTGGCTCGTGCCCTTCGGAGTCGCGACGGGAATGCTGGTCGGAAGCGACCAGCACTCCATGACGAAGGCGATCCAGATCACCCCGGACGGACAGAACAAAGCCAATACGCTCTCCAATGGCGCGCTTGCCGGGATTGTCGCAATTCCCGCTTCGGGCTATCTCTGGAGCCTCGTCAACTATGCTCCCCAGGCCCATGAGACTGGACTGCTTGCCGGCGAAGCGCTCATCAACAGCTATGCGGTCAACACTGCGTTGAAAGCCGTCTTTCGGCGCGACCGTCCATTGGTTAATAATGCTGCTGGAAACTTCTTCAGCTCCGGCGCGACGGATTCATCCTTCCCCTCGAACCATGCCGTGCTGGCGTGGTCTGCCGCCGCAGTTGTCGCCTCGGAATATCCCGGATGGCTCACGCGCACAGCGGTCTATGGCCTCGCGAGCAGCGTCAGCGTCAGCCGCGTGCTGGCGGAACAACACTTTCCCTCCGACGTCCTGGTCGGTAGCGTCGCAGGCTGGATGATTGGGCGCTATGTGTACAAGGCCCACCACAGCTACACGCTGAACCCATACGATTCGCCACCGTTGCCGGACAACTATGTCGCCCGTAACACCTCCAACGGAGCCGGGCCGCAGCTTCCCACACCGCCGCCACCGCCGCAGTTTGCGCTTCCCTCCGCGCCAGCTGCGAAACGTACCCTGGTTCGCTACGACGGCGACCCCGATGCCATCGGCTCAACCAATGTGCCCATGGACAGTTGGATCTATCCCGCACTCGAGCGCCTCGCCAACCTCGGCCTCATTTCAACTCAGAACGTCTCGATTCGCCCCTGGACACGGCAGGAGTGCAAGCGTCAGCTTGAACAGGCCGAGGAACTCGCCGACCGGCTCAGCATCTCGAATCCCGGCCTGGTCAACGAGGCCAAACGCCTGATGGCCGATCTCGACCGCGAGCTTTCCGAGGAGTCGACGAGCTATCAGGAGCTTGCTCTCGAATCCGTCTACGCGCGCTATGGAACCATCGCAGGCCCCGCGCTGTATGACAGCTTCCACTTTGGCCAGACATGGTGGAACGACTACGGTCGCCCACTGGGCCGCGGCTCCAGCGCCATCGCAGGCTTTTCAACGCGCGCTCACTATGGGCGGCTCTTCTTTTACGCCCGCGAAGAGATGCAGCATGGCCCCGGCCGACCCAATGAGACGCCGGAAAGAAATCAATTAATCAACACGATCGATTTCATTCAGCCTGGCGATCCGCATATCGAACCCGTTCCCGGCAGCGCGGCCTTTACGCGCCAGCGGCCGCTTGAGCTATACGCTGGAGTGTCCTTCGCTGGGAACGCGTTGTCCTTCGGCAAACAACAGATCTATTGGGGGCCGACCACAATGGGCCCCTGGGCATTCTCGAGTAACGCCGAGCCGACATACAACTTCCGCTTTGTCTCCACCCGCCCACACCCGTTTCCTCTGGTGCCCTCGTGGGGCACATACCGGTTCGATGTCGTCCTCGGCAAGCTCTCCGGGCACTCATACCCTGCCCGCCCCTGGTTCAACGGCCAGAAGATATCTCTCAACTTCGGCGACAACCTTGAGCTGGGCTTCACAAGATGGTCCGTCTTCCTGGGTGTTGGACACCCAATGACGCTTCACACCTTCAAGGACAACATCTTCAGCTTCAACTCCACCGGCGGAGGAATTGGCGGCGGTGGTGGAAGCGCCGGTTATGGAGACCGCGGCGATCCGGGTGACAGGAAGAGCAACTTCGACTTCCGCTACAGGCTGCCCTACTTCGGCAAGTTTGTCACACTCTATGCTGATGCCTACTCCGATGACGATCCCAACCCGATGGCCGCACCACGGCGCGCCGCCTGGAGCCCGGGGATCTACTTCGCCCGGCTCCCATGGCTCCCCCATATGGATCTTCGCGTGGAGGCCGCCAGCAGCCAGGGCCTTGTGCGCGATTTCGGCGGGATACACTTCTTCATCAATAACCAGTATCTCGACAGCAATACCAACAAGGGATTTCTGCTGGGCAATGCCGTGGGCCGTGACGGCCGCGCCATTGAAGGACGCACCGGTTACTGGTTCTCGTCCCGGACGAGGGTTGAGTTGGGTTACCGCCAGAACAAGATCGCTAACGGCTATCTGCCGCAGGGCGGCACCATCACAGACGGATTCCTGAATGGTTCGTTCGCCATCAATCGCCACTGGACCGCGCAGGTCTTCACGCAATACGAGCGCTTCCTCATCCCTTCCTACAAACCGGGATCGCAGAACAATACCAGCGGCTGGCTGCAAATCACATGGAATCCAGAGCTTAGCCTTCGCGAGGGCTTTTCTGCAAAGTAGCCCTCCAGATCGTTTGCACCGCAGGGCAACGAGAAAACGAGGCATTTGAAGGTTGCAAAAATTGCCGTGCATACTTCGCCCCGTCTGCTCACAAGCAATCGTCGACCCGACAAAGAGAGACTCACGGACCCCAGCATTGGACATCTGTCAAGAGATCACCCGTTACGATCGAAGTTCCCACTAGATTGGCTGCAATGCCAACCTCTTGAGAGCTTTATAATCAGTGCAGTTCGCACACGGTTTGTGCCGATTTACCTGTATCTTCGCAGGGATCGTTCATCGCATTAGAACCAGATAGTAGACTGACGTGCGCGGCTCGCACAGATAACCATATTGGAGTTGGCATGGTCCGAAGCATTCGCTGCTTTACTTCTCCAAGGGAGTACGTTTAGATGGCTCGGATCGAAGCAGGCGATTCAGCGATGGACACAATTACACCGCAGGAGGGATCGACTTATCGTTTTTTCCTGTTTCTCGCCAGGCGCTGGCGTTTGATTTTGGGTGTAACCGGGGCCTTCGCGGTACTGGCAATTGTGGTATGCCTCCTAACGCCGAACGAATATACCGCAGAGATCATTGTGCTTCCTCCGGCTCAAAGTTCATCTCTAAGCTCGGCGCTGCTTAGTCAGGCAGGCGGGTCTGCTGCCCTGGCATCACTCGCAGGAAGCGGCCTTGGCATTCGGAATCCAGGCGAAACCTATGCCTCTCTCTTCCGTACAAATTCGCTCGAAGCGGCAATCGTCAATCGTTTTCACCTGACGGACCGGTACCATGTGCGTTATGTCACTGAAGCTGTCAGGAAGTTCGAGCAGCGAAGCAGCGTCAACCTGGGAGTCAAAGATGGCTTACTCCGTATCACTGTAAGCGATCGTGATCCTGGTTTTGCTGCCGAGATGGCCAACGGCTACATCGATGAGTTTCGCAAGCAGTCTGCAAATCTTGCAATTACGGAAGCATCGCAGCGTCGGCAGTTCTTCGAGCAACAGCTAGGGGATGCGAAGGGCCAGTTGGAGAATGCAGAACAGGCCTTTAAACACACTGAGCAAACAACGGGTATCGTGCAGCCGGATAGCCAGGCGCGGTCTCTCATTGAAGCGGCCGCCGTACTGCGAGCGCAGATTGTAACCAAACAAGTTCAGATTCAATCCATGCTCTCATACGCCACTCCCAATAACCCTGAAGTCGTAATGGCTCAGCAACAACTGTCCGCGCTACGCAATCAACTGAGCCGTCTTTCCGGAAGCAGCGAGGACTCGGATACGGGCGTCGTGCTGCCCAAGGGAAAGATTCCGGAAGCCGGTCTCGAATATCTTCGCAAGTATCGCGATGTGAAGTTTGCAGAGAACCTCTATCAGTTGCTTACGATCCAATATGAAGTCGCTCGCCTCGATGAGGCACGTGAAGGGGCGGGTATTCAGGTTGCCGACCCTGCCGTTCGTCCTGAGCTTAAATCCGGACCGCATCGCCTCATCATTATTTTTCTTACGACCCTCGTTGGGTTCGCTGTTTCACTTCTTTTTGCCCGCTTTTTCGATATCTATGTCATTGAATGGCGCACACCGGAGGGGAATCGCAAGGTCCGCATGCTACGGGAACAGTTTTCCGCCAGGGACTAGCCGAATCGAAAAACATGCCTGAGGTCACCAACAAATCGTGGGCCAACCACCTTGTCTCACCTTATGGTCTTGCTCTGTTCTCTTATCTTATATTTTTAATATCCTGTTTCATCCCACCCTCCTCATATACCGCATTCATGAACGAGCCAGATCTTATGTTCATGGATCTTCCGACGATCCTTTTTTACAGTCTCTGCGTAATAGCATTCCTAATAGGCGTCTGGATTTGGCAGTGTCTATTTCCAGCCCGCTCGCTCTCCGAAGAGCAATTGACTGTAAAAATGGACCCAGTGATCTTTGTTGCACTGCCACTTGTGGCGGCAATAGCCGGATCGTTGATATCAAACTATCTATTGCTAAGGAATAACCCTAATATCCTTCTGCTACTGCTCGCCCAGCAAGGGCGTCAGTTGAAGGGCGTAGATGCCCTCGACGACCAAGGCACCATGGTATTCATGGCTCCCATATTGAATGGAATACTTTGGTGGGCGTTCTTTCGTATACCTCAGTTGAAGCTATCGGGTATCAAAAGAACACTTCTCTGGGCTGGTGTGCTCGTGGGGATACTCGCTTCTCTTCTGTCCGCTACCCTCAAGCTCAGTCGCGCGAATTTATTGCTGGTATTTTGCGGACTGACTGTCTTGTACATCTACCGGAGAGCATCGCTGGGAAAACTCAGTACCGGCTCGGCATTGCGCGTCTTAGCGATTTTTCCTCTTACGATTGCGCTCCTTTTTGGTTCCTTTGCGCTGCTTCGCGGATCGGAAGGGATTGACGTCGTTGGCAATCAGCTTGCCGGTTATTCCATTGCATCCTATAACCGTTTGGCTGCCGTGGTGAACGGCAAGCTTCAGTACCCGTACAGCGGTACGGGAAAGACATTGTTTTCCGCCATCACCACAAGTAAGGCGATAGCAAAGGTTTTGCCTTTTCGGGATGCGATGAACTTACCTGACAATGCAGACTTGTTTGGTGGAGATTTTTCCGCAGTGTCTCGAGCCGGTCTGGATCCAACGCTTGTCTGGTCTGGCGCATTTGGCTACATTTTCTCTGATCTCGGGTGGTATTCGCCGTGGTTTCTTTTCGGGTACGGCTTGCTCTACGGTTATATTTGGCAAAGCCTTCTCAAAAAGAATCTCGTTGGCATACTGATCTATCCTTGGGCAGCTTTTGCAATCCTCTTTTGGATTGGCGGAAACTATCTGACCGATTCCAGTATTATCTACTTGGGATTTTGCGGGATTTCCTTAGGAGTATACGAACGTAAATTTTTAGTCCGCTCGCACGCAACTATCTAACAGGTTTCCTCTAATCCCCGAGTAGAGGCATCGACCCTCTTTTTCTTACCTGCAAAGAATAGACAATAAGAGCTGCGACAAGATGAACCCGCTTCTTAATGCGGAGGCGCCAACTTAGTGGAGTCGAGAGATTCTGCCGATGACGTCGATAAAAGAGGAGTGGCTCATCAAGGTATGCCACTTTTCCTCCGGTAATACTGTTGACGGCCATAATCCAGGCATCGTGTTCAACCCAATACTTCGCAGGAAAAGGAAGGATCTTGTAGACATCAGAAGACCGAATAGCCATTGTCGATCCGAGTACACGATTGGACCAGATGTTGGCGATTAATCCTGGGCGAAAACGAGGCCAATTTGAATAGACAGAGTCGTATGTAAACTCCCCGTCATTGTCGATAACTTTAAAACTGGTTGCGACAATCTGAACATCCCTATTACGGTCAAATGCTTGGCATACTTTGTCTACCTTGCCAGGGGGCCATATATCATCCTGGTCGCTAAGGAAAAGAATTTCACCAAGTGCATTCCGGATAGCATCTTCAAATGTCTTCTTTGCACCTGCATTCTTCTTATGCTGAATTAGCCGAATGCGATTATCTCCCATACCGGATATCAGCTCACAAGTTCTATCAGAAGAGCAGTCGTCTACAATGACTATCTCGTCATCTGAGTTGAGTTGTTCAAGAATTGACGCTAGTTGCACTTGAATATAGCGCTCACCATTGTAAGCCGCCATGCAAACGGAAATGCGCGGGCATCTGTGTCCAGATTCCCATCGGTTATCCTGAATACTTGACATTTACTCTCATCCATCAGCTAAAGATGATTACAGGTTGACTGTCTTCCCCATTCGCCCTGATATTCCATCTCGAATGCCCCGCCATATATTGCGAAGCTTTGCCACCTTCTGCTCTTCAAATATGACGAGCTTCACCAATTCTTGAATTGACGATAGGATATCGTGTTTGCACCAGCCCCAGTTACTGTGCAGGAACTTGCGATAGATGTAAATGCGATTCCTGGTGATGTAATATCGCCGTCCTGCATTGTGGTGTGTGCAACCAAATTCCAATCCAACGATTTTATAGGTACGCAAGTTGCCGAGCGAATGCAGCAAAATTGCGTTGGCGCACTCAACAATACTGTATCCATGATTCCTCAATCTTAGACAGAACTCATGGTCCACATAATCCATGAAGAATGCTTCCTCAAAACCTCCACACTCTTGAAACACTTCTGTCAGAACCAAGTTCCCCGAAGTCATGGCTGTATAAGGGTCGCCATTCTTATCAAGGACGGTGCGCAGATGCATGCCGCTTCTCGAATCGAAGTATTGCGGAAAAACCAAGCCGACTTTCTTGTGCTTGCGACAGGCGTCATCATACTCCGCCAGCATCTTGACCACAAACCCCGGTGTAATTGAAGAATCCTGATCGAAAGTAAAAATCGATTTGAATCCGCCATCGACTGCCAATTTAACGCCTTGATTCATCGCCGCTGCAATACCGAGGTTTTCTCCGAGAAGATGAACATGGCATAGCGGCATGCCTCGGAGCGCGTGTAAATGCTCAAGTGAATTGCCGACGGATCCATTGTCAATGACAAACACCCTCTCCACCTGCTGGAGCAACGCCGCGACATTTTGAACGATATGAGGCCCTGGGTAAAAACTAACAACGATAGCACAAGTACTCGGCCGCGCAGTGCTCGGCAGATTCATTGCGAAGCGCTCTTGCGGGAAGATGCTGCATGATCCACGTCCGATGGAACGCCCGTACGCAAAGACCGATATGGGCTGTTCTCATATCCAACCGAGTAATTTGCTGAAAGCGCGGCATACATAAGCGGATTAGGACACCAGATTCTCGTAAGAACATCTGCGGCAGATGTAAGCGGGGATATTAACCACTCATTGTGGGATATAAATCTGCGGAAGGTTCGCCTGAGAGGCGAAGTGGATTTTGGCATACATTCCGGCCACATGTCGTGGAACAGCCGATTCGATTTCCCTACCAATACTTGTCTGCTACATGCTCGCCTGAACGATGTCGGGTGCAAATGATGTGCCAGAGCTTTTGGGAGAAATGCAATTTCAAGCCCATGCTGAATTTGCATGCGATATCCGAGCTCAATGTCTTCCATTCCATACTTGGAAAAACCCTCGTTGAATGGATTCTGTCGCAGGAATTCTGTCTTCACTGAAAGGTTGCTTGTATAAAAATGCCTCCAGTCAGCGCGCGTTCCGCGTAGCAGATCGCCATATGCAAATTGGTTCCCGCTCTCGTCGAGCCAACGCATAAACTTAGTCACCAGCTGACCGGATTCGCTCCATTGCGTCAATCCCAGACAAGCTATATTCAATTCTGGTCTCTGCTGATGGAGAGTGAGATGGGTACGAACAAGATCCGGAGAGGCAAAGATATCATCGCCAATCATCAGGCACACAGGAGCTTGCATTACCGAAGCCGCAACGTTGCGCGCGCGGGCGGCACCGGCATTCTCCTGCCGAATATAGCGGACATGTAAGCGAGTTGAATCGAGGTAGCGTTCAAGCAGCTTCGGCGTCGAATCGGTGGAACCGTCATCAACGATGATCACCTCGAAATCGGCCCATGTTTGCCGCTCCAGATGCTCCAGGCACATCAGGATCGTGTCGGATCGGTTGTACGTGGGAATCACAATGCCAATCGGGAAAACAGCGAATCCCGGCCGCTGATCCTCCGATTGCGGATAAATATCCATACTGTCGCAGTGTAACAAATTAGAATAGTTGTGGGTTCTGTCACCGGACCGGCCAAGGAGAAGCGGCCCATCCAGTTTTTTCTACAGGCAATCGGCATCCGGCAGCAACTTCGACTGTTGGCTCTTCGTATTTGCCAAGTCAAATCCACTTCGTCTCTGCCGCTCTTTTCATCTGGCGGAAACCGTCAGGGACATTCATGGGAGTTGTTGTGCAAATCGTCGTAAGACAAATCAGCGGCCTGGGCAATCAACTGTTTCAATACGCAGCGGGGAAGTACTTCGCAAGACATTATGGTGCGAACATGAAATTGGCCCTCGATCCGCGAGGAGCCAATGCGAATGGCTACCCCAGGCCATTTCTGCTGAATCAATATTCGATTACGTCCCCTTACCACCCGCTCACAACAACGGAACGGATCATGTTATCGCCCAAGCCGCGACTACGGTTGGCAGGGAGCGCGCTTCGGCATTTCTCGCGCACGCAGATCGTGGTCGAAGCGGTAGATCAACGCTACAAGTTCCTTTCTGATTTCGAGTTTGAAAAGGACACGCAGACGATCTATCTCGTAGGCTATTGGCAGGCCTATCGTTTTGCCGACGAAGTCGAGGACGAGTTAAGGTCTGAATTGACACTGCAAATGTCTCCCTCAGGAGAGGATTTGCGTGTTCTTGGGCAAATCCAAGCCGCAGAACATCCTATTTCTCTCCATATGCGCCGAGGAGATTACGTTCTTGGAACGGATGGATTCGCAACCTTATCTGTCGACTATTACAACTGCGCAATACAGTACTTTAAAGAGCGGGTGATGAACCCTAAATTTTTCGTATTCTCGGACGATATCGACTTTGCAAAGAAGTCTCTACCGGCGAACGAACCAATCGTGTTTGTACACCACAACGACTCATCTACCGCCCATGAAGATCTTCGATTGATGTCCTCCTGCCGCGACCATATTATTGCCAACAGTTCTTTCTCATGGTGGGGTGCCTGGTTGAACCCCCGGCGAGACAAGACAGTTTACTCACCGCGCTATTGGCACCTTCACAGCAATCACTCCCTGTCGGAGTTGTTACCCGCCGGTTGGGTCCTTGCAGATAACGAGAGCGAACTTTGCAACCGTCAATTGTCCTCCGAATAGGCTTATGGACCCAAAATCCAGGCACATCATCGAACAAACCGAGTCGCACCCTACAGACGGAAACGATACATCAGTTTCAGGTCTTCCCACCGCATCAATAAAAAGGATGGCGAGGGCACGGCGTGCAGCGGGATTGGCCGCCAGATTCTTCCTTGGTCAAGGGGTGCTGCAAGCAATTCAAATCATTACAGGACTTCTGCTCATTCGCTGGATGAGCGTTGAAGCACTGGCGCAATTCGGATTGACCACTGGAGTCCAAGCGACCATGACTACGCTCATGGACCTGGGCATTTCAAGCACAATCATCCCCCTTATCGGTGACCGCCGAGACGACCGCGCTCTGCTTGGCAGATACGTACGGTCTGCGAAACATTTACGCAACAAAACCTTCCTGGCGCTTGCTCCAGCAACTGTCATCGCGTTTTCTGCCATGGCACACCCGCATCACTGGGACTGGCGTCTTGAGATCGTGCTTGTAGCATCAATCCTCCTGGCGCTGTATTCCAGCGGAAGCATGGCTTGTTTTTCTCCACCGCTTCTAATCTTTCGCCGCTTAGGCGACCTCTACCTGCCTCAAACTCTCGTTGGCACGGCAAGGCTCGTCGCATATCTGGTCTGCTGGGTTCTCGGTGCCCTCAACGCCTCGACTGCGTCCTGCATGAATGCGCTGAATATCGCGGTGAACGGTCTCATTTTAGGGAAACAAAGCCAGAAGTACATTGACTGGCCTCAGCAAAACGACGCTTCCGCGGAACGCGAAATCATTCACTATGCAATGCCAGTTATGCCGGCAATTATTTTTGCCGCTTTCCAGGGACAAATTTCTCTTTTTCTGATCAGCTTCTTCGGAAGCACTGTGTCGATCGCGCAAGTCACAGCGCTTAGCAAACTCGGACAGATGTTCTCGATCCTAATGACGTTCAATGTCGTCCTCATTGAACCGTATATTGCACAAATAAACAGGACTCGTCTTGCTAAATACTATTGCGGCTTCTTGATTTTGGGTGTGCTCTTCTGCGCCTCGATAACATTGCTTGCGTTTGTCTACCCTACTCCATTTCTCTGGCTGCTCGGCCCCAAATACGAAGACCTAAGGGATCTAATGGGATGGGTCGTTTTAGCTTCCTGCATCAACTATGTGGCAGGCATAGCCTGGATCATGAATCGGGCCAGAAAATGGATATTTTGGAGCGGCACAATCCTCGAGATCGCGCTTCTGCTTATCGTTCAGGTTTCCTACATCCTACTGATCGGTGTCCATACAACAAAGGATGCCGTGTTCTTCACATTTGCTTCCAGCTTTTGCTATGTAATCGCACATGGGTATGTGGGGATATACGGATTCCTTCATGGCCCAAAGAAAATGAAGGGAAGCTCCAGCGATGCGCCAATGCCTGAAATCGGAATGCCAGGCTGAACGGACTTCTGCAAAATCTGCCGTTAAGCAGCAATCCCGGTTTTTGTATGCCTGGACTTTATCGTCCCAAAACAGTATTCATTGCAGCCACAGCGATACCAAACTGACCGACGATCTGCGCAATGTCTACAACCGTTCGTAGAGTTTTGCCCTTGTCGAGATTTAGCGGGATAACGACCGTATCTCCTGGATACAGCCTCACTGAATCGAACCCGTGTCCGCGCAGGGATGAACTGTATTGTTTACTAATAACCGACCCTCCTGCGCGAATAACGAAAGCGCGATTTTTATCTGCATCGCGATTGGCACCGCCGGCCTGCTGCACATAGTCTCCCAGACGCAAATGCGGGTCATAGATGAATGAATTCTGGTTGTAGACCGCTCCATCAACGCTCACCGTCGAAGGAACGCGTGGCACCACAAACTTATCTCCATCTTCCAGCGGAAGATCCGGGAGTTGGGAGATATCATGCGCGTCTGGGGTCAATCCAAGCACAATGCGCCCCGTCGCTCGAGCATTGCGCAAATTCGCAACAATATTTTGTGCCTGGGATTGTTGTGCGGCAAGCGCAGTAGCATCTGTAGAACTGATCGCGCGACTCGCGCTGTTTTGCGCATTGGTACTTACCTGCAGGGCTATCTGGTCCACGTATTCGTTCAACTGCAACTGCTGCACACGGCGAGTCGACTCCCGAGTAAACTCCGCCCCATACAAGTAGGCCTCCGGCGAAAGGCCGCCCGCACGTTGAACCAGTTGCCGAAGGGTTTCGCCAGGCTTCACACTGTAGATGCCGGAGGACATAAACTCGCCCTCGAGACGGACAAAACGAGTTTGCTGCTGCTGAGGAACACGAAGATCTGCTTTTGAAAAGATCGTTACCACATCGCCTGGAAGCAGTGCGAGGTTCTCCGAATCATCTCCTCCAAGTACAACCTTTCCGAGATTGAATGAAAGAAGGGATGTCGTTAGATTTTCTTTGCTCTGCCTTTCAATAACTGCATACGACCAATTGATGTCCGGCTCGATGAGCTTTACATCATTCTTAGGCAAAAATTGACCGGCAGAAGCATTGGTAGTAGTCACACCTACACTTGCGTTTGCGGAACCCACTCGATTCGCGCTCGTCGCCTGCTGCGAAGGCACTTGCGGCGACGACAACTGCTGTCCCCCCGGTGTCATATCGCTAGGCGAGAATGGAACATACCCTTGAAAAGATGGCTGGCGCCCGCAATCCAAACCGCCATCCGTACCTACCGCCCCAGCGGCTGCAGCATCATTGTTCGCTAAAGCGTTTGTCGTGCGATCGTCAACGCTTGGCCTGACAACGTTCGTATCCGTCATCGGAAGACCAAGAAGACTTGTCGCGCCCGGATTTCTCACAGAAGAATAGCGCCAATATGGATCGTCTCCCTCATCTCCTACAGGAATGCCATACCGTAGTCCGGGAATACCGAATGGCGACGTCGGCAGGCATGTTGGTACATACGTCATCGACGACTGACCGAGTTGACTACGCTTCAACCAATAGTCTCGCGTTATCAATGCTTCCTTGTTTGGCAGGAGATCTCGTACACGCATCCCCTGCTTCCAGGCATACCGTCCCGGATTGGCAACATTTCCGCGCAAAGTTACTGCGTCCTTGTATTGACCTGCCAGTGCAATGACTTCAAGCAGGTCACCATCCCGCAGACGAACCGTTTTCCCCTCTCGTTCCAGGGAAACCTCCGTCATGCTCCGCATTCGACGCTCGTCCACTCGTTCCAACCGCGCAGTGTCGCCTGAAGCAACACTAGTCAGGCCGGCAGCCATGTCCAAAGCGACACTGACGCTGACTGTATCGTTTGATTTGAGCTCGTAAATGGCAGGAGTATTGACGCTTCCCGCAATTGCCACCTGCGGACCAACAGGTGGAATATAGATAACGTCCCCTTGAAGAAGGGGCACATCCTTCGATTTGTCCCCGTGCAGAATCAGGTCATACAGGTCGAAATCTACGATCAACTGGTTGCCACGCTTAAGCTGGATGTGTCGTAAACTCCCTTGTGGCGCCGGACCTCCGGTGGAGAAAATCGCGTTCACCAGTGTGCTCAACGAACTTACAGTCCAGGTCCCGGGACGACGGGCCTGGCCAACGACGAACACCTGAATCGAACGCAACTGGCCCATGTTGACGTTCAAATCGAAGTTGCGAAAGATCCTGCCCATCTGCGACTTCAGAAACGGTTGAAGCTCCGAAAATCGCAAACCGGCCACATGAACGTTTCCTACTTGTGGAATGTAAATCCCGCCGGAACGATCCACCACGAAGCGGTTGTTCATCGTGACCTGGCCCCATGATTGAATCAGAAGCTCATCGTTGGGCCCGATGATATAGTCCGGCGTAACCGGCACCTGATTCACAGGAGCAAAAGTCGACGGCAGAGTCCTGAATAGCTTCGCTCCATAAATAGGCAGCATTTTGCCCGTCGAATTTGCAACCATCTGCTGAAACTCTGTTGGAGGATCAAGCGGGAGATTCGTCTCTTGAAGCTGCACGCGCTGCTGTTGAGTCTGCGTTGGCAGCTGCTCGTCTAACGTCTGCTGGGTATTCAGATTGGCGCCACGAGTCTGGCTCTGCGGTTCGATGGAGGGGGTCCGTATCGGATTGCTATAGGAAGAACAGCTTGGGTCGGTCGGATTGCATGAACTTTGCTGCCCTGAATTTGGGTTTAATCCTTGATTCAGTATTGGCGACGTCAATTGTGCTGCTGCAGCTGCACAGGACAGCAACACCGCACCGCCCAAAAAACGCTTTACGAAACCGTACGGCATCTGCTAACCTCGCAACCTTCCAAGCTTCACTGGATCCTTTCGTCCGGATAACAACCGCCGTCGATACCGAACGGTGCCTCTTTTGAACGGAGAATACTCATTCCAGAATACTGGAAGTCCCCTCACAGGCCAGCTTAAAGGCCACCGGGGCAGCTTCCGCGATACCTCTTTTTAGAGTCCAACTAGAGGTCAGCGAAGGACGCTTTCCTGGCCGCTTTCCACCGCGCCGGCCACCCGCAGCATCGTGCCCTCATCGAAGTGCCTGCCCATCACCTGCACCCCGATCGGCAGCGCTGCCTTCGTCGTCCCGCACGGTACGCTTACTCCGCAGATTCCTGCCAGGCTCGCGGCCACAGAGTAGATGTCCTCGAGGTACATCTTCACCGGATCGTCCGTCTTCTCGCCCAGCTTGAACGCCGGAGTCGGAGTGACCGGGGCCACCAGCACATCCACGTCGTCGAACGCATTCAGAAAATCGCGCGTCAGCAGCGTCCTCACCTGCTGCGCCTTCTTGTAGTACGCGTCGTAGTAGCCCGCGCTCAGCGCATAGGTCCCCAGCAGGATCCTCCGCTTCACCTCGGCGCCAAAGCCTGCATCGCGCGTCTTGCGGAACATCGCCGACAGCGACTTCGCCTCCGCATCGCGCAGACCGTACCTCACGCCATCGAACCGCGAAAGGTTCGACGACGCCTCCGCCGTCGCGATCACGTAGTACGTTGGAATCGCATACTTCGTATGCGGCAGGCTCACCTTCTTCAGCACACAGCCCGCCGCCTTCAGGCCATCCAGGACCTTCTCGATCGCGGCACGGATCTCCAGGTCCAGCCCTTCGCCGAAGTACTCCTCCGGAATACCGACACGCAGACCTTCAACCGGCCGCTCCAGCTCCTTCACATAGCTCGCGACAGGGCGCGCGGACGACGTTGCATCCATGGCGTCGTGCCCGGCCAAGACCTCAAGCATCGTCGCCGCGTCCTTCACGTTCTTCGTAAACGGGCCCACGCGATCGAGCGACGAGGCAAACGCGATCAAGCCATACCGGCTTACGCGCCCGTAGGTAGGCAGAACACCCACCACACCGCAAAACGCCGCAGGCTGCCGAATCGAGCCGCCTGTATCGGTCCCCAGTGTCGCAACGGCAAAATCGGCAGCCACCGCAGCAGCCGAGCCTCCGCTCGAGCCTCCGGGCACGCGATCGAGCGCCCTTGGATTGAGCACTGGCCCATAAGCCGAGTTCTCGTTCGAGCTGCCCATCGCAAACTCATCGCAGTTGATCTTGCCCAGCAGCACCGCGCCCGCAGCCTCCAGCTTCGCAACCGCCGTGGCGTCATACGGTGGACGATAGCCCTTCAGGATCAGGGAGCCCGCTGTCGCCGGCGCTCCGCGCATCGCCAGCACGTCCTTGATCCCCACTGGCACACCGGCAAGAGGAGGCAGCGTATCGCCGCGTTGTGCCATCGCGTCCACCTTCGATGCCTGCTCCAGCGCGCGCTCCCTGCTCAACGACAGGTAGCTGTTAATCTTCGTGTCCCCGGACTTAATCCGAGCATACTGCTGCTCAGCCAGCGCTACCGCGGTCGTCCTGCCCGCAGCCACCGCCGACCGCACGTCATCGATCGTCAAACCTTCTACCGTCAAACTCATCTCTCTTTTGAAAAGCCCTTTTCTTTCGCTGGAACGCTAGCGTTCGATCACCTTCGGCACCTTGAAGAACCGTCCATCCGTCTCCGGCGCAGCAGCCATTACGGCAGCCCGGTCAACCGAGGGCCGCACAACATCCTGGCGCAGCGTTTCACCGTGGGAGAACACCTCCCCGCCCAGCACCTCGCCAACCTGCGCCATCGGCTCCACCGCGCTCGTATCCAACTCATTCAACTGCGCAATGTGTCCAAGAATGGAGTTCAGGTCGCGTTGCATGCGCGGCTCCTCCTCGGGCGTCAGCTCCAGGTTTGCCAGCTCGGCCACACGCCGCACGTCCTCAATCGATACACCGCTCATGCGTTCCGTTTACCTCTTCACTACAAAGTGTATCCCGGTTACAGGCACCCCGGCGATCCGTGCCAGCTCCGCCGCCAGCTCTGCGCGCATCGACTTCATCTGCTCCAGCCAGGCCCCGGTGGCTACCTCCACCTCTACGACTCCGCCGGAGTAGCCAATCACGGTGCCGCGGCCGGCCATCGCGCGGCCGCACGCAACCACCCAGGCCGCCGCCAGCCGGTCCGGCTCCTGCAACGAACCCAGGCTGCGGCTTATCCCTGTCTTCAGCACATTGCGAACACTATCCATTGGCCTGCTCCACAACGTCAGGTGCTGCCATCACGCCTGCGGCGCCGGGCATCACCGACACGATAAACTCACGCATTCTCTTGAGAAAAACCGCGGCTGCAAACTCCGCCGCCCAGGCGCGGATCGCCTCGCTGCGGAAGACTCCCCTGGCCTCGGCCTCTTCAAAATGAAGGATGCCCTCCATTAGCGAGTCGACCGACTGCTGGCCAAAGTGGACACCAGTTGCAACGCCCTTCGGATTCGCGCCTCCCAGCCCCCTGACCGTCTCGAGCGATCCTCCCGCTCCGTAGGCGATCACAGGCCGTCCGCATGCCTGGGCCTCCAACGGAACCATTCCAAAGTCTTCATCGGCCATAAACAGAAGCGCCCTGCACTCCGCATACTGCTTCCATAACTCGACCGTTGGGAGCTCGCCCAGAAATTCGACCTCTGCCGGACTGGCCAGACGGCGAAGACGGCCCTCCTCCGGCCCCGTACCGGCGATGCGAAGCGGTCTCTTCAGCTTCATACACGCCTCGATCATCAGCTCTGTGCGCTTGTAGCCCACCAGTCGCCCCGCGCAAAGATAGTGCTGTCCTGGCTGCGCAGCCGTTTGGGCGAGATGCAGGTCGATGGGAGGATGAATGACGACACTATCGCGTCCATAGACGCGGCGGATTCGATCGGCAACATAATGCGAGTTTGCGACGAAGTATGTCACCCTCCGTGCCGCCTTCCGGTCCCAGTTCCGCACACGGGAGGCGCTCATCGAAAAGAATGCGCGGGTTACCGGCCCCATCTGCCGGCGATAGGACTCGTAACCGTCATACAGGTAACGCATCGGGGAATGGCAGTAACAGATGTGCACTGCGCCCGGATCGAGCCGGACCCCTTTGATCGGTCCGCTGTCCGACGAGATCACAAGGTCGAACCCCCGCAGATCCAGCCCCTCGGTTGCCATCGGATAAAACGGCATCATGTGCCGGTGGTAGCTCTTCGCTAGAGGGACCTTCTGAAGAAATGACGTGTGGATCGTTCGCTGGGCCAGCCCTTCCGGAACTCCCTTTGCGTCCTTGACGAGGGTAAAGATCTCGGCGCCGGGAAACAGCGACGCAATACATTCGGCGACACGCTCTCCGCCGCCGCGCGTCACAAACCAGTGATGAAGGATCGCTATCCGCACACAACCTGGATTCTAAGCAATGTGCAGCTAAAATGCGCCATCCTGCTTCAAGACGGCACGGATCGTCTTCGCAAGGATTCTGAAGTCTTTTCGCAGGGACCAGCGGTTCACGTACTCGCAGTCCAGGGCCACACGCTCATCGTAAGTGAGTTCGCTTCGGCCCGAGACCTGCCAAAGTCCGGTCAGCCCGGGCTTCACACGGCAATAGCATTCGAACGAATCCGCATACTTCTCGACCTCGGCTGCGACGATCGGCCGCGGCCCCACCAGGCTCATATGTCCACTCAGAACATTCCATAGCTGAGGCAACTCATCGAGGCTGTATCGCCGCAGAAACGACCCGATGGGCGTAATCCGGGGATCGTGACGCAGCTTATGCGTCTTATTCCACTCCAGCCGGGCCTCCGGGTGTTTCGATAGATAGTCCTCAAGCACCTCGGCCGAGTTCACGCACATCGTGCGGAACTTCCACATCGAAAAGAAGGCGCCGTCTTTCCGGATTCTCCGGTGGGAGTAGAAGATCGGTCCGGGCGAACTCAACATCACGACCGCGGACACGGCAGCCATCAGCACCAGAAGCACCGGCGCGGCCACCAGAATCAGCAGGATATCCAGACTTCGCTTGACCACCCGATAGCGAAACAGATCCGCCGGCACCTGCACACGCTTCCGCGCTCGCACAGACGGTCCGGTTGCCGTGTCGATATAAGAATAGGAATCTTCGATGGCCGCAACATTCCGCGACTCAGGAGATTGATATTCAGCCTGCATTGAAAATCCGTGTCTGTATAACGTAGACCTCGCGGGTAGACGCGGCGGGGAAAGTCATACGGGTTGCTCAAGCGTGCTTTGCATTGCGGCAATGACCTCAAAAATCGATAACAGCTCAATTCGCTCAGTCAATTCCGCGTTCTTTTTCCTGCGTCTTGGCGATCACGGCCTTAGCGGCCGGAATCTTCCTGTTGCACTAATGCGCAGTGTTTTCTTTCTTCTATTTGCACGATCTGGGAAACCAATCACTCTATTGTACTAACTGGCTATCTTTTAGCACACTTACATTCTTGTTTCTGTAACCCCTTCGGCTAATGGCATACCCAATTCGGTATAGTCCGGCACTGGACTTCTAACCCGTCGTCTAAACTTGTGTGATGCAGGTATACTCTACGCCGCTGCACGATGTCCTACTCCTTCAACCCCGACGCTTTGGAGATAGTCGCGGTTGGTTCGCAGAAGTTTTCAACGCAACTGCCTTTGCTTCTGCCGGTTTACCATCCAGCTTTGTTCAGGACAACCAGTCCTTCTCCGCCCGGGGGGTACTCCGCGGCCTGCATTACCAACTCGGCAAACCACAGGGGAAGCTCGTTCGCGTCCTCTCCGGCCACATATGGGACGTCGCCGTCGACCTCCGCCGCAACTCGTCCAGCTTCGGAAAATGGGCCGGCTTCCATCTCAAACCCCGTAACGAGGCTGGTGAGCTTGAGATGCTCTGGATCCCGGAAGGCTTTGCCCACGGTTTTCTCGTCCTGTCCGAAACGGCGGAAGTCCTTTATAAGACGACAGATGTCTACTACCCGGCGGGGGAGCGATCGATACTCTGGAACGACCCCACCCTCAATATCGGCTGGCCCCTCGATGCCCTTCAGGGCGTTCAGCCCTCAGTCAGCGCCAAGGATGCCGCCGGGAGCCCGTTTCTCTCCGCCGAACTGCCCTGATCCTTCCCTGAATCAGCCGTGCTGAAGCAGCCAGGCTTCGACCTCGGAGAGTGTCTTGACATCAAGATAATCTCCGGGGCAGCCCGACTCCTCCGTTCCAGCGACCAGAAATGCCTGCCTCAACCCTGCTGCCTTTGCCGCAGCGATGTCGCTGCACCGGTCGCCGGCCATGACGCTCTCGGCCAGCGAGACGCCCAGATCGCGCACCGCGCGGAGCAGCATCCCTGTGCCGGGCTTTCTGTCCTCATGCTCGCGCCTGTACTCCCCCACACCGTGTTCGGGGTGGTAGGGGCAGTGATAGACAGCATCGAGCTCTACTCCATCCACCCTGAGTTGTTCTCGCATCCACGCCATCAGCGTCTCGTAGTCGGCCTCGGTGTAGAACCCCCGTGCGATCCCCGCCTGGTTGGTGACGACCACCAGCTTGTAGCCCAGGCGCATGGCGGTGCGGCAGAGAGAGACGATTCCCGGCACAAACTCAACATCTTCAATGCGATGCAGATAGCCGACCTCGACGTTGACCACGCCGTCCCGATCCAGAAACAGCGCCCGCGATGGTTTTTCGGGCTTCATGACTTGATCTCGTAGACGTGCTCGTGGCCGGGGGCCTCGATCAGCTCCACCATGAAGCGCTGCTGGGTGATCAAGAACTGCACCCTGGCGCCTCCGTAGGCTACCGCAGGCTTGGCGGGACCGGCCATCATGGAGCCCATCTGTTGCAGGCGGTCTGCCTCCGCATCGAGATCGGAGGTCAGGTACGCGACGTGGTTGAGGATGTTGATTCCCCGCTTCAGAGCTGTCCGCACCGGGCTGGCGTCGCTGAGCGGCGCAATCAGCTCGTAGCAGGGGCCTTCGGCCGTTCGCCCGAACTGCACATAGACATCGATGACAGGGTCCTCGAAGACCTGCGTCCAGCGATCGATCCCGAAGATGGCTTCGAGCGCTGCCCTTCCTTCGCCCATCTCGTCGACGACCAGGCCAATGTGATCGAACCGCAGCCCATTCATATCTCGGCCATGACCTCTTTCAGGGAGTCCTTCCAGTCCATCATCTTCCAGCCGAACTCCCGCCGCAGCTTCTCGTCGTTCATGCGTGAGTTGGAGGGTCTCCTGGCCGGGGTGGGATACTCAGCCGCCGTGATCGCTTCCAGCCCGGCAAACTTTGTGCCCGGTTCGCGTCCCGCGGCCAGCTTGACAGCCTCTTCTGCGAAGCCGAACCATGTCGTCTCGCCCGCACCCGCCGCGTGATAGATGCCGTTCCATTGCTGCAAGGCGTCTTTTAGCTCACGGCCACGCGCCGAGGCCTCGACGCGATCGATCGCGTGCGCCGTCATCCTCGCCAGGTCGCGTGCCCACGTGGGAGCGCCGTGTTGGTCGGCCACGATGCGCAGGTTCTCGCGTTCACGCGCCAGCTTGAGGATGGTCAGTAGAAAGTTCTTTCCGCTTGCTCCATACACCCAGCTTGTGCGAAAGATCATGTGTCCGGCGCCGCTTGCCGCCAGCGCACGCTCTCCAGCCAGCTTGCTGGCACCGTAGACACTGACCGGCCCCGGCGAATCGTCTTCGACGTAGGGTTTCGTACCTGTGCCGTCGAAGACATAATCGGTCGAGAAGTGGATGACACCGGCGCCGATCTTCTGTGCTTCTTCGCCGATGGCGCGCACTGCCGTCTCATTGATGGCGTAGGCCAGCTCCGGCTCACTCTCCGCCTTGTCTACAGCCGTGTAGGCTGCCGGATTGACGATCCAGCGCGGGCGCACGGAACGGATCTGCTCCCGCACAGAATCTTGATTGGCCAGGTCCATCTCGCCGCGCCGTGGGGCGACGATCTCTCCGAACGGTGCCAGCGTGCGAAGGAGTTCGGCACCTACCTGTCCTGTGGTGCCTGTGAGAAGAATTCTGTTTGTTGCCATCTTTAACATTCTGTCATGCGCTGCCGCGCGGGCCTCCTGCGCGGACGGCGGTCACTTCGTGACTTGTGCCGAGCTTCGCGTGGACCTCCCGCTGGTCGGCAAGAGGAATCGCGTCTCAGTAGACCGTCTCCTCAAGCAGCCGCAGAAGATACTGCCCGTAGGTGCCTTTGGCGATCCTGTTTGCAAGCTCTCGCAACTGGTCTGCGGAGATGTAGCCCAAACGGTAGACGATCTCCTCGGGACAGGCGACCTTGAGCCCCTGGCGTTTCTCGATGGTGTGGATGAAGGTCGCCGCCTCGAGCAGGGAGTCGTGCGTTCCCGTGTCGAGCCACGCCATGCCGCGGCCCAGGACCTCGGTCCTCAACTGGCCGCGCTCGAGATACCAGCGATTGACGTCCGTAATCTCAAGCTCGCCGCGCGGCGAAGGCTTGAGACCTTCAGCAATGCCGACCACCTGCCCGTCGTAGAAGTAGATTCCAGTGACAGCGTAGCGCGACTTCGGCTTCAGCGGCTTCTCTTCGATCGAGATCGCCTTGCGGTTGGCATCGAACTCGACAACGCCATAGCGCTCGGGATCAAGGACGGGGTAGGCAAAGACGGTCGCTCCGTCCTTATTTGCCGCTGCCGAGCGCAGCGTCTTGACGATGTCGTGGCCGTAGAAGATGTTGTCGCCCAGCACCAGGCAGCATGGCCCGCCGCCGAGAAACTCCTTGCCGATGAGGAAGGCCTGTGCCAGGCCATCGGGAGAGGGCTGCACGGCGTATTCGAGCGTGACGCCCCACTGGCTTCCATCGCCGAGAAGCTGCCTGAAGCGCGGAGTATCTTCGGGCGTCGAGATGACGAGGATCTCGCGGATTCCCGCCAGCAGCAGTACGCTGAGCGGGTAGTAGATCATCGGCTTGTCGTAGACAGGCAGAAGCTGTTTGGAGACGGCCTGCGTGACTGGATGAAGACGTGTGCCGGAGCCGCCGGCGAGGATGATGCCCTTCATCGCGCGCCTCCTGCTACGGCTTCGCGACCGCCGTAGTTCTTATCGACCCACTGCTGATAGGCCCCGCTGGTGACGCGCTCGACCCATCCGGGGTTCGCCAGATACCACTCGACCGTCTTGCGCAGGCCGGTCTCGAAACTCTCCTCGGCGCGCCAGCCCAGCTCGCCTTCGAGCTTGCGCGCGTCGATGGCGTAGCGGCGGTCATGACCCGGACGGTCGGCGACGTACTGGATCAGTTGCGCGTGCGGCTTGAACTTCGAGTCCGGCACCAACTCGTCGAGCAGAGCGCAGAGCGTGTTGACGACCTCGAGATTACTGCGCTGGTTGCCTCCACCGACGTTGTAGGTCTCGCCGACGCGGCCCTTCTCAAGCACGGTCATCAATGCGCGGCAGTGGTCGGCGACGTAGAGCCAGTCGCGGACCTGCTGCCCGTCGCCATAGACGGGAAGCGGCTTGCCCTTCTGCGCATTCGAGATCATCAGCGGAATCAGCTTCTCGGGGAAGTGATGCGGGCCGTAGTTGTTCGAGCAGTTGGTAATCATCGCCGGAAGGCCGTAGGTATGCACCCAGGCGCGGACGAGGTGGTCGCTGGCGGCCTTCGACGCCGCATAGGGAGAGTTCGGCGCGTAGGGCGTCTCCTCGTGAAACGCCGGGTCGTCAGGCTCAAGCGTGCCGTAAACCTCATCGGTGGAGACGTGCAGGAAGCGGAAGCGGGCCTTCTCCTCTCCTGAGAGCGAGTCGTAGTAGGCGCGGGCGGCCTTGAGCAGCTTGAAGGTGCCGTCGATGTTTGTCTTCAGGAACGCTTCAGGCCCGAGGATCGAGCGGTCGACGTGGCTTTCGGCGGCGAAGTGCAGCACGGCGCGGGGGCGGTGCTGCGTCAGCAGGCTTGCCACCAGCTCTTCGTCGCAGATATCGCCGTGGACGAAGGTGTACGCGGGGTTGCTGGCGACGGAGGCAAGATTCTCAGGGTTGCCCGCATAGGTGAGCTTGTCGAGATTGACCAGCGGCCCCCTACCCGCCGCCATCCACTCCAGCACAAAGTTCGAGCCGATGAAGCCCGCTCCTCCGGTGACCAGGACAGTCGCCCCGGAGCAAGCCGCATCTTTTACCTGCGTTGCATCCATGCTCTTTGTGAGCTCCCTCTACAGAAGTACGTCAAAACTCAATGATCGCCGGAACATACGGGTGCTCAGCAATCCCCAATTCGCATCACCACAAGAGTACCGCACCCATCTGCTGCCTGCCGTTCCCTGAAATCGCAGGAGCATTTTCGTCCGATCTCGCGCGCTGAAGGCTGACTGGAAACAAAACCTTTATTTGCTGTACTTTGAGCGTCGGCCCGCGAGGTTTTTGCGCAGCAAATCCAACTGCGGGGAGCGGCCCCGGCATCCAATTCAGTATTGCGCAAGCAATAAAGGACTGACTCATGAGTTACTCAGACTGTCCCCAGGTCGAGGTTCTTACACGCCGGTTGGTGGATGCCTACCGCGAGATGAGTGAAAGCGAGATCGAGTCCGGAGAGTTCGTCAACGACCTGCACCTCGCAATCATGGAACATAAGGCGAGCTGCATTCTCTGCAAGAGGATGCTGTTCAAGTCATCCGCTTCGGTTGCCATCATGGGAACGCAGCGCGTCGCCTAGGTGATAGACGCGTTGCCATCTATGGCACTACCGGCGAAGAGCAGATTCTTCCGCTCGCGCTTTGCGCTTCGGTCGGAATGACAAGAAAATTTGAGATCGCAACAACTCGTTAAAGAATTTTCCCTTGAGGTGTAGCTCATCTCTGAGAACGTATGTGCCGCGCCTTCAGCGCTCTGGTTGATCTTCGGCCTGTAAACCTAGGCCTTCGGCCTAGGCTGGTATGTTGGCGGGCCTTCGGCCCTAAAGCAAGAACTACACCTATAAGAAGGAAAATTCTCTAGTCCAGTTGCATCATGTCGCGCATCTGGATGTGCAGATGCTCCATCTTTTGCTGAAGTTCGGGTGAGTTCATGCGCTGACGGGTGGCGTCTGCGGCGGCCTGCACCTGGCGTTGCGCCGTCTCCATCTGGCGCTGGAACTCCGGGTTTGACGACCATGCCTGGAGCTTCGCCATCATCTGCGTCATCTCGGGGGTGGCGCGGACCTCTTCAAGCCGCTGCCGCATACTGGCTGCCATGGCGTCGAACATCGGTTCGAGCTCGGCGAGCGTGGCGCGGGTTTGCTCGGCCTGATCGGAGTTGCCGAAGAACTCCTCGAGGCCGGTGCCGGCGTCGACGCTGGAGCGCTTCTTTTCGTCGGGTCGCAGGGTCAGTGTCTGCTCCTTCTTGTCGCGAAGGATGTCGACGTTGACCTGCTTGCCGCGGTTCTCGTGGATGGTCTTCGTCCAGTCGCTGCCGGTGACCACGGCCTGCGAGTTCAACCTGACGACGACATCGCCGGCCTTCATCCCGGCATCGGCGGCGGGCGAGTTGGGGTCGACCTGGCGAACGAGAAGACCGGCGCTGCCCTGCGCGCCGAAGAACTCCGCCAACTGCGGCCCCATCACCTCAAGCTTGGCGCCGGTGTAGGACGAGCTGACGAGCATGCTCGTACCAAGGAAGCTGTGCGTTCCCTTGAGCGCGCCCGAGGCCGACGGCGAGGAGTGGAAGAAAGAGTTGCCGCGTTTGGGTGCATACACCGGCGCGTTGTCCGGCTCGGGCACGGTGTAGCGATTCTCCCACGCCAGACGCTCGACCTCGTCGCGATTGGCCATCTGCGTGTTGACGTTGCGCTGTTGTCCGTCGCGGCTGACGACGAAGCTCACCTGGCGGCCCGCCGGGGTCTCGCGCAGGATGCGACGAAGCTGCTCGGATCCCTCGATGCTCTGCCCATTGACCTGAAGAATGACATCGTGGACTTCGATGCCTGCCTTGCAGGCGGGACCGTCGTGGTCTACACCCACCACCTCGGCGCCGTGGGCCTCCTTCATTTTGAGCGAGGCGAGCTGTTCGTCACTGACGTCGCGGATGTCGACTCCAAGATAGCCCTGCGTGCTGCGCGGTGTACCGGTCTTGATGGAGCCGGACTGCGCCTGCGCCTGTGCCGCGAAGCCTCCCGGGAAGAGGCTTACACCCGCCAGCGCTAGAACACCGATCGATCTCGTCACCGCCGAGCCCAAGTTCATTCCTGCGTGTGCCATCTTGTCTTCCCTACTGGATCGAGTCCGATCCCTGCAATGCGTTGTAGCTCACCGTGCGGATGTATGGGTTTTCGTCCTGCGTGGAGGCGTTGCGGAGGACCTTGCGCACGCTGGAGTCGTGCTGTACCGGCTCAAGCAGGCTGACGGTCGCCATACGCACCTTGGCATCGGGGTCGCTGGCCAGCGAGTCGAGGATTGCGTCGCGGACCTTCTGGTCCTGCGCGACGTAGGGCTCGAGCCCTTCGAGGGCCTTCAGACGCACGCCGGCGTCCTTGTCGTAGCGCAGAGCGACCAGCAGCGCGTTGCGGACTCCCTTGCCATCGTCGCGCGACGGGCACTGGTGGCCGGCCTTGCACTCACCCGCCAGCATACTGACTGACTCGGCGCGAACGTTGTCGGTGGGAGCCATGGCACCCTTCAACAGCAGCTCACGGATCTCGGCCGAGTCAAGCGAGCCCTCCACCGTCTCGGGAACGATCTTGTTGTAGTGCACCTGCACCAGCTCGGAGTCCGGCGTACGGTCGATGCCGGTGACATTGCCAATCACGGCATGTGTCTCGTTGGTATACGTGGGGCCGGTGCGCGGACGAGGCTGACTCGCCACCTCGTAGCGGTTCAGAAAGTTGCCGCCGATGAAACCGACGCCGACCAGCAGCGTCGCCAGCGCGGGCGCGCTTCTAAGATGGCCCATCCATGCGAAAAAATTTGTCCTGAGGCGGGTGAGGAAGCCGTGGGGTGGAATCGAGTCGAGCGCGTCGTCGAGACGCATGCGCGACTGGGCGAGCAGGTTGGGTGTGGGCTCGACCATGGGGATGGCGGCCAGCGGAGTCTCCATGGCCTGGATCGCCTCAAGCTCATGCCTGCACTCCTCGCATGTCATCAGGTGCTGCTCGAGCGATCCAGCCAGCTCATCGGGCAGTTCACCGTAATACGCGAGGATTACGTTGTCCTTTGCCATTTCGCACTTCATCTCTCTACCTCAACTGACCTCAAAATCTCTTTCCTGGCCGGGTCTGTACAGCCTGCCCGTACCTTGTTTCCTGCATCTCGTACTAAGCTCCACGAAGCTCGGCGAGGTTGGCCCGCAGCTTGCGCGTGGCCCGGAACAGCGTGTTCTTCGCTGTTTCCTCCGTGGTGCTCAACATCTCTCCAATCGTCCTCAGCTTCAGGCCCTGGTAGTGCTTCAGCTCGAAGACCATCCGCTCGCGCGGAGTGAGCTTGTCGAGCGCCTCCCGTATGCGCTCGCCCATCATCTTGCGCTCCAGCTCACGGGCGGGGTTCGCCATCGCCCGGTCGTCGGAGATGTTCGCCAGCAGGTCCATCTCGTCGCCGCTGGAGTCGATCGCGGTGGACGGGTCTTCGCGGCGGCTCTTGCGGCGGCGCAACTGGTCGAGACAGAGGTTCGTCACGATCCGGTAGAGCCACGTATAAAAACTGCACTCGAACCGGAAGTTGCCGAGGTGCCGGTAGGCCTTGATGAAGGCCTCCTGGTGCACGTCCTGCGCATCCTGTTCGTTGCCGAGCATGTGCAGCGCCAGCCGCAGCACGCTCTGGTCGTAGCGGCGGACGAGGGTGTCGAAGGCCGCGCGCTGCCCCTTCTGGGCCTCGCGGATCAGCTCGTCATCCTCGGCGCGCTGCTGGGCGCGGGCCTCCAACTGGGCCTGCGTCAGCTTGCCGCCTCGTGCGCCGGGTTGGGTCGCTGCCTTTGCCATCGCTGGCAAAGATTCTACCGTCCCGGCGCGTAAAACCGCGCCATCGCGCCATCCGGGGGAAAAAGTTCCGGGACGCCGCCCCTTGGGGGCCATGGGGAGACTGCTCGCCAGCTCCCCGCCAGGATTCACTGTTACTTCAGCATTCATGCATCTGACTCCGGAGTCAGGACATCTTGTTACTGCTTGAATAGACCGCATCAGCACCCGGAAGGTAAGCAGGCTCCATGCGAACGAATAGGGGATGCAGCCGCCGGATGTTGCCTTTCCTATAAACTCGACGGATGTCCCAACGCTCCGCTCCCAGCCTCTTCGCCGAAACCGCGCCCTCCAACCCCTCAGGGTGGGTGACGGCCCACTGCGACGGCGGCGCGCGCGGCAACCCCGGCCCGGCAGGCTACGGCGCGGTGATGACCGGTCCCAACGGCGAGCCGCTGGCGGAACTGAGCGAGTTTCTGGGCTTCCGCACCAACAACTTCGCTGAGTACTCCGGCCTGCTCGGGGTGCTCGACTACGCGCTGGAGCATGGCTACCGGCGGCTGAAGGTAGTCTCGGACTCGGAGCTGATGGTGAAGCAGATCCAGGGCAAGTACAAGGTCAGCTCGCCCGACCTGAAGCCCCTCTGGCAGGAGGCGAAGAGTCGCATCGCAAAGCTCGAAGCCTTCGAAATATCACATGCCCTCCGGCACAAGAACAAGGACGCCGACCGGCTGGCCAATCAGGCCATGGACCGGGGGATGAAGCGCCCTCATGCTCCGGGGCAGCCTGTTCCCGCTCCGTTGAAGGCGACGCCTTATCCGGCGAAGTCCCCGGCGCCGCCAAACCCCGATGCCCGCCCGGCAGCTCCTGGCCCCAGCGCGATGCTGCGCGGGTTTACCCGTGACGGCGTGGTGCATGTGCTTGGAGGCAAGACGTTGCCGGATGGAGTCTTTGTGAAGATCATTCCGGAGTGAGGAAGTGGTTCTCACTTGTCGGTTGGCTTCCTGAAGCATCCTGCAAAGAAATACAGGTCCTTCGACTGCGCTCCCTTCGGTCGCTTCGCTCAGGATGACAAAATTTTGAGTTCGAGTTTGAAGGGCCGGAACAGCCTGCATCAACACTAGAATTTTAGTTTGCTTATCCCTGAGTAAGACGCGAGCACAGGCGCTCTACCGCATCCATCTGTTTCAGCATTGTCTCGAGTTTTGTTGCTCCGACTTCAACTTCGATCTGCGACTGCATGCGGTCGAGGATTCCGGCAACCCGGGCCGCGCGCTTCTTCCCTGCGGGTTCCAGCTCGAGCAGGAAGCCGCGTGCGTCTTCGGAGTCGATGCGGCGGCGAATGAGGCGTTTGGCTTCGAGCGATGAGATCGAGTGGCTGACGTTGCCGCGCGTGGTCTCGAAGGTGCGGGCCAGCTCGGAGGGACGAACGCGCTTCTTCTCAAGGAAGATCGCCGCCAGCATCAAAGATTCGGAGAGGGTGAGTCCCTCGTGTCTCAGAATGGCGTTCAGCGACGCCTCCATGCGGCGCGCGACGCGGCTGGCCTGGAAGACAGGGCTTTGCTGTAAGAATGACTCGATCCGCATCGTGTTCTCCCTTAGTGAAGCGCACAAACCCGGGTGCCCCATCTTCGCGACGGTTTTATCGTCGCTGAGGTGGGTTTTGCAGGATATTGAGTGCAACGCCGGATCGCCCTCAGGCGCGATTGCCACCTTAGCCGCTGCGCGGCGAAGATGGGGCACCCGATTTCTTACTTCACGAAGATTTTAGTTGAAGTGGTCAATTACTTACATGCGAACAAAACTACCTGCACTGTGAGACGGTGTTGGTAGATCATCGTTCTGTGTTTGTTCTTCGATCAGCCGTGTTTTTCGCAATCGGAGCTGCGTCGCTCGCAGCTCAGCAGCCTCAGTCCTCTGCACAGGTGAAGCCGGTCGAGCAGTCGGTCACCGTCACGACAGCGATTCCGCCGATGCCGCTTTCGGAGTCCAACCGCTCCGTCATGACGCTGGACACGCGCGAGCAGCCGTTACTCTTCAACAACGTGACCGATTACCTGCGCCAGGACACCTCCTTGAATGTGCAATCGCGCGCGGCGAACGGCGTGCAGGCTGATCTGTCGATTCGCGGCACGACGTTCGAGCAGTCGCTGATTCTCGTCAACGGGCTGCGCGTCAACGATCCTGAGACGGGGCACCTGAACCTCGACATCTCCGTGCCACTCGATGCGTTGGCGCGGGTTGAGGTGTTGCACGGGTCGGGTTCGACGTTCTACGGCTCGGACGCGATCGGCGGTGCGGTGAACATGATCACGGAGCGTCCGGCGACAGACAAGCGACTAAGCCTGATTGCGAAGTCAGGCGCGGGAAACTACGGCTCGCTCGAGAATCACCTCCGCGCCGACTATTCCACCCACCGCGTGTCGGAGCAGTTGACCGGGAGCCGCGATACGTCGAACGGCTTTATCGCCGATCGCAATTATTCGAGCAACGCTCTGTCGTCGGAGACGTGGCTGAACGTGTTGAAGCCGGGCACGACGGACATTCTGCTGGCCGCGAGCGACCGGCCCTATGGGGCGAACCTTTTCTACGGGCCTTACAACTCGTGGGAGAGGACGAAGGGATGGTTCGCGGCGATCCAGCAACAGCTTGGCGAGCGAACCTCGGGGTCGTTTGCCTACCGCAAGCACACCGACCTGTTTGTGCTCTTCCTCGACCGGCCAAACTACTACTGCAACAACCACGTCACCACAGCGTGGCAGAGTGCCCTGCGACGAGCCGATCCCATTAGCACCAACACGACACTCTCCTATGGGCTTGAGGCGAACGGCGATGGGATTCACAGCACGAACTTGGGCGTTCATGCGCGTAATCAGGGAGCGGGTTATGTGAACCTGTCGCTGCGTTCGCTGAAGCGGTTTTCGCTGTCAGCCGGTGCGCGAGTACAGGTCTTCAGCGGAGGCGATGCCGTCTTCTCGCCATCGGTGGCAGCCGCTTATGCGCTTAGCGGCACGGTGCGCGTGCGCGGCTCAGTGGGGCATGGCTACCGGCAGCCGACGTATCTCGACCTGTACTACTCGGACCCGACGACGATTGGGAACCCAAACCTGAAGCCGGAGTCGTCGTGGAGCTACGAGGGAGGGCTGGACTGGACGCCATCGCGCGCGCCGCTGACGCTCTCGGCCACGGGCTTCAGCCTGCGGCAGAAGGACGGCATCGACTACTCCAAGTACGACCTGACGAAGCGATGGCAGGCGGTGAACGTCGCCGACTTCGCCTATAACGGCGCGGAGGCGAATGTACGGCTGCGGCTGCCGGCTTCGCAACAGCTTCAACTGGGATACACGGCGGTCCAGGCGACGTCGCCGCCGAAGGTGCTTATCTCGCTTTACGCCTTCAACTACGCGGCGCAGTCGGCGCTGATCGCGTGGAGCGGGCAGCTGCCTCTCCAGATCGCCGCGCGCACGCAGCTTGCCGTAATCCAGAAGACGACGCAGCAGCCATATCCGCTATGGGATGTGTCGCTGGCGCGCGATGCGGGGCGCGTACGGCCGTATGTGCGGGCGCTGAATCTAACGGGCACGGCGTACCAGGAGGTGCCGGGGGTTCCGGTGCAGGGGCGCACCATCATGGCGGGGGCAGAGTTGAACTGGTCGCGGCGGCAGTGATGCCTGTAAACAAATTCATCTCTGCCTGACGCCGCTTTGTGAGTCCTGCCACGACCTTGCCGCCTGCTCTGTTCCAGCGGAGAAACTGCGGCGCGGCATCGCTGAAGTCGCCAGCGTTGACCAGCCGCAGAAGCGTGGACTGGCCTAGGCTGGCGCAGCCGAGGTTGAAGACGAAGTCCACCATCGCGTCGAACTGGTTCTGGTTGATGTTCGAGGTAACAAACTTGTTGACGCAGGTGAGGGCCCACGCCACATCGGCGGCAAGCAGGATGGAGGCCTGGTCTTCGGTGATCGTCAGGCCCTGCTTGACGTCGGTGCCGGTGTGGCCGTAGCCGATCGTCCATACGCCGACCTGGTCCTGATATGCGGTCAGAACACACCCCTCAAATTGTTTGGTAAGAGCCAGCCCCACCGCGCTGTATGTGAAGTTTGCCATAGCCATCTCCAGAAAAGAAAATGGGAAAGCGCCTTCGGGCCCTCTCCCATTTCGTTGAACAAAATTAGTCCTGCTTGTTAAGGATAGCAACTGGCAGGTATCTAATGCGCACTTTGCGACTGGCCAATTTTTCTTTCTGAATGAATGATTTACGAGGAAAGTGGGGCCTTTACCCTCTTGACAGCTTTTCGCTGCAAATCGCAATCGTCTTGCGACCGGCGCAAAAATGCAGGTTCTTCGACTCGCCACGCTCGCTCAGGATCACAGGTTCATGGGAGTTCCGGCAGCGTGGAGTTTCCCGGTACCCTACTTTGCCAGCTCTGCCTTCACCAGTTCGCTGACGAGCTTGCCGTCGGCGCGCAGTGCGGCTGCGGCGATCTTCTGTTGCGCGGCCTTCATGACGGTGCCCATGTCGCGCGGGCCGGGCTTGTTGCCGGTGGCGGCGGCCACCTCGGCGATGGCTGCAACGACGACGGCGCGGACCTCGTCTTCGCCTGCGGCCTGGGGCAGGTAGCCCTCGATCATCGCGATCTCGATGCGCTCTTTCTCGGCGAGCTCCGGGCGGTTGCCTTTGGTGAAGCTCTCCACCGACTCCTTGCGCTGCTTGATCAGGGTGGTCAGTATCTGCGACTCCTCGGCGTCGGTCAGCTCGGCGCGCTTGTCGATGGCCTTGTTCTTGAGCGCGGACTTCACCATGCGGAGGGTCGTCAGCCGGTGCTCTTCCTTTGCTTTCATGGCCGCGATGATGTCGGCGTCGATCTTCTGGGCAATTGCCATGCTGCTGTCTCCGTTCAGGTATGACTCTCCATTTTAGAACGGCGGCCGTTTACCGCCCCATCGCTACAATAGAAGCATGATCCGGAAAACGCGCCTCTTCACCCCTGGGCCAACGCCCCTGCTTCCCGCCGCCCAGTTTGCCATGGCGGCTGCGGATATTCACCATCGCACGCCCGAGTTTCGCGCCCTGTTCACCCGCGTCCTCTCGCAGCTCAAGGACTTCGTTGGCACCTCGACCGGCGACGTCATCGTGCTCTCCAGCTCGGGCACCGGAGCGATGGAGGCCGCCGTCTCGAACCTGACCTCACCCGGCGACCGCGTACTCGTTCTGACGGCTGGCAAGTTCGGCGAACGCTGGACCGCGCTGACCAAGGCCTTCGGCTGCCACGCCGACGTGGTGGAGAAGCCCTATGGACAGACCTTCACGCTCGACGAGGTGAAGGCCGCCCTCAAGCTCGAGACCCGCGCCGTCTTCGTGCAGGCCACCGAGAGCTCGACCGGCGTGCGCCACGACGTGCAGGGCATCGCGAAGCTGCTGAAGGACGAGAAGTCCGAGGCGCTGCTCATCGTCGACGCCATCACCGGACTCGGCACGACGCACCTCGACATGGACGCGTGGGGCATCGACGTTCTGATCGGCGGATCGCAGAAGGCCGTGATGATGCCCCCGGGGCTCAGCTATATCGCCATCAGCCCGCGCGCGTGGGACCGCATGGAGTCGACCTACAACCCGCGCTACTACTTCGACCTGCGCAAGGAGCGCAAAAACGCCGCCAAGGGCGAGAGCGCGTACACGCCTCCCGTGGCGCTGATCGCCGCACTGGGAGCTTCGCTCGACTACATCGCGGGACAAGCTGACGGCAATCTCGCCGAGGGCCGCAAGAAACTGGTGAACAACGCCGAGACCTGCGCCGCGATGACTCGCGCCGCGGCGACGGCACTTGGCTTCAAACTCTTTGCTCCGAAGGGCTACGAAGCTGCTGCCGCAACGGCCATCATGGCTCCCGAGGGAACGGATTCGGGCACGCTGGTGAAGGGCCTGAAGTCGCAGTTCGCCGCTATCGTGACGGACGGACAGGGCGACATGAAGGGCTCGCTGTTCCGCATCGCGCACATCGGCTTCTTCGATTACATGGACACCATCGCCATCATCGGCGCTCTGGAACAGGTGATCGCGAAGGTGAAGACGCCGCTGCCGGGGTTTGAGTTCGGTAAGGGGCTGGTGGCTGCTCAGAAGGTGTTCGTCGAGCACACCTCGAAGTAAGTACCAATGTATGTAGAGCCCGCACCGGTACACTCAGGTGCGGGCTCGTTTTCTGCCATGAAGCCATTCATCCACATTGCCGGAAGCCTTCTCGCGGTGACGCTTCTTATCGTCTCGCCATCCTTTGCCGCTCCCGTCGCGCCCTGTAAGGTGGTGGCGAAGCTTCCACATTCGACGGAGAACTATACCGAGGGCTTCTTCTACCGGGACGGCCACTTCTACGAGGGCACGGGACGCGAGGGGCATTCCTCTCTCATAATCACGGAACCTGCAACAGGCAAGGTGCTTCAGCGTCACGACCTTCCCTCCACGTACTTCGGTGAGGGTATCGTCGATTGGCATGACAATCTGCTGGAGTGGACGTGGCAGTCGCATACCGGCTTCATTCTTGACCGTGTCTCCCTGCGCATCATCGGCCAATTCCACTACGATGGCGAGGGTTGGGGGATGACTCGTACTGCAACGGAGCTGATCACCAGCGATGGCTCAGCCATCCTGCGCTTCCGCAATCCTGATACTTTCGATAAGACGCGGCAGATCGTTGTGCGTGATGGCGACAGACCAGTACAACAGCTCAACGAGCTTGAGTTTGTCGATGGCGAAATTTACGCCAACATCTGGCACTCCGATCGCATCGCGCGTATCTCTCCAAAAGATGGCCGCGTGCTGGGATGGATAGACTGCACTGGCTTGCTTGATGCCAGTCAAAAGATAGATGCTGAGTCCGTACTGAATGGCATTGCTTACGATGCACAGCATCACCGGCTCTTCGTCACAGGCAAACAATGGCCGAATATCTTCGAGATTCGAGTGCCGACCGCACGGTGATTTTTGATTGCTGTGATGTTTTCGTTGAAACTGGAGAAGGCGAATGCTGAGATTCTTCGCTGCGCTCAGAATGACGGTGTTTGGCGGTCTTGCGGCTGTTTGCCTCGCAGGCATTCTGAAGGCTCAGATGCAGGATCCGCGGCCCCTCATCTTCACCTTCGATGTGCAGATCACTCTCTCCGACAAGGCGGCAATGCGGCTGAAGATGCGGAACGAGAGCATCGTGGTTTCTGCGGCCTACTCGGGCGAGCCGAAGAAGGATGCTGAAGGACGCGCCAACGAGATCGGCATGATCGATCTCGGCGTGGAGAGCGTTGAGGTGGTCGGCGCCGAGGGTCTGGTGCGTGTGACCGGCACGAAGATCGACATCAAGCGGCTGGACTGGATCAAGGGGCCGGTGATGCTGAACGTGAATCTGTTTTCGGGAAGACATGCGAGCGCGGACAACATTCTGGCGTGCGACTTCTTTGACGGCAAGCTGAGCAGCGCGGTGCGGAAGACGCCGCAGTTGCATTGCTCGTTGATTGAGGAGCAGGAGAAGACGGAGCACAGGCACTAAGACCGCAGTGCAACCTTGAACCTGAATCCTGCAATCTGGGTACCCCATCTTCGCGACGGCTTCATTGTCGCTAAAGTGGGTTTGCAGGGAGCCTGGTGAGATAAACCGGTTCGAGCTTCGCTCGAATGATCCAGCCGAGTGCACCGCAAAGTAAGAATCGTTAGTTACGCAAGTAGGACGGTAAAGTAACGGATCTAAATTTCTGGTGTTGATACATTTGTTTCTAATCCCCCAAGGCTACTACCTTAGGGGGATTAGAAATTTGTTGCACCATCTTGTCGCGAACTACATAAGATCCCTTTTCCACTATCCAGTATGATATTTCGGCCGATCCCAGGATCATCAGAACAATCAGCCAACGCCGTCCATGAAATAAAAAGGACGGTCCCACATACAATTGCTGCCACAAATAAAGACCGTACGAAATTATCCCGAAATGACAGACCACTCGATTGTTCAGGAGCTTACCGATCAAAGTGTTTGGGTTTGCGATGGAGTAAAGCATGATGTAGGCGAGGAGTATGCCCTCAAGACTTATTCCTACGAGAGCCTGGAAATACGAAGATTGCATGTTCAGCCTCAGAACCGCAACTAATACCAGAAGAGCTGCTAACCCAGATATTTTGCTTGTAGTCAATGCGACAAGTAATGAGCGCCATCGTGGAATGGCCCAGATTAGAGCCAGAACACTCCCAGCGATAATCGTATCGATACGCGTGTGAAACATTCGGAAAACCTGACCGTCAAATGCGAGCCCTGGATAAGAGTTCAACATTATGAGGCGGGAAACCGGCACCACGAGCAACAGAGCTATTCCAACTTTAATCGACTTATCTTTGCCAAGAAAATGCAAAGATACAGGCCAGAAAAGATAGAACTGTTCTTCTAAGCTCAGCGACCAAGTATGCCCTACGAGCCATCCTTGCGACTCTGGGTGGCTAAGAGAATAGGGATAGTAGTTAGAGGTGTAAGTAGCAGCGGAGATCAGACCTCCCCAATTCAGGGGGACCCTATGGTTAATCCACAGGATGGTGATGACAAAGAGATAAAAATAAAAGGGCGGGAAGATGCGAAAACAACGGCGCAAGTAAAAACGCTTTAAGTCTATTCGGCCGGTTTCGAGCCTTTCTTTCAAGAGTAATGTTGTAATGAGATACCCACTGATAACGAAAAACAGGGATACACCCAAATCACCTGCGTCTATTTTCAGGATGGTCGATGCGATGCCAAGATGGGACTTGGCTGCGAACGACTCTACCTTCTCAACAAAGCCAACATGGGCGAAGATCACCAAAAGAACAGCGATTGCCCGAAGGCCGTCAAGACTGGGTATTGACCGCTTGGGCGAGTCCAATGGTTGACCTCTCATCACCGACTGGATTCGGTTTGCTAAAAGATATCCGTGCACGTTGCTGCTAGCTGACACTCATCATAAGCCAGCGAAACTCGACATCGCAATCACCCGTTCCAAGCATGAAAGCCAGGTCCATGCATGAAGCGCGCAGCGCTCCGGCCGGGATGACAATCTCGAAATAGAGAGTCCTTACGTAGTTCTTCGCCTCGAAGTGACGAGATGCCTGCACTTTTACAGCTTCGTTGGCCCGCGACTTGTTACTCTGAGTAGCGACGCCATGCGCCGTTCGACCAAAGTCGCCGCTCCCCTTCTCGCCGCAACAGCTCTCGCGATGATGAGCGGCTGCCGCAAGCCGGAGATGCAGCGCTGCGTCGACGAGAACAATAAGGTCGTCGACGACAGCTTTTGCGCGAACCTTCCGCAGAACAATGGCAATCAGCAGTATCCGAACATGGGCGGAGGTGGTTTTGTGCCCTACGTCCCGCTCTACCACCGCTACTACGGCGGCTGGGGAGGCTATGCGCTCGGCACGCTGGTGGGAGGCGGAAGCACCTCTCCCGTTGAGGGACACAGCTACATCACCTCGCGCGGCGTCCGTACAGGTACCGTCCGCGGCGGCTTCGGGCGGTCGATGTCCTCGGGAAGCCACGGCGGCGGAGCAGGTGAGTAATGGAGCGGCTGCCCATCACCCCACGCGACGCCTGGGAAGACAAGGTGGCTTCCGCCGGCCTGGTGTATCACTCGCCTGCCGGTGAAGGCCCCGGCTCTCCGCAATCAGATCGCCCTTACTGGGACGAGTCCGCATGCTATCGCTTTACCGAGGCCGAGATCGACACGCTGGAGGCGGCGGGAAACACGCTACAGCAGATGTGCCTCAACGCCGCGCAGCACATCATCGACAAGAAGCGCTATGCCGAGCTTGAGATTCCTACGGCTGCTATTCCTGCGATCGAGTGGGCGTGGGAGAACGAGCCTCCCGCCATCTACAGCCGCTTCGACGTGGCATACAACGGCGACGACCCGCCCAAGCTGCTGGAGTACAACGCAGACACACCGACATCGCTGCTTGAGGCGGCGGTCATCCAGTGGGCGTGGCTCGAGGAGCAGTTCCCGAACGCCGACCAGTTCAACTCGATCCACGAAAAGCTGATCGCCAAGTGGCAGGATGTCGCGCCGTACCTCTCGAAGCCGGTCTACTTCGCCGGGCTCGACAACGCGGAAGACCAGTTGACGCTGGCTTACCTCCGCGACACCGCCGAGCAGGCCGGTCTGCCGGCACAGCCGCTGCTGATGGAAGAGATCGGATGGAACGCCGACCGTCAGGCCTTCGTCGACCCGGACGAGCGGCAGATCTTCTCCATCTTCAAGCTGTATCCGTGGGAGATGATGCTCGACGAAGAATTTGGCCCGGCGGCGCTCGAAACATACAAGGACATGCGCTGGATCGAGCCGATATGGAAGATGCTTCTCTCGAACAAGGGCCTGCTGCCGATCCTCTGGGAGCTTTACCCCAACCACGAGCTTCTGCTGAAGTCATGCTTCGAGGGACGCGCCAGCGATGGCTCGTTGCGCGACTACGTTCGCAAGCCGCTGCACTCGCGCGAAGGCGCAAACATCACGGTGGTGCGCAACGGCGTCACCGTAGCCGAGACCGAAGGCCCCTATGCAGGCCCCGCGATCATCCAGGCTCTGGCGCCTGAGGCGTCGTTCGCCGACAACCTGCGCCCCGGAGCCGCCCGCTACCCCGTCGTCGGCCTGTGGATGATCGATCAGGAGTGCTGCGGCATGGGGATTCGCGAGTCCTCGGGCCCGATTACCGACAACCTGAGCTCCTTCGTACCACACTACTTTGAATAGCGTGCGAGTCGCGTCACCCCGTCTGGCGGTGGCAGAGATGACGAGGATTGCGCTTCCCTCTACCACCGGCTTTCGTTACGATTGGGCACTCTGAGATGTACGGCTGAGGAGTGCTCTTATGCTGCGGTTTATCGGCGGTCTGATCCGTCCCTATCGCGGGACGCTGGTGATCATCCTGGTTGCCATGCTGGTCGAGACGCTGATGAGCCTCGCTGCTCCCTGGCCGCTCAAGATCATCCTCGACAACGTCGTTGCCGACAAGAAGATGGCTCCGTGGCTCCACGACATCCTGAGCCCGATGCTGGAGCACAGCGGGCGGCTGCACGTTGCGCTGGTAGCGGCGTGCCTTTACGTTGCGATCTCTGCGCTGGGAGCGCTGGCCTCGTACATCGACAACTACTTCACCGAGAGCGCCGGGCAGTGGGTGGCGCACGACCTGCGCATGAGGATGTACAACCACCTGCAGCGGCTCTCGCTGGGCTACTACAGCACACACCAGACGGGGCCGATCCTCAGCACGCTGACCTCGGACATCTCGACGATCCAGGGCTTCGCCTCGTCGTCCACACTCGACATTCTCGTCGATATGCTCACCATCGTCTCCATGCTGGGGCTGATGTTCTGGCTCAACTGGGACTTCACGCTGATCGCAGTTGCCGTCACGCCGTTTCTGCTGTTCTTCGTCTCGCGTTTCAAGAAGGCCGTGAAAGCCGCGACGCACGAGGTGCGCAAAGAGCAGAGCGCCATCGTCGCCGTGGTGCAGCAGGGGCTGGAGTCGATACAGGCCGTCAAGGCCTTCGGGCAGGAGAAGACCGAGGAAGAGATGCTGCAAACCGTGAGCCAGGCCACGGTAGCCGCCGCTTTGAAGGCGCGCAGCGTCAAAGCCCTTCTGTCGCCTGTGGTGACGGTCGTTGTAGCCCTTTGCACGGCGATTGTGCTGTGGCGCGGAGCCGCGTTGATCCTGGCCGGAACGATGACGGTGGGTTCGCTGACTGTGTATCTCGCCTACCTGAGCCGCTTCTTCAAGCCGGTCAAAGACCTCGCCACGACCACCAACGCCATTGCGCAGGTTACGGTAGGCGTGGAGCGCGTTCGCTCGATCCTCGACACCGACACCGTCATTCCCGAGAAGAGCGATCCCATCGATGCGACGAAGATCAAGGGCGACATCGAGTTGCGCAACGTGGCCTTCGGCTACGATGCCGCGACGCCGATCCTTACCGACGTCTCGTTCCGCATCGGGCCGGGTGAGTTCGTTGGCATCGTAGGGCCAACGGGCGCGGGCAAATCCACCGTCGTCAGCCTGATTCCCCGCTTCTACGACGTGCAGGGCGGTTCTGTGCTGGTCGATGGCATCGACGTGCGCGACTACCGCATTCCATCGCTGCGCGACAACATCGGCTACGTATTGCAGGATACGGTGCTCTTTCACGGCACCATCTACGAGAACATCGCCTTCGGAAATCCGCACGCCACGAAGGACGAGGTGATGGCCGCCGCGAAGCTGGCTAACGCCGACGAGTTCATCGCGAAGATGCCGCTCGGGTACGACACGCCCGTGGGGGAGCGCGGTTCTACACTCTCGGGCGGGCAGCGACAACGCATTGGCATTGCCCGGGTGATGGTGCGCGATAACCCCATCCTGTTGCTGGACGAGCCAACAGCGGCCCTCGATTCCGAATCGGAGAAGCTGGTGATCGACGCCCTGGAGAAACTGATGAAGGGCAAGACAGTGATCGCCATTGCGCATAGGCTGACGACCATCCGTGACGCCGACCAGATCATTGTCATCTCCGGCGGCGTGGTTGCCGAAGACGGATCGCACGCGGAGCTGCTCCAGAAGAACGGAATCTACGCCGATCTCTACCGGACGCAGTTCGATACCGGCGAAAAGGCAGCCGTCTCGTAGAATAGGGATGTACACGAGATTTGTCTGCTTCTCTGCCGGAATGCCACCAGCCTCGGCACAAAGGAACGGTAATGTCGCGCTCGCTCATAGTTTTGCCCGACGATTCGGCGCAACCACTGCTGGATGCGATCAAAGGCGCAAAGTCGTCTCTACGCATCAAGATGTTTGTCTTCTCGGATACCTCGCTGCTGGACGAAGTGCTTGCGGCGCATAAACGCGGTGTCAAGGTGCGCGTGATGCTCAACCCCGAACGCCGCGATGGCAAGAAGGAGAACGGCGAGACGCGTGCCAGACTGAGTGCAGCAGGAGTCGAAGTGCTGGACAGCAATCCCTGCTTTGACGTCACGCACGAGAAGTCGATGGTGGTTGATGACGCCACGGCCTTTATCGAATCGCTCAACTGGGAACAACGCAATCTGACGGAGACACGCGACTACGCCGTCGTTACCTCACACAAGCACGAAGTGGACGAGGTGATGCAGGGCTTCGACGCCGACTGGAACCGCACCGACTTCAAGTCCGGCGAGCACTCCCACCTGATCTGGTGCATCGGCAACGGCCGGCAGCGCATGTGCGAGTTCATCGATAAGGCAAAGCATACTCTGTGGTTGCAGAATGAGCGCTACCAGGACCCCGTCGTCATCGAGCACCTCGTTCGAGCGCACGCGCGTGGGGTGAAGATTCATGTGATGGCGCGCCCTCCGCACAAGCTGAAGAAAGAGAAACTGGTAGAGGGTGTCAGCGGCCTGCGCACCCTCGCCGATCTTGGAGTGCCCATTCACAAACTGAAGCACATCAAACTGCATGGCAAGCTGATGCTGGCCGACGACGCCCGCGCCATCATCGGCTCGATCAACATTGCGCCGGGCAGCTTCGACAGCCGACGCGAGCTGGCAATACAGATTGATGACGATCACTTAATCAAGCGCATCATCAAGACGGTTCATCGCGACTGGGAGAACTCAAGGCCCCTCGACCTTTCGGACGAAGGCCTGCTGAAAGAGTTGGAGAGCTACGACCCTGACGTGGTAGAGGACCTTGGCATCACCACAGACCGCAAATGAAACTTCTGCAAAGAATCGTCGCACAGCAAAAGGGCGCATCCTCGCGCTGTTGTTGATCTGCAACTCTCTTTTCCCCGCCGTATCTTCCTCGTCCACCTTGTCAAAGTAAAATAGGAGTTACATGAAGATCGTTCTCGCTGAAAAAGTCTCCCCCGCCACAGCCGCCATCTTCCAGCAGGAGCCCGGCTGGCAGATCGTTACCGCCGACCAGATTAAGAACGGCCTCGCCGCCGAACTTGCCGACGCCGACGCTCTCGTCGTGCGCTCCGCCGTCCAGGCCGACGCCAAGCTGCTTGAGTCCGCGCCAAAGCTTCGCGTCATCGGTCGCGCCGGCGTGGGCGTCGACAACATCGACACCGACGCGGCTACCCGCAAGGGTATCGTGGTGATGAACACACCCGGAGCCAACGCCATCGCCGTGGCCGAGCTGACGCTGGGCCTGATGGTGGCGCTCGCGCGTTCCATTCCACGCGCCACCGCGACCATGCATGCCGGCAAATGGGAGAAAAAATCGCTGCAAGGACAGGAGCTTCGCGGCAAGACCTTCGGCATCGTGGGCCTGGGCCGCATCGGCCTCGAGGTCGCGCGCCGCGCGCGCAGCTTCGGCATGGAGCTGATCGGCTACGACCCCTTCATCGCGCCTGTGATCGCGCGCGAGAACGACGTCACGCTCGTGCCGATCGACGAGATCTTCCGCCGCTCGGATTATCTAACGTTGCACGTCGGCCTGACGCCGCAGACCGAGGGCCTGATCAACGCCACCTCGCTGGCCATCATGAAGAAGGGCGTGCGCATCATCAACTGCGCGCGCGGCGAGCTGATCGTCGAACAAGCGCTTGCCGACGCGCTGAAGTCCGGCCACGTGGGCGGCGCCGCGCTCGACGTCTTTCACCAGGAGCCGCTTAAGGACTCGCCCTTCTTCGGGCTCGACAACGTCATCCTCTCACCGCACATTGCGGGCTCCACCGATGAGGCGCAGGAGGCCATCGGCATCCAGCTTGCGCGCCAGGTGCGCGACTACCTGAAGCTCGGCGTGGTGCAGAACGCCGTCAATGTGCCCTCGCTCACGCACGAGGAGTACACCGAGATCGCGCCCTACATCGAGATGGCCGACCGTCTCGGGCAGTTCCTCTCGCACGCCACGCCGGGTAATCTTGAGAACATTCAGATCAGCTACTCCGGCCGCCTTGCTGCGGGCAAGACGGACCTCGTTCGCAACGCCGCGCTGGCCGGCGTCTTCGCCGACTCCGACGGCGGCAGCACCGCCAACCGCATCAACGCCGCTTCGGTCGCGGAAGAGCGCGGCATCCGCGTGCAGGAAGACAAGAAGGAGTTCACCACCGGCGGCGCGGGCTCTGTACTCAAGATGATCCTGCACTCCTCCGAGGGCGATGCCTCGGCGTCAGCGACGGTGCTACACGGCACCTCGCCACGCCTGCTGACCTATGACGGCATCGACATCGAGGCGCCGCTCACGGGAACGCTGGTCGCCATCCGCAATCACGACGTGCCCGGAGTGATCGGCCGCATCGGAACGATCCTGGGCGACAACTCGGTGAACATCGCCAACTTCGCCCTGGGCCGCGCCAACGACCCCGCACGCGAAGCAAAATCGCAGCGCGTACCGCAGGGCCAGGCGCTCGCCGTCGTACAGATCGACGTGCCCAACGCGGCAGCCGCCAACGCAGCCATCGAGGCGCTGCGCAAGGTCGAGGCCATCGCCAGCGTTCGCCTGATTGAGCTTGGGAAGCTGTAACCGACGCCTGAAGAGTTAATTTGCATTTAACTGCTCCATCCGTTTATATATGGGCGGAGCAGTTTATTTTATAAATACCAGCAATAACCTCTAACCTACAGGAAGACTAGGCTAATGACGAATGATTCCAGAACCACCCTTTCCACAATTAGCGACGTCGAAAGTGCCATACAGGCAGGTCTCGAAGCTCTGCGTAACGCTCCGTTAAACGATAGGATTACCGCTGCGCTCAGCTTTCTGGCACCGGAGGGCTTTACCCCGGTGATTCAGCTTGAGGAAGACGGCAGAAAAAAGCGCAACACGGCTGCCGCTTCGAACTGGAGCCCGGAGAACGGTGAAATCCTCATCTACTTCGAGCCGGCACCGAATAAAGCATCGACCTCCGCAGGAGCCACGCCGGAGCCGACCTTGACGTCCCAGCAAACTGCATCGCCAGAGGCTCCGCCAGCCTCGCTGAGGTCGACTGGAGTCACTACCGACGAGATCAGGCAGTGCTGCGAGGCGCTGGCCGAAGTGGAGATCGGAAAGCTCTTCGTTGCATTGACCCGGTTTCGCGATAAGGACCTTCCCCGATATCCCTTTGCCTGGGCTGCATCGGCCGACTCACGTCACCGCGTTCTAACGGGCGCGATCGAAAGCGGCGCCATCCTTGTGAATAAAATTCACAATCCAAAGTCGGAACATCAGACGACAACCGTCAAACTGAACCGGAGCGGGCAGATGCGACAGATCGTCTCCGCACGCTTCCACCCGGTTCCCGTCCGAGGTGAGCCGGTATCGGCGACGATCATGCGCGAAAGGGGAAGCCTCTGACGCATTACTTCATCGACTCCAGCGCCCTCGTCAAGCTCTTTGTCGCCGAGGCCGGCTCGGAGTCCATCGTTCAACTTGTGACCGAGGTCGACGATCAGAGGAAGCAGGTCTCTGCGCTTGCCTTGATCGAAGTGAGGTCAGCCATACGGCGGCGTCAGCGGGCGGGAGATATCTCGGATGCTGACGCCGATTCTTCGATTGCAGCCTTGGTTGGCGAGTCCCAGCGCCTCCTCGAGCACCCGGTCACGGCAGCGATCGTGGAACATGCGTCCGCCCTGGTTGATCGTCAAGACCTTCGCGCTCTGGACTCTCTCCAGCTCGCCTCCGCGATCGTCGCAAGAGACTCCATGCGCGGGGATGACAGGCTTCAGTTTGTCACTTCGGACCAGAAGCTCCTCAAGGCCGCGCAGTCAGAGGGCTTCGACGTATGGGACCCGCAGGCCGATACTTAGTTTTGCAGCCGCTTTACATCAGGAAAAGGACCATCTATGCCGCTTTACGAATACGAATGCACCAACTGCCACAAACGCACGGAAAAGATACAGAAGTTCTCAGACCCTGAGATTACCGAGTGCCCGCACTGCAAAGGCCACCTGGAGCGCGTGCTCTCGGCGCCAGCTGTCTCCTTCAAGGGCGGTGGATGGTATGCGGACGGCTATGGCAACGCCAAACCTAAGTCATCCGGCGACTCGAGCGGCAGTGCGGCTTCGCCGTCGGCAAAATCCGAGACGACGAGCACCGCTCCCGCTGCGCCAGCGGCTTCCTCACCCGCACCCGCTGCGGCATCAGCCTCCTCCGCCGCTTCGTCCGGCAAATAGTTACCTTTCTGGAAGAAGCATTTACCGTCGCATGTTATCTGCGCTCAGTGCAGGTGACGCCTGCGTCTCCAGATCACGAGCCACGCAAGAACTCCCATTGCGATCATGCCGATGAGCCGCAGCAGCATCCTCCGCATCCACGTCGGCGTGCGCTCAAGCGAACCGTCCTGCCATGCCGCCTTCACCTGCGTAAGGTCATCGGCGAGTCCCGGTATCGTAATCGCGTTGAGATTGCCGGTTGGCAGCGAGCCGAAGATGCGCTCCGGCGATGGCAGACCTCCGTCAGTGTCTTTCGGTATCGCCGACATCATCGCATTTACTTCCTCATCGCGAGGATCGTCGAACAGCGATGTGTCTGCCGTATTCGGAAACAGCGAGTCGCTGCCCGTCATCTTCTTTTCAATCGCCGCGACGCCATCCTGGCAGACGCCAAGCGGGTAGTAGCCCCCGAAGGGAAGATCGGGACGGCGCAGATGCTGGTGCATGAAGGCTACGACCATCTTGCCGACGAGCCGTGTCACTTCGACAGCATCCTTATCGCGATAGGTGTGCGCGTGGCGGCCCAGCACCCACGCCTGGTCCTGCGTGTCCATGGTGCGGAACTCGCTCTTGCCGTCGATCCCGAAGTACCAGCTGATGTTGGCGTTGATCTTCGGCCCGCGAATCTCCCACTCGTATTCCGCATGACTCACAGGCACCAGCAGCGAACGCTTTGATCCGGGGATCGCAATCTGCGAGTCGACCCAGAACGGCATCATCACCTCCTGCCCCTTGAAGTGGAAGTGGCCGAAGTTGGCGAAGTAGCGCGCATCGTAGACGCTGACGGTATGACCAGATGCCGTAAGGGCTATCACCAGCTCTTCGGGAGTCGAAGCTGTATGAGCGTCGATGGTCGCTGTTACCGGCCTGACGCCATGCAACGCATTCATGCTGAGCCGATTCATCACATCGGCCAGACGCTGGCTCTCGGCATGTAAAGGAGCAAGCGTTGCGTTCGGCCCATCGCCGCGCATGACTCCCGCGCCAAGTTCGCTGACGATGCCTTCGGTCGTAAACCCCGGCAGGGTCGAAGGCTTGCCCAGGTCGACTGTCTCCGCATGCTCCAGCGTGTAGGGCCCAAGATCGATGTACGGCTTCACGCGCTCCGTCGTCGCAGGCGTGTTATCGACAGGAGCGCTCTCCTTCACTCCACCGCTGTGGTCCGGTGTGCCATCGTCTTTTTTAGTAAAGATGCGCCCGGCGATCTTTACCGTCGGATTGATGCCTGCAAGCGTCCAGCCGGGAAAACGATCCAGCCCCTGCCAATCCTTGCCGAGGATCATGTCCTTCAATGTCTTGATCAGGCGCGGCGACATCAGCGCCGGCCCCTGCTTGTTGCCGTTCAACTGTGCGATCAGAGAATCGGTAAAGCCGGGGGTTGCCGAAAGCTCGCGCATCATTCCCGATAGAAGAATTGTGTTTGGCGGTAACGGATCTTCAGGCACCACGTACGGTTCGTCTCCCATGCACCCGGCCAGTGCCAACGATACCACTGCGCCAAGAACGCCCGCACGCAGATACGGCTTCATCATTCGCCCATTAACCTCAAGAGCCGATGTTGCGATTGCTTTTTCAGCAGTTGAACCTGCCGCTACAGCACAGGCGAATCGTCGTGCAGCATCGCCTTGCGGATGACCTTGACCGGCGCAAAGCCCTGGCGCATGAAGTCGTCGTGGAACTGTTGCAGGCTGAAGGCCGCGCCCTGCTTCTTCTTCACGTCTTCGCGCAGCTTCATGATCTCCAGCTTGCCCAGCGTGTAGTAGAGATACGTCGCGTCGGCGGTGCCGCGCTTGGTTTCGACCAGCCCCACCGAGCGTGACTGGTAGCCTTCCTTCACAAAGAAGTCGACCGCCTGATCGATCGTCCACTTGCCGCCCGGTTCACCCAGCCCCGTGTGCAGCTTGATCGAGTTGACGAAGCGCGCGTCGCGCAGAAGAGCGTCCTGCAATTGGCCAAGTTTAATGAGTCTCGCCTCGCGCACCTGCGCCGGCGTGGCGTTCGGAGGCGCGGCGGCGTAGCCCTCGTCGAGCATCATCTCCTCGGTGTAGTGCGCCCAACCCTCGATGTTCGAGTTCGCCCAAACGATCTTCCTCACCTTCGACGGAAACTGGTTCTGAAAGAGGAACTGCACATAGTGGCCGGGATAGGCCTCGTGAATGCTGGTCGAGATGATGGTTCCCACGTTGAAGCTTGCCATGTGCCCGGCAACATGCTCCTGCGACCAGCCTTTTTCCGGTAGTGTGACGTTGAAGTACGCCTTCGTCGATCGCGTCTCGAACGGCCCCGGAGGGTCCATCGAAGCGAAGGTCGTTGCGCGCATGAAGGGCGGCGTCTCCTCGAGCACCGGCTGCACGTCGCTGGGGATCGTGATGATCTTGTGCGCGCGTATGTAGGCAATCAGGGAGTCGAAGGTGCCGTGAAAGGTGTCGAGAAGTTTGTCCGGCGCGGGATGAATGGTCGCCAGCTCGGCCAGCACCTCTAGCGGCGTCTTCGATGGATCGACCTCCTTCGCGATGCGCGCGAACTCCTGCTGGTTGCGGTGCAGGTCGGCCATCGCGATATCGAGAAGACGCGGCAGCGGAACATCGACCATCTCGTCGTAGCTGAGCTTCTTCGCGAACGTCTCCGCTCCCAGCCTATAGTCGCCGTTCGAGCGCGGCAGCAGGTCGGTCTTCATCCACGCGCCATATTCTTTCAACGCGTTGATGACCGCTGCATTCGACGCCGCAAACTCTGCCTTTGCCTTCGTATCGTCGGCCTCGGCGAAGGCAGCCGGAACGTCCTTCTCGAAGAAGCTCACCAGGCCGTCGATCTGCTCGAGTGCAATCTCGGTAAAGATGCGCGGCGGGTTCTTCAGGTTCTTCCGCGCCTCCACGAAGACCCGCGGGATCTGCTTCTCGCGTTCCACGACGGAGCGCAGACGAGCATTCGGCGGAGCGAATGGCCGCTCCATCAGCACGAAGATCGAGTTGGTAACGCCGCTCGAATAGTTGTCGGGGCTCTTCTCCCAATTGCGGATCACCTCAAGCGAAAGCAACTGCGAGCGGATGCTGTTAAGCAGGATCGCCTGGTCGGAGGCGACTGGCGCGTCCATCGCTGACGAATCGATCGCAGCGATCTTTTTCTCGTAAACCTTCAGCGCGACCACCTGCTTTTCAACCGTACCGGCGGAGTAGTTTTCCAACTCGTTGTCGTACTGGTGTAGCCCCATCTGCGTTCCCAGCGTGGGCGAGAAGTGGAAGAGCACGTCGTTGAAATACTGGTCCGCGAGAAAGGTGAAGGTCTGGTTGCCGCCGTCGGCAGAGACTCGTTGCGCAGATGCAGATGTCAGCATGGTTGTCCCAAGAAGTATGGAAGATACGAGGCCGCGAAGTTGCATGGTCGTCACACACAGCAGTGTAAGGCAACTGAGCCGCCGCTGAAATAGTTACCGCGTGATCGGCGTTACACCGTAGCGGTTCATCACCTCGCCGATCGCCGCGACGTCGGGCACGTCTGCATTGAAGTGTTGCGCGATCTCGCGGAAGTATTCGGGCCCCATCATGCCTGGAGTTTGCAGGCACACCATGCGGGCTGTCGTCTCGTGCAGGTTGGCGAAGAAGTGCGGCGTGCCGCGCGGAATCATGATGCGGCCGCCCGGATGCAGCTCGATGACCTCGCCGTCCAGCGTCCACGTCGTGATGCCGTTCATGCCGAGGACGATCTCGTCGTAGTCGCGGTGGATATGCGGCACAACAACGCTGACGACAGGAGGCAGCGTGACCTCATACATCTCAAGCGCGCCGCCGGTCTCGTGGCGCGTCTTCAGAAAAGTCACGCTCATCTCGCCGACCCGGATCGTCTCATGCATGAGCTGCCTCATCGATCAGAATGCGATCATACCGCCGGCTCGCTCGGCGCGCAGCATATTTTTCCCACAGGCCGTCTGCATTCGTCACATTCTTTCCCGCAAGTGGTTTAGAACGTTGAATCAATATCAACCACTTTTGTTTGTCAGCGAATCGAGTAGCGCTCGCGTCTCTTCCAGGACAACGTCCGCCTTCGCACTCGTCAACGGCCAGCGCAACACGCCCTGCGGCGTAAACTGCGCGCCGCGTTTCGTGTTGCGGCTCACCAGCTTCATCAACACGCCGGGATCGACGCTGTTGGCATTGCTCTGCGCCGCGCCGTCGCGCTCCGCGAACTTCACATGCAGCATCTCGACGAAGGTCTTCACCTTGTTCTGCTCGACCTGCGTGCGCTTGCGGTCGATCAGTGCGACGCCAAGCTGCTGTGCCATCAGACGAATCTCGCCTGCCGCAAGCAGGTTCTCGACGGACTCAGGCGGCTCTCCGTAGCGATCCTTGAGTTCTGCCCGCACATCGGCCAGCATCGACACGTCCTCCGCGCCGGCAATCTTCTTGTACATCCGCAGACGCTGGTTCTCCTCCGGGATGTAGTCCGCGTCGATACGCACGCTGATGCCCAGGTTGACCTGCGTATCGGCGTGCGCGGGCTTGTCCTCTTCGCCCTTGATCTTGCGCACAGCCTCTTCGAGCATCGACGTGTACATCTCGAAGCCGATGGCTTCGATGTGTCCCGACTGCTCGCCGCCGAGCATGTTGCCTGCACCGCGCAGCTCCAGATCGAGCGCTGCGATCTTGAAACCTGCGCCAAGGTCCGAGAACTCCTTCAATGCCGCAAGGCGGCGGCGCGCAATCTCCGTCAGCTCCTGCTCCGGCGGAATCAGCAGATACGCATACGCGCGGCGGTTCGAGCGCCCCACACGACCGCGCAACTGATAAAGTTCGCTCAATCCGTGGCGATCTGCGCGGTTGATGACGATCGTGTTCGCAAGCGGAATGTCTAGCCCGTTCTCGATGATCGATGTCGCCACCAGCACGTCGTACTCGTGATTCATAAAGGCGAGCATCACGCGCTCCAGCTCCGCCTCCGGCAACTGTCCGTGGCCCACGACGATGCGCGCCTGCGGCACCAGTTCTCGTATCTTCGCGGCGATGTCGTAGATCGTCTCCACGCGGTTGTGCACGAAGTACGCCTGCCCGCCGCGCTCCAGCTCCACCTCGATGGCCGTGCGCACCAGCTTCTCGTCGAACTTCGCGACGATGGTCTGGATCGCCATGCGGTCCTTCGGCGGCGTCTCGATAACGCTCATGTCCCTCAACCCGATCAGCGACATATGCAGTGTGCGCGGAATCGGCGTCGCCGACATGCTCAACACATCGATGGCCGTGCGCATGTGCTTCAGCCGCTCCTTATGGCGCACGCCGAAGCGCTGCTCCTCGTCGACCACCAGCAGGCCGAGGTCCTGAAACTTCAGGTCCTTCGACAGGATGCGGTGTGTGCCGATCAGGATGTCGATCTTGCCCTCGGCGGCCTTCTCCAGAATCTCCTTCTGCTCCTTTGGAGTCCTAAAGCGCGAAATCATCTCGACCGTGACCGGGAAGTTCGCGAATCGGCGCTTGAAGCTCTCGTAGTGTTGAAAGCTGAGCACCGTCGTCGGCGTCAGCACCGCCACTTGCTTCGAGTCCTGCACTGCCTTGAAGGCCGCGCGCATGGCGACCTCGGTCTTGCCGTAGCCCACGTCACCGCACAGCAGGCGGTCCATCGGCTGCGTCGACTCCATGTCCTGCTTGATGTCGGCGATGGCGTTCAACTGGTCGTCGGTCTCGTTGAAGTCGAAAGCGTCCTCAAACTCGCGCTGCATGTTGGTGTCGGGCGAAAAGGGCATGCCCTGCGTGGCCTCGCGCTGGGCATAGAGCTTCAGCAGCTCCGCGGCCATGTCGGCCATCGCCTTCTTTACGCGCGCCTTGGTCTTCTGCCATCCCTGCGAGCCGAGCTTGTTCAACACAGGCGCGGGGCCCGTCTCGGTTGAGCGATACTTCTGGATCAGGTCGAGCCGCGTCAGCGGAACATACAGCTTCGCCTCGTCGGCGAACTCCAGGATCATCAGCTCGAGCGGAGGCTGACCGTTCTCCTCGATCACGCGCAGCCCCATGTAGCGCGCGATGCCGTGCTCCACATGCACGACGTAGTCGCCGACTGCGAGGTCGCGAAAGTCGGAGATGAACGCCGCCGCCTTCGACTTCGCTCGCCGCACCGGACGCGCCGTGACGTCGGCTTCGTCCGAGAGGTCCTGTGCGCCGAAGACGACAATCTGCCGCGCCGTCGTCTTGTCCTGGTCGAGTATCTGCACGCCCGCCGCAATCGCCGTCTTGACGATCACCGGCGTGCGCAGGTCACCCGCCAGATAGCTCGACTCCGAGTACACCGTCGACGAGCCATGCTGCTCCGTGCGCGACCCCAGGCGATACGGTACCTGATACTCCTGCAACAGTCCGGCCAGCCGCTCCACCTCACCCTGGTTCGGCGCGGTCAGCAGAATGCGTGCCTCCTGCCGCATCAAAGACTGCAAGGCTTCGATCATCGCCGGGATCGAACCATGAAAACGCTGCGTGGGCCGCGTCGAAAACTCGATCTCTGAAAGCTCGTTGCGCTCGGCATCGAGAACATCCACTGCGCCTAGCTGGTCAAGGTCGCAGCCCGTCGTGCGGCGCAGCCGGTCCTCAAGCTCCCACGGCGACAGATAGATGTCCTCCGCGCGCACCAGCGAGCCGATGCCCGAGCGCTCGTGCCTCTGCTCCACCTTGTTCCACCAGCGCTCGCCCTGGTTCTTCACCATCGCCGGCTCTTCGACGAAGACGCGCGTCGACGGACCCAGCAAATCGAGCAGGGTGCTCTTCGCGCCCGCAACCGGCGCGAAAAACTCCCAGCCGGGGAATACTGTTGCCTCACCCGTACGCGTAGCAACGTGCGTCTGCAACTCCACCGGCTCCTCGCCACCCTCAAGTGCGGCGCCTGCAACACCAGCACGTGTAAGCCGCGCATTGATCGCGCCAAGCAGCTTCTCCGTCACAGGAGTTTCGGTCAGCGGCAGCAGCAGCGCGCGATCCAACGAAGAGCTGCTTCGCTGCGTCTCCGGATCGAACCGGCGAATCGACTCAATCTCATCGCCAAAGAAATCGATACGCACCGGGCTGTCCTGCTCCGGCGAGTACACATCGATGATGCCGCCGCGAATCGTCACCTGGCCTGGCATCTCCACAACATCGACCTTCGTATAGCCGACGGAGAGCAGATGCTCCACCAGCATCTCCGGCAGATGCTCCTCGCCCACGCGCAGGTCGAGCGCAAGCGCGGCATAGTAGCCGCGATCGAAGAGCTTCATGCAGGCCGATTCGATGGGAGCGATCACCAGCCGCGGCGTTCGCGCCTTGTGCGCGCATATCTTCCACAGAGCCGACGCGCGCGTCTCCTGAATCTCCGGGTGCGGCGAAAGATTTTCAAATGGAAGTACGTCATGCGAGGGAAGGCGCAGCACCTGCGACGGTTCAAGCGCGCCCGTCAACGCGCACGTCTCGAGCGCCGCCGCATGAAGCGCCTCTGCCGATTTGTTGTCCGAAACAACGATCAGCGCCGGGGCCTCGGCCGCGCGCACGAAGTACGGCAGATACAGTGCGCGAGCCGTCACCGTCAGCCCGGAGACACGACGACGCCCCGATCCGGCGCTCAGATGACGCCGTACACGCTCAAAAGCATCAGTATGCTCCAACTCCGCAAGCAGTTCGCGGACGAACGGTAAAACCATGCTGTCCTTGATTTTAGTTGAAGCCGCAGAGCCAGAACTGCCCGCGCGGGCGTATTATCTCGCCGCCGCATTTTTGTAAGCCGCGGTGCTGCCCGCGCAACCGGGTTGAGCGAGTGCTTCGGACAGCATGTCTTTTGCGGAGGTTCGAAGAATGAGTATCTGGACGAAAGGCATCATCGTCGCCGTCATTGGTGTGCTCCCGCTTCTTGAAGGGTGCACACGCCACTCCAAGAGCGAGCGCTACTACCTGGTAACCGTCAATGTCGACCTTCCTTACTGGAAGACCGCCGCTGAGGGCTTCCAGAAAGCCGCAGCCGACTACGGCGTCACCTCCGATGTGCGCGGCCCGCGTAACTTCGACCCACAGGCCGAGGTGCAGGAGTTCCGCTCCGTCGTCGCCTCCAAACCCTCCGGCATCCTTGTCTCGGTAACAGACGCAACCCTCCTGACTCCTGAGATCGATGCAGCGATCGCCGCCGGGGTCCCCGTCATCACCATGGATTCAGACGCACCAGCCAGCAAGCGCCTCTACTTCATCGGCACCAACAATCTCCAGGCAGGCCGCCTTGGCGGACAGCGGGCAGCGGCTGTTCTTAATGGCAAAGGCAACGTCGTCTTCTTCACCATGCCCGGCCAACCCAATCTCGACGAACGTCTCAAGGGCTACAAGGACGTCTTCAGCAACTTCCCTAACATCAAAATCATCGAGGTCTTCGACATGAAGGGCGACTCCGGCGTCGCCATGGACAAGGCCCAGCAATACCTGGCGCGCAAGGACAAGGACCGCATCGACGCCTTCATCTGCCTGCAATCCTCTGCTGGAAAGGACGTGGGTGAGGCCATTCGCCGCGCCAAAGCTGACGGCGATCCCGGCCGCCTGCTGATCGCGATGGACACCGACGTTGCCACCCTGCAACTGGTCAAGGACGGCATCATCGACTCCACCATCTCGCAAAAGCCCTACACCATGGCGCTTGTCGGCCTCCGTGCGCTCGACAATCTGCATCACTACCCGGTAAAGATGGGCGAGGATTACGACCTCGACCCGTTCTCGCCCTTCCCCTCCTTCGTCGACACCGGCGTCTCGCTCGTCGACAAGAGCAATGTCAACTCGATCCTCACCCGCAAGGAGTCCTCAGGCCCGCAGTAGATACTCGCCTCTCGTCACTTGATAAAATCAAGATGACCATGTCGACCGCCACCGCGCTCTCACCCGAGGTCCTCGCCAAATACCAGCCCGTCATCGGGCTCGAGGTCCACGTTCAGCTCCTCACACAGACCAAGGCCTTCTGCGGCTGCGTGAACCAGTACGGTGGCGAACCAAACACCCACGTGTGCCCGACCTGTCTCGGCCTGCCCGGAGCACTGCCCGTGCTCAACCGCCAGGCCGTCGAGTACGCCGTGCTCGCGGCCAAGGCCATCAACTGCGAGATTCGCGAGACCAGCATCTTCTCGCGTAAAAACTACTTCTACCCCGACTCGCCCAAGGCCTACCAGATCTCGCAGTTCGACAAGCCCATCGCCGAGCACGGCTGGATCGACGTCCCTGCCTTCGACGCGGCAGGCGCGCCCATCACCAAGCGCATTGGCGTCACTCGCCTGCACATGGAAGAGGATGCCGGTAAGAGCCTGCACGACGGCTTTGCCGACTCTATCAACCGCACCTACATCGACCTCAACCGCTGCGGAACGCCGCTGGTCGAGATCGTCTCCGAACCCGACCTGCGCACACCCGACGAGGTCTTCGAGTACCTCACCAAGTTGAAAGAGATACTGCTCTACACCGGCGTCTCCGACTGCAACATGGAAGAGGGTTCGCTGCGCTGTGACGCGAACGTAAGCGTGATGCTCAAGGGCGCAAAGCAGTTCGGCACCAAAGCCGAGGTCAAGAACGTCAACAGCTTCCGCTTCATTCGCTCTGCGGTGCAGTACGAGATCGAGCGCCAGATCGGCGTGCTCGAAGACGGCGGCCGCGTCGTGCAGGAGTCGCGTTTGTGGAACTCCGGCGAAGGCCGCACCTACTCCATGCGCTCCAAGGAGCAGGCCCACGACTACCGCTACTTCCCCGAGCCCGACCTTCCGCCGCTTGTTGTTGGCTCCGAATGGCAGGCCGAGATCATCGCGCGCATGCCTGAGCTTCCTGAGGCACGCCGCGCACGCATGATCGCCGAATACGAGATCAGCGAACAGGACGCAGCCACGCTGACCGCCACGCAGTCCTTCGCCGACACCTTCGAGGTCGCCGCCAAGAAGGCAAAGTCGCCGCGCCGCGTCGCCGCCCTGCTTACTACTGAACTCACGATGCGCCTGCGTTTGAAGGGCCTCGAACTCGCCCAATCCCCCGTGACGATGGACGGTCTCGTTATGGCCGCCGACCTTCTCGAAGCAGGCACCATCAGCTCCAGGCAGCTCAAGCAGCTACTCGATACTGCCTTTGAGAACAACGAGGACTTCGCCGCCGTCTACGAGCGCGAGAAGCCGCAGCAGATCTCCGACACCGGCGCGATCGAAAAGATGATTGACGAGGTCATCGCCGCGAATCCCAAACAGGTGGAGCAGTACAAGGGCGGCAAGAAGACCGTCTCCGCCTTCTTCGTCGGCCAGGTCATGCGACTCTCCAAGGGCCAGGCCAATCCGGCACTGCTCAACGAGCTTGTAACTAAAAAACTGGACGCACAGTAAATCGGGTGCCCCATCCTTCGCGCAGTGAAGAGTGGGAATGTAAAACACTCAAACGACCACCAGCTGGGTGCCCCATCTTCGGCGCGGTTTCATCGCGACTAAGGTGGGCATTCGAGCGAAGCTCGAACCGCTTTGCTTAAGGGCACGGCTTCAGCCGTGCCACAAATTTCAAATAAGTGAGGGGCTTCAGCCCCTGAGGGCATTGCCCGCACGGCGAAGAACGTACCTCAGCGGCTGAAGCCGATTTCTTGTACTTAGTCTTTCGGCACGGCTAAAGAGCCTGTCCTGAGCGAAGTCGAATGGATGCCCTCAAGCAAGGCATACAACAGCACAATAAAGACAGTTCCCCCAAGCGTGGTATCCCAACCTTCCCCCTGCCTTGCTACGATTCCCACATACGATTCTGCATCGAAGGAATTCATGACTCAGAAAATCCGCAAAGCCGTCTTCCCCGCCGCGGGCCTCGGCACCCGCTTCCTCCCCGCCACCAAAGCCATCCCCAAGGAGATGCTCTGTCTCGTCGACAAGCCGCTGATCCAGTACGGCGTCGAAGAGGCCGTAGCGGCAGGCTGCACCGAGATCATCCTCGTCTCCAGCCGCGGCAAGGCCTGCATGGAAGACCACTTCGACCGAGCGCCCGAGCTTGAAGCCTCACTCGCCGCAAAGAACAAGACCGCGCTGCTCGAGGTCGCCAAATCCGTCACGAAGCTGGCCAAGATCACCGTCACGCGCCAGGCCGAACCGCTCGGCCTCGGCCACGCCGTTCTCATGGCGAAAGAAATCGTGGGCAACGAGCCCTTCTGCGTCATCCTGCCCGACGACATCGTCGACGCGAAGACCGCCTGCATGAAGCAGATGGTCGAGGCTTTCGAGGCCACCGGCTCGTCGATCCTCGGCTCCGAAGTCGTCGAAGGCGCAGCCATCCAGAACTACGGCTGCCTCAAGGTCACGCCCGACGCGAAGAACCCGCGCCTGCTCAAGGTCTCCGACATGGTCGAGAAGCCCAGGCCCGAAGAGGCACCGTCGCAGAACGCCATCATCGGCCGCTACATCCTCACACCGCGCATCTTCGAGATGCTCGAAACCATCACCCCCGGCGCAGGCGGAGAGCTACAACTCACCGACGGCATCAAGGCCCTGCTCAAGCACGAGAACGTCTACGGCTTCACCTACGAGGGCAAGCGCCACGACGCCGGAGACAAGCTCGGCTTCCTGAAGGCCACTGTCGAGTTCGGCCTCAAGAACGAAAAGCTCGGCGCGGACTTCAAGGCGTGGCTCAAGCAGTTCCCGCTGTAAGCATCAATATCAGAACTCACACGAAACCCAACCACTCCCTCGGCCCTCGGCAAGACACTCCTAAAGAGTTGTCATCCCGAGCGAAGCCGAGGGATCTGCTTTTTGCCTGTGATCCCACAGAAGCCATTGAGCCCATTTACATCTACACCACCTAGACCTTTACGATTTTCCCCATTGATACCAACAGTTTCTTTTTGTTCATGTGCATGTTGCTTGAATTGTTCTCTCTCTTCCACCACAGAGCCTCACCTAAAGATGCGTCCGGAACCTTCGCGAACCCTTTACGCCTCTTCGCAATCGTCGCAGACTCTGCCGCAAAGGCAAGGTCGTCAATTTCTTCACTGTCCTTTGCTTTAGTTACTAAGACAAGCGCATCTTTCATTGGTCTTCGTTCAGTCTGATGTTGTCGTTGTTTTGAACGAGGTATATTTTTCCGACTAGATTTATCGTTTTCACCATACATATTTCGACCATCCTTCTTCAGGCTGGCTAGCTTCTTGTCCTGCGGACTTTTTACCTTGCTCATGACGCTACCATTATCCCGAAGAAATAGAGAATCTCAAGCAAATTCGATCCACGAAACAATTGCCAGGAGCACCGATGAAATCCTTCAACGAACAAAGCGCCACTCAATTTCTCAAAGACATTCGCAAGCCTCTGCTCTCGCTGCACAAGTCCATCCTCGATCACGAGCGCGCAGCGTATGAAAAGGCCGTCGGACCAGTCACGCCCGCAGCGTTTCTGCAGCAATTGCTCAGCGGAGCCGACTTTCGCTGGATCGCTCCGCTTTCAACGGCAATCACGAGCATCGATGAGCTCCTCGACGATGAGAAGGTAACCGCCGAGGAGAAGATCGCCGGAGCACAGGCCATCGCCTCGCTCTTCGCAGCAGACGCACCCGACAACGCCTTCCGCCAGCGCTACCTGCCGTTGTTGCAGGAGAGCCCGTCCATCCTCCACGAGCATGGACGAGTCGTTCAGGCATTGCGCAGCGTCGAGTAGAATCCGCGGTCTATCGTCTCCCCGCGCAAAACGCTGTATCTTCTTTCTGCATCACACAGATGAGGGAAATTCCCGACGGAGAAAGAAGCATGTCGAAAGATTCGAAGAAGAAGAACGGCGCTTTCACCCGCGAGAAGCTGGTAGCGCTCCTCAACCAGGACCTTGAGCGCGAATACCAGGCCATCATCGGCTACGTCAACTACTCGCAGGTGCTCAAGGGAGCGGCCTACATGAACATCGCCGGGGAGCTCGAAGTCCACGCCGGTGAAGAGCTCGCACACGCGCTAAAGCTCAGCTACTGGATCGACAACCTCGGCGGTATGCCTGCCGTCACTCCCAAGTCCGTGAAGACCTCCAACAAGGCCGAAGAGATGCTGCGCTTCGACCTCGAAGCCGAGAAGGAGACCATCCGCAACTACCGCCGCCGCGTCAAGCAGGCCGACGAGCTCAACCAGTTCGCCCTCGGCGAAGATCTGCGCGAGATCCTGCGCGACGAGCAGGACCACCTCAACGCACTCGCCACCGCGCTCGGCATCGATACCCCCGACCCTGGCATCGCCGACTGATTGCTTCATCAATTTGGTTTGGAGTCGAAGAACCGGGTACCCCATTCATGCGGCTTCATCGCATGAGTGGGGCATTCGAACGCAGCTCGAACCGCCTTCTCCCGTGCGAGAAGCCCTAAAACGTAAACGCCACGCCCAGCGTAAACCGCTCTTTGATGAACTTCCTCTCCGGCCCCACGCGGATCACGTCCGTGGTGTAAGTCTCATCGAGCGCATTGGGGTCGTAGTCCTCGTAGCTGTTCGCGATGATGTCCGGGTTCTTCGCCCACGTCTCACGCCAGTCCGCGCGAAGCATCATCCTCGGCGTCACCCGGTACTTAACGCCGCCTCCATATTGCAAACCGAAGTGGAAGATGCCGCCGCCGTCCAGGGGAGGCGTATTGCCGAAGTCGAACGCCGCCTTGAACAGGCCGATGTTCTTCAACCCCAGCGTATAAACGCCAGCCGGCTTCTTCAGCGGAGCGCCATTCAACGCAACGAGCTGAAGCACCGGCCCCACCGCAGCATATGGCCGCCAGCGCGATGCCGGCCGCGTGGGATGAATCAGCAGGTTGTACTCAAACTGTCGTGTCACCAGACCGATACGTTCTGCTTCGAGATCTGTTTCGTCGAAGGTGGCGGTTTGACCAGCAGGGATAGCAACGTTCAATAGCGCGAGCTGATATTTGACCTGCTGGCGAAAGTACGAAAACTCGTTGGAAAAATGCTTCCAGCTATTCACCGTTACCGAACCGCCCGCCGCCCATCCGTCGCCAACCTCATCTGCCATGAAGAGAAAATAGGTGGGATTCGTCGGCACCGAGGAGGTCTCAATCACGCCCACGGCCGACAGATAGCTGGACCGCATGTGCACATAGCCGCCCTCAAGCGCAAACTCGTAGCGCGGAGGGTCCCACTTGTGGTCTTCCTTCGCCTTTGCAATCGCGGCCAGATCTTCCGGGCTTGGCGCTGAGCCAGGCGACTCGCCCGGCTTTCGTCGCTGTAGACCCGGATTCGAGCCGAACCCCTTGTAGTCCGAACCCGAAGCATCTGTCTTGCGCCACGCTCCCGTGTCCGGCGGAAGTTCGCTCTCGTTTTTGAAGTAGTTGCGCGCCGCGAAGCCGCCCGCGATCCCCTGGTACACCAGATTGCCGCGATACAGGCTGTTGCGGATGATCAGCGCCGTATTGCGCGTCGAGCGTTGCATACGGTTCGGCGCAGGGGCCGGTGTCTCCGGCGTCGTCACCGGGTTCTCGCAGCTGCTGATCTTCAGCACCGCCGCTTCGCCATCCGTCAGCAGACGATCGCCGGTCGAGTTGTACGCATCGCGCGGCACCCACGGACGATCCACCATGTCCAGGCTCTCCACGCAGCCCGTATACATCAGGTCGTTCACCACCTTCGACCGCTCGTTGTCGATGTGCTGGTCGATCACGTGGATGAACGTCTTCTGCTTGCGCGAAAACGCGATGCCGATGTCCTGCGTCGACGACGACGTCAGAACTGTCTGCCCATCGTACTTGTCGTCGGTTGGGAAGACACGAAGATGATGGCGCGACGAGAACGTGTTCGTCGTCTTGCTCAGCGTGAACAGCGGCGGCCGCTCGTCGAGCAGCAGCACCGACATCGGTGCCTGCGTGTAGGTCTGGTTGCCGGTCAGCGTCTTCACCGTGCGGAAGGTCGACCCGGCGTACAACTCGTCGGTATGCACCCATCCGGCCGCGGCAAACGCGCGTTGCAAAGCGTCCGGCTTGCCGATAAACACCAGGTTCGTCAGGTCCGAGACCTTGTTCGACCCCTTCGTCCGCGTGCGATACGGCAGCGTCTTGACGAACGCCTGAAGCTCCTCGCGTCCCTGCGCGTTCTTCTCCATCGGCAGCACCGACGGAGGATAGACCGTCGACGTAATCAGCGGCTTCACGTTCTCCAGCAGCAGCTCCGTGCCGCCGTGATACAGAATCTCCGGCTCGGCCACTCCAAGCACCGCCGGCCCCGACGCCGACGCGAAGATGTACGCAATCGGATCAACCCCCGCGAACGACAGGACGCCGTTCTCCACCGAGCTGCCGATCGTCCCCGTCGACCGTATTCCCTGGATCTTTCCCTGCTCGTTGACCTTCTCCTGCGCGTTCTCCACAGAGAACACGCGCATGTCGGTCTCAAGCGCATGGCCGTCCGGCGTCGTCACCTTCGTCCACTTGATTGTCAGCGAGGCCGTCTCATGCTTGAAGCCCCAGCCGGTGCTGTTCGCCTGCGTCACCGTGCCCTCGAAGTGCGACCCCGCCGGCACCATGATCTCGCCATCCACCACGACCGGCGTGATCGACACTGCCTTCACCGTGTCGCCCTCGTGCGTCGACCGCGACGACAGCTCCTGCGTCAGCCGTATGCCGAAACGCTGCCCCGCCGGAACGCCCTTGACCGGAGTCAGATCGGCAACCGGCACAGCATAGGTCGCCTTCAGGCCAAAGAGATTGATCAACTCCCCGTTCGTACGCCAGCGGCCTTTGGCAATCGAACCGTTCTCCAGCTCGACCATGGCGTCGCCATTCGGAAAGACCTGGAGGTACTTCGGTGCGGTCTGTGCGGTTTGCGGCGGAGCATAGATCTCGTGGAGCTCGGTCCCCAGCAGCACGCCGACCTTCGCCGTCTTCGACACACCCGCCTGCGCAAAACTCAGCGTCCGGTCACTATGAAATTCAGGAGAGGTTGCGTTCAAAAGCAGCCCCGGAATCGCCTGGTCGTCGCCGACCACGACCGATGGAGAACCCTCCGGTTGCTCTATTCCGCTCAACGCAAAGGCCCAGCGGTCGTCGGTCTCTTTCGTCTCGACAACCGAACCCGACGCGAACGGCACTCTCCCCAGCACGCGCCTGCGTCCGCTGGCAAGATCGTAGTAGCGCAGGATGTACTGCTTCGCCACCTGCCCCTTGGCGGGCTGCAACACCAGGATCAGCGCACCCGCATCACCCCGGACCCGCCACGCCGCCACAGCGTGCGGCGCAATCTTGCGGACCTTGCCCTTCTTCTCTCCCGGCATCTGCGCTTCGCCGTCTTCATGGCCCGGCTTGCGCACAATCGTGATCGGAGCCAGCGGAGTCTCTGCTGCGGTTGCGACCGCAGACGCCCCCGCTTGCTGCACTGTGGGCTTCTGCGCCCAGGCGATTGGAACCATCAGAAGGCCGAGCAGCAGGTACTGACACGTCTGCATGTTGCTCAGCGCAAGACAACCCGACCGCCACAGCATATGGCCTCACGAGACTGTAGTTTTGAAAGACGGAGAGACGGCAGTATAGCCCCTGCCGTTCCTCTGCATCATAACCCAGCGCTTTCTCGCTTCGATTGATCTGCTTTGGCTTACCGGCCGCTGTCAGGCGTTGACCCGCTGCGCGAAGACACCCGAGAAGGCGCTGCGCACGCCGCTGAAGACGACGAGCCAGAGCACTGTCGCAAACAGCGCCATCGGCAGCCCCTCGGGCGCAAGAAACGCATGGAAGCACACAATGTTCACAATCACCGGCCCAAGCAGGATGAGGGCCAGAGGAACATACCGGTTCGCAAGCAGCAGAATGCCTCCCACCAGTTGCACCAGAAAGACCACAACAAGGTAGTGGGAGACAAACAGCGCTCCCATGTACTGTCCGGCGAGGCCCGCGGGGGGCTGCATCGGAATAAAGTGCAGGAACCCGTTCGCCCCAAAGACGGTGAACAGAAGCCCCAGCAACACGCGCGAAATCGTAACGGCGATCTTCATTTCTCTCTCCTCAATCGAACCCGGCTACCGGCCGGGTACCGGGTTCCCCATTCATGACGCGGTTTTATCGCGGCATGAGTGGACATTCGAGCGAACCTCGAACCGCTTTGTTAAGGGCACGGCTTCAGCCGTGCCGTCCTGCTTTGGAAGAGGTAAGGGGCTAGCCCCTGAGGTCAGCTCCTCATGCAAACGATGACCTCAGCAACTGAAGCCGCTCTCCTCGCTGGAGCTTCGACACGGCTAAAGCCGTGTCCTTAAACAAAACTGATACAAACAACCCTTTACGCCGCCAGCTCTCGCACCTGCTCCAGGGTTGGCTTCAGAAACTCGCCGCGCTCGACCGCGCCCATCATCACCTTGGCCGCGCCGCCCGCAGTGATGAACGCCACATCGGTAATTCCAAGAAACCCGAGCACCGCGCGAAGATATGGCTCGACGAAGTTCATCGCCGCGCCGGGAGTTCCCTCGCTGTACACGCCGCCACTCGCAACCAGTACCGTCGCCTTCTTGCCCTTTAGCAGACCCTCCGGCCCGTTTGCGCCGTAGGCGAAGGTCTTGCCGCGACGCGCCACCTGGTCGATCCAGAGCTTCAGCACAGCGGGGACGCCAAAGTTGTGCATCGCCGCTCCAATCACGATCTCGTCGGCCTGTTGCAGCTCGGCGATCAACTGGTCCGAGAGGGCAAGCACCTGCTTCTGCTCGGCGGTCTGGGCGTCGTCCGGGGTGTATGCCGCGCCGACCCAGCTCTGGTCGATCGGCCGGGCAGGATCGGCGGCAAGGTCACGTTCGATCACCTGTCCACTTGGGTTTTTCGCCCTCCAGGCGAGGACATATTCCCGGCTCAACTCCCGCGTAATGGAGCTTTGAAGTGGGCTTGAATCGATATGAAGTAACGTTGACATCGTAGTGCTCCTTTTTAACGACATAAGACGTCTAACCGACTAACGTCGTATTACAGAGAAGTAGACGACACTCGTTGGTTGTTCGATTCTTTTTCTCTCTGATAGCCTCTAATAGGGAGGAGCCAGGATGCCGATCTCAGATTGTGAAGTTCGCGACCCCCGCATTCGGAGGACCCGTCATGCCCTTCAGGGATCTCTGCGCGAGCTGATGCAGACAAAGAGCTTCGACGAGATCTCTGTCCAGGACATCACCGACCTGGCCGACGTGAACCGCGCCACCTTCTACGACCACTACAACGACAAGTTCGCCCTGCTCGACGCCATGGTGGCCGGAGGCTTCCATAAGTTGTTGGCAGAGCGCAACATCATGTTCGACGGTACCTGTCCATCGGCCGCCAGCGCGATCATCCTGGCCACCTGCGACTACCTGACCTCCACCCATGCCAGCGCCGACTGCAACCGAAATAGCGCCTTTGAGCCGCTTATGGAGGCAGGCATTGTGGCCGCCATTCAGCGCACACTCCTTAGAGGTATTAAGGACAAAGCCGCTCCCGAGGGCCTCACACCGGAGATCGTAGCCACGACAGCAGCCTGGGCGATTTACGGCGCAGTCAAACAGTGGTTCTACACCCCCAACCATGCCCCTGCCGTCGAGGCAGTGCAGCCGCTGCTGTCGCTGATCTTCCCGGTCCTGACGAAGGTTGTTTCTCCGTCGGATGAGCCGATAGAAGTTCACCTGACGGCTCAGTAAACGCCAACCACGGATTTTCCCTTATAAATCCAACAGGTTGGCTTTGTTTGAATCTTTATCTTGATATCAAGCATCTTTATATCAAGATACATGACAACGCCAACACAACACGAACAGGACCTGAGCGGCATGCACCTCTGGCTGCTTCTCTGGAAGGCATCGCGGGCGGTTGAGGCACACTCCGCCCGCAGCATTGCGCGCTTCGATATGGGTATCAGCGACTTTGGCGTTCTCGAAGCGCTGCTGCACAAGGGGCCGCTGACGGTAAAGCAGCTCGGCGAGAAGGTTCTGCTGACCAGCGGCTCGATGACCGCTGCGGTCGACCGGCTTATCAAGCGTGGGCTGGTGACGCGGTGCGACGACGAAAAAGACCGCCGCGCCCGCATTATCCAGCTCACCGGCAAGGGCAAGGAGACGATCTCGGAGGCTTTTGCGCAGCACCGGCTGGCGATGGAGCGGGCTGTCGGGAACTTCACCCAGCAGGAGAGAGTGGAGCTTCTTCCTCTGTTGCGACGTCTGGGGCGCACGGCGGAAGAGAATTTTTAGTTCTTCACCCGGCATCCTGCAAACCCACCTTAGCGACGAAGAAGCCGTCGCGAAGATGGGGCACCCGCTCGTATCCCACCCTTGCTGCGCAAGGATGGGGCGCCCGGATGATTACGGCTCGATAAAGTTTTGAACGCTACACAACGCACCACGCACATGAAGTGGCGCCCCCGTGCGCCGAAGGGAGCAATACGATGAGCACCACAACCACAACGCAGAAAAAAGTCATTGGAACCTATGGCCCCGGCAGCAATCACTGGGTCGGCGACGGATTCCCTGTGCGGAACCTCTTCCCCTCGAACGGGCTTCAGCTTGAGGTCTCACCGTTCCTGATGCTGGACTACGCCGGGCCGCAGTACTTCACGCCCAGCGCAAAGCGTCGCGGCGTCGGCGAGCATCCGCACCGCGGCTTTGAGACGGTCACCATCGCCTATCAAGGGTCGGTGGGCCATCGCGACTCGGCGGGAAACTCGGGCGTGATCTACCCCGGCGACGTGCAGTGGATGACTGCTGCCTCGGGCGTTCTTCACGAAGAGTTGCACGAGGCCGAGTTCTCCAAGGCCGGAGGGACCTTCGAGATGATTCAGCTCTGGGTGAATCTGCCGGCGAAGGACAAGATGTCCAAACCCGGCTACCAGGCCATCACGAAGGAGCAGATCCCGGTCGTAAGCCTTCCCGGCGGCGGACACATCCGTGTCATCGCGGGCGACGTCGACGGAACCAAAGGCGCGGCAACCACATTCACTCCGCTGAACGTGTGGGACGTGATCCTGAAGGCTGGCGAGAAGGTCGAGTTGACGGTACCTGAGGGCCACAATACGGCGATCGTTCTGCGCAAGGGCGATGTGACCGTGAACGGCTCGGCGAAGCTGACAGGCGAGGCGCGCATTGCTGCTCTCTCGCAGGAAGGCAACATCGTGACGATCGAGGCGAAGGAAGACTCGCAGCTTGTATTGCTGAGTGGCGAGCCGATCAATGAGCCGGTCGCCAGCTATGGCCCCTTCGTGATGAACACGCGCGAAGAGATCATGCAGGCGGTGGCCGATCTGAAGGCCGGCAAGTTCGGGCAGTTGTAAGCAATTGCATTGCCGGCTGCTGCAAAATACAGGTCCTTCGACTTCGCTGCGCTTCGCTCAGGATGACAGAGTTGTGGAGGGTAGCTGCGCTTCGCCAGGATGCAGATGGCAAGAGCAAGGGGTCTTCAGCAAACGCTGGAGACCCTATTTTTTTGGCTGGCAGGCCGCACAGGTAAATGGATCAGTTTGAACTCTCTCAGCCACAGCTGCGAACGTCATTCTGAGCTGCAGGCGAACCTATTTGCAACCGCCGCATGCTTGAAGAAGATTGTCGTGCAGCGAGTTTGGTAGGATCGACGCAACAAACTGCCATGAAATCGCAAACGAAGATAACCCGCCTTGAATTTCTAAAGGGCTCGGGGCTGGTTGCCGCGGGCTTTAGCTTTCTGCCTCAGGCCGTATTGGCTCAAGCGAAGCAGTCCCAGAAGAAAGTGAGTATGCGGAGGCTGGAGGAGTACCAGATTGTTGTTCCCAGCCAGGCGAGTCCGGTGGAACAGCAGGCGGCCGAGAAGCTCCAGCATTATGTGGCAGAGATGTCGCATAAAAACCTGGCGTTAAAGAGCGAAGGAGAGTACCGCAGCGGCCCTGCCTTCTTTATTGGACAGACGCAATATGCGAAGACGCGCAACACCGACTTCAAACAACTCAAGGAGGATGGCTTCGCCTTCCGTCCCGCGGGAGACAACCTGATCGTTGCCGGGGGTACGGGAAAGGGTGTTCTCTACGGCGTCTATGGACTGCTGGAGCTTTGGGGCTTCAGGATGTATACGTCGAAGGCGATCGATGTTCCGACGTCAGGTGCAGTCGGCATTCCTCGCGATGAGCTTGTGGTTGTTCCTGCGGTGCAATACCGGACCACATCGTACCCGGACACCCGCGCCCCGGAATACACCAACTGGCACAGGCTTTCGTCGCGCGACGACTGGGGATTGTTCGTCCACACCTTCAACGAGCTGGTTTCGCCGGACAGGTATGGCAAGACGCATCCGGAATACTTTTCGCTCGTCAACGGACAACGGCTGCCGGGGACGCAGCTATGCCTTTCGAATCGCGAAGTGCTTGACGTGCTGACGGCCAACCTGAAGGAAAAGATTGCGGCGAAGCCCCATGCCTCTTACTGGTCGGTGAGCCAGAACGACAATGACCAGTATTGCCACTGCGGCCCCTGTACGGAGCTGAATGCAAAGTATGGCGGAGTTCCGAGTGGGTCCATCCTGTACTTCGTGAATGACGTGGCAAAAGCGTTTCCTGAGAAGACGATCTCTACGCTGGCCTACTGGTACTCAAGAACGCCGCCGCAGAATATACAGGCCCAGCCCAACGTCAACATCATGCTCTGCAACATCGAGAGCAGGCGACAGGGGCCGGTCTTTGAGACCGATCCGAAGTTTTCCAATGACCTGATCGCGTGGGGAAAGATATCGGGCAACATCCTTATCTGGGACTACAACATCCAGTTTTCCAACCTGGTCAGTCCGTTCCCGAACCTTCATACGCTGAAGCCGAACATCAAGTTCTACACGGACCACAACGTCAACTCGCTCTTCATGCAGGCGAACGGACAGGCCGGCGGTGAGTTCTCCGGGCTGAGGGCCTATCTCATCTGCAAGCTGATGTGGGACCCGAACGCCGACGACAGCGCCCTTATCGATGAATACCTGAGCGGCTACTACGGGCAGGCGGCGCCGTATATTCGTCAGTACATCGACAGGATGCGCGAGTCGCTGTTGAGCAGCGGGTTCAAGCTGAACATCTTCGGCAGCCCGGAGGATGCGAAGGATGCCTACCTGTCGGCGGCGATGATGAAGACGTACAACGCACTGTTTGACCAAGCAGAGAAGGCGGCGGCGAAGAGTCCGCAAATGCTTACGCGGGTTAAGATCGCTCGCCTGCCGATCAAGTATGCGACGATCCAGATCGGACGAAACGAAGACGCGGACACTCCGCGAAGCATGTTCGCGCATACTTCGGACGGCAAGGTCTTCGTAAAGCCGGAGATGAAGGCCCTTGTCACGGAGTTCGTCAGCGGATGCAAGCAGGACGGCGTAACGAAGGTAAGAGAGCGCACCACGACTCCTGACGACTATCAGGCGTCCTACGACAGAGTCTTCACGAAGGTCGCGGAGACGCAACATGCCAGGTCATTCGGCAAGAAGATCGCGCCTGTCACGCTGCCTGAAGGCGGCGCTGCCAACGCGCAGCGGCTAACCGATGGCATCTTTGGTTCGTGGGAGTCGTGGAGCGCGCCGGATGTCAACTGGGTGGCCTACAAGGGCCAGCACATGGACTTCGTTCTGGACATGGGAGAGGTGACGGACATCGGTTCCGTGAACATGGATTTTCTCAATGCGCAGGCGCAGCCGGACTGGAACCTGCTTGTGCTGCCTGCCTATGTCAGCTACTCGACGTCAACCGACGGAAGCGCGTTCGGCAACGAAGTGCGGGTGAGCAATCCGAACAATCCGAATCCGAAGGAAGATCCGGGGATCGCGAACATCCCGGTGCAATCGTTCCGCGCCGACTTGAATACAAGGGCGCGTTATATCAAGGTGCATGGAGAGAGCATTCTTCATATGCCTTCGTGGCATATCCGCGCCGGAAGCCCGGCGTGGATTTATACCGACCAGATCGTGGTTGCGTAGCCGCGCTTTGTTGCATCGGCGCAGCGAACTACAGGGATTCTTCGGCTGCGCCTCAGAATAGCGGGCCTTCTCTCCCTTCAGTGGAGCTTTCTTAGAAACCGTTCGCTGTCACGAAGATCTCTTCAGGCTTTGCGGCGATGACGCGGTAGAGCGCGAACTGACGCGAGCTTTGGCCGCGCAGCTCGAAGAGCAGGCTGGCGCGGTTGCTGGCCTCAACGTCGACGGCGTCGACCAGGCGCATCCACGGCGTGCGGTCGAGATGCGCGGCGTCGGTGGCGGAGGCAAGCGCGACCTTGAGCTGTCCCATCCCGTCGTCCTGCGCAACAACGGTGACGTAACGCATCACGGAGCCTGTCTCCACCGTGTGCGCCATGTAGACATAGGTTGGCGCTCCGCCGTAGCTGAGCAGGTAGCCCTTCAGCTCTTCGCCTGCGAGAACCACCGGAGCATGAACCGGGGTAGTGTGGTGGGTCTTGCTGCGCGCGCTGGATGCGGACGCCTTCTTTGCCGCCAAGGATGGAGCGGGCCTGGCCGCAGCGGCCGTTGTGTCGTCGGTGGGAATGCCGCGTTTCAGCCTCGGAGGGCCAGCCTCTGTGCCTGCCTGCGTCGCGGGCTTTGCTGTAGCTGGTGTGCCTTCCGTGGTGTCGTCGGTGGGGATGCCTCGCTTGAGACGTGGTGGACCGGGGCCTTCATTGGGTGCTGGAGCGTTGGCGCTGCTGCCTGCGGCAACCTTCGTGCCGGTGGTTGCCGTCGATGGAAGCTGCTGAGGCGGCGTCACACCCGGAATGACGCCGTACTCTGCCAGCTTGGCGCGTGCGAAGCCCTGCATCTTTGCCAGGATCGCTGCGTGCTCGGCGGTGTCCTCCCACGGGCGGGCGAATGGATGAGGCTCGCGGTTCTTCGCGTCGGAGACGGCGACCATCTGCTTCATGTCGGGAGGAACGCCCAGCAGCTTGGGCATGTCGTTGTCGTCGTCGCTCGACTTGGTGTTGTGCTTCAGTCTCGGGCGATCGGGATCGTCGTTCAGCGAACCGGCGCTGGTCACGGTGGCGAGGTCGGTCCTCTTCTTTTGCTTGTCGTTCTTGATGTCCTCGGGAGAGCGGCGGCGCAGCGTTGGGCGCTCGGCCTTGTCGTCAGGATCAGGTGCGGTCTGCGATGGAGCGTTGTTGGTGTCGTCTGCCGTTGAAGCTGTGTCGTCGCTGCGGCGCTTCATCGTGGGGCG